>JBOGJS010000200.1:0-3880 GCA_050745365.1 Terriglobia bacterium
ATGGGCAATGACCCCAAAACGTCCGTCCTCAACCAGTTCGAGCAGTCCCACGACATCAAGAACCTTTTCGTCATGGACGGCTCAGCTTTCCCGTCTTCCGGATGCCAGAACGTCACCCTCACCATTATGACCTTGTGCGTGCGCTCCTGCGATTACCTGATCCAGCAAATGCAGCGCGGGGAAATTTGAGACGCGTCGAAAAGCAGTAGAAGGACGGACCATCACATCTTCCCGCGAGTAACGGCCCAGGATTTACTTTCGACCGCGGGCCTTGACGTATCCTCGGCTTGTTGTGGAACTGATTGCCATCCAAGGCCTTGGAGGCAGGTTTTCGAGAACTTCGCTGTGTATCGGCTGCTGGTCGCGACCACCTGAGCGAGCACAGGCCGAACCGCTGTATGGCGGGTTCGGGAGATAGATAATTTTTGGAGACGGCATATCGCGCCGGTGCTCAAGGCTACTGGGCTGGATTGGGTGAATTTCCAGGTGATGCGGAGAACCAACCGGAGTTGGCACCATAAGTTGGGAATCGACCCCGAGACGGCGGCAGATCAGCTTGGGCACACGCTTGACGTGAGTTTGACCGTGTACACTCAAACGTCCGTAGAAGCTCGAAGGCGGGCAGTAAACAGCCTGGATGCCTTCATGGGCGATGCAAATGTCGTAAAAGTGCCGTAAGCTTTTTGGGACTCTATGTAAGCTATTGAGAATATTGGAGCGGGGGACGGGGATCGAACCCGCGACGTCCAGCTTGGGAAGCTGGCATTCTACCGCTGAATTACCCCCGCTCGTTGAGGGAATGACTACTTCATTGAAATCGCCAGAGTTAATGCGGTCGCCAGCTGTCTCGTTAGTCTCCAAAATCTGCCATTTCCCCTACGGTCTGGTTGAAAAATGGACAGTAAAATGGACAGTATGCCAGCCTGAGAATGTACTTCTCGCACAGACCGAATTGGAGAATTTCCTTCCTGCACGCGGACAGTATACCACAGGCTTTTTGGCCTGATGTCTGTCACGAGATCAGTTGCCATGACATGAGGGCTTCCAAGGCAACGCAGACGGAGTGGCTTTGAACGCTTTACGCGTGGACGGGCTCGCGCGGCTTCAGCGTGGGCAGTCGCTTGATGGACTTGCCGGCTTTCTGTTCTGCCAGTCGCAAATCGTAGAGACTCTGTAGATTCAGCCAAAACTGGGCGCTCGTACCGAAGAAATGCCCGAGGCGCAGAGCCGTGTCGCCCGTAATGGCGCGCGTCCCATTCAGGATCTGTGTAACCCGATTCGTGGGTACACCAATCTTTCGTGCCAGTTCAGCTGCGCTCATATCAAGAGCCTTGAGTTCCTCGGCCAGGTGCTCACCCGGATGGATAGCAGTAAGTGCCATGCGGTCCTCCTAATGATAATCCACAATCTCCACGCTGAATGGTCCCGGTGCCCGATCCGGCCACTCGAAGCAAATCCGCCATTGATCGTTAATACGGACGCTGTACTGGCCCTTGCGGTCGCCGGCCAGAGCTTCGAAACGATTGCCCGGCAATACAGCAAGGTCTCTCACCGATGTCGCCGCCTCCAAGCGGTCGAGTTTCAGTCGCGCGGATCGTTCGAATCCCGAAAAAGCCTTGATCCAGTTTGCCAGCGGCGAAGTCTCTCGTGCGCTTGTCCCGGTAGCTGACAATCACAAGCCCACCTTACGGCATATTACGTGTTACGTCAAGCATAACTCAATGATAGTTGCCGCGGACCGCTGATCACCGTGTTTCCGGCTTACTGAACGGCACGACGCGACTTGCGGAGCCAAGAAAGGGCCCGTCAATAGATCGAAGTGACCACGAAGCGGTGAAGCTGGATGCTGTCGCTGGGGCGGCAACTCACCGTCGCGAACCAACAGACTTCGGTCGGAAGCGATGCTCTTCAATCCAATGGAGAATTTCGGATTTCTCAAAGCGGAGATTTGATTGAATGCGGACGTAGGGCAGGAGCCCCTTCTGGGCGTAGCTGTAAATCGTCTTCACATCGATTTTGAGAAGGCGTTCGAGGTCCTTTGCGGTAAGCAGGTCCGGCAAATCTTCCGCGCTCGAATGGCTCAGATCGCCGTCAACATTGGGATTCATCCTAAAGACCTTTCCTGCGTTCCTTCAAATCGGCCACGTTGGCTGCCGGTTGGATGTCCTATGTACTTCGCCGAAACTCATTCAACGGCCGATACCGTGCCCGCGCACAATTATTGTTTCCTGCGCGTGGAAAGCCGCTTGGGAGGGCGCGAGGTCTTGGCCCATGCGCGGCTCCGCCACGCGCCCCTGCTGAATGGCGGATCGGTGCGAAACATCGCGGCTTAACTCCTCACCGAGATTCGCCTTGTCGTTGGTGTAGATTTGCGCGTCGTACCGGGCGCGCGAGACCGACACATACGCCATGCGGCTGTTGATAAGGTTTGGGTGGGCCTGCTCGGTATCGACGTGAATCAGCACGCGATCGGCGGTCTGCCCCTGGCTGCCTGGTACGTGCGGGGTTCGTTCAAAAAGCTCGCGAGAATTCTCGAAACGAAGCCGACAAGGGTTCTAATTTCAGGGCGCGCCAGAACTAATGAGTACAGTGGGCTCATCCGTCAGATAGTCCCGCCAATCTACGGCAAGTTCTTCGCCCACCGCCACTGGCGACAACTTTGGGGCGTCGCCCATGACGCGCTTATTGATGCCGATGCACTGGTTGTAGTCGGTTGCTCTCTGGTGCCCACTGATTTCCATTTGAGCGCCATGCTGAGCCATGCAATAAAGCAGCGCAAGCTTAGGAAGAATCCTTTCGGCCTAGTGGTTGCAGTGGACAAAGCAACCGTTCGCCAGAGGTGGTTTACGCTAGTTAAGGGCTGCTACAGGAGCAAGCTCCACTATCCGAAATTTTCGGAGTTCGCAAGGAACCATCTTTCGCTGGTAGAGCCTACTCACATCGTATCCCCCCTGTGGAGTTGAAATGTCTCAGTTCTCGGAGGAGAAGAGAGGTGGCCGCCTTGGTGGGGGGGGACCAAGGCGGCCGCGCCCGTTTTGAATTGTAAAATGGCCGGGCTATGTCTGCTCCGGTCCCTTATTTCGATGTGATTCGTAACATGCCGAACCCTTTTGATTACCGTCTTCGCCTGGTGACTCATGCCCGTCAATACGGGATCAAGGCCGCACCAGCCAAGCCCAGGCCGAGAATGCGGTGCGGATCATGCTGGCGAGCGGCTGGCGCCGAAGCCACTTCTCCGGTGTTTTGAGCGTCATTGATCCGCAAACCGATCCGATTGCAGTTTTTGAGTACTTCCGCGCTCTCGGTGTCGGCAGCGTCGACTTTCTATTGCCCGGACGCTACTCATGAGAAGCCGCCGGTCGTAGCAGGGCCAATTTCGCACGCCGACTGGCTTATCGCGGTGTTCGAGCAATGGATCAACCAAGGACCTTCTCACCTCCGCGTCCGGTTCTTCGAAACTATCGTGGAGCTACTTCTCGGTTACGAACGCAGCGTCGATTATATCGGCGGCCGACCGACCCGCATCGCCGTCATCGAAACCGACGGGGGTATCGAGCCTGTCGACGTGCTGAAGATCTGCGGCGACGGCTTCACGAAAACCGGGCTCAATGTGCTGAATGACACCCTCGCGGGGCTGCGTGACCACTGGCTGGGAGCGGCCTATGCAGGCGCGGGTGGAAATCTATGCGGAATCTGCCGAGCCTGCCCGGTTGTTGCTGTCTGTGGTGGGGGATATATGCCGCATCGCTACAGCCAGGCGCGAGGTTTTGATAATCCGTCCGTCTATTGCCGCGATCTCAAAAAGGTGATTACGTACGTAAACGGTCGGCTGCGAAACTTGATCCAGGCTGCGGCTCTTTCCTGCGAGTGAGGCGCGCGC
>JBOGJS010000201.1:0-12106 GCA_050745365.1 Terriglobia bacterium
CCGTAATCCCATGATGGCGTGTGGGTTTAGAACCGTCAAGAAGGAAAACTGTTAAACGATGGCAGCCAAATAACGAGACGAAATTCTAAGGGGGGTACCGATATGGGAAGGGAAGAGGCTCTAAAAGCGTGGGAGACACGTAAGCGAAGACACCCGCTCACGGAGCCAGATCAAAAGCGCGCAAGGGAAGAAGCAAGCAAGGTAGCTTTTCAGAGCTATTGCAAGCAGCATGGATGGAAGTGTGCGTTCTTTGAGGGCGCTACTGGCGCTCCGCGAACTGGAATCATCGACGCTATTGCGTATCGTCTCGGCAGGCGCCAAAGAAATAAGGCGGCTGAAAGCCGCCGCTCTTGGAGTGAAAGTAAATTGGTGGATCGCAGAGTTCGACGGAGAGGATTTACAGTTGTTACCTGACGAACCGGATGTCTGAAATGGTCAAGGAAAAGACAAACCGAGAGCCGGGCAAGCCGAAGGCGAAGCCCGGTCCAAAGCCTGAGCTGCTGAAGACCAAAGGGGACTGGAAAGACGCAGTACGGAAGTCTTTCAAGAAAAAGAAGCCTCCTGGCGGCTGGCCGAAGTAAACCGGTTCGGGCGCTGGCCTACGTTTCGCCCCGTGCCTGTGCGTAAAGTACATACTTCCGTACAATTTTGATCTGCAGACAGGCGACCTGGTTATTCCTGACGCGGGCGCGACCCACATTAACCCGTTTTTCCCGACGAATATTCCGATTCAAACGGCGTCGCAGGCGCATTATCCTGTGAACACGCTGCTGAATTTTAATGAGACCAATTTTCAACCTCGCATCGGCTTCGCGTACAAGTTGTTCAACAAAACGGTGATTCGAGGCGGATACGGCATCTACACTAACCTGATTTACGCGCCACTCATCCGGGGAGCAATGTTAGGCGGGCCGTTTTCCGGAAGCGTCACTTACATTAATGCCATCACCGGCGGCGTGCCGCTCTTCAGCTTCCCGCATCCATTTCTTACCTCCGGAACGACCTCCACGCAGAACGTGAACGGCATAAACCCCAATTTGAAGGACCCTTACACCCAACAATGGCAGTTGAGCGTGGAACACCAGATTGGCGGCGTGGGGCTGCGCGTTTCTTACCTGGGCGCCGAGAGCGACCAACTCATCTACCGGCGCAACCTGAACCAGCCTGCCCCCAGCACCACGCCGTTCTCAACCTCTGAGCGGCGCTATCCGATTTACAATCAGGTCATCTATTCCGATAGTGGCGGCAACGATTCTTATAATGGATTGGAGATTTCCGTCCAGAAAAAATACGGCCAGAATTTCAGCTTTGACTCCGGCTGGACGTGGGCCAAAGACCTGACGAACACCCAGGATTCCGGCGGCGGTGGAACCTCCTTTGGCGGTCAGGTCATTCAGAACCAGTTCGACCGAGCCGCCGAGAAGGCAAATAACGCGCTTACCGTGCCTCAACGTGTCTTTACCTACGCGCTGTACACGCTGCCAGTAGGGCAGGGGCAGCATTTCCTTTCCGGTATCAGCAAGCCGGTGCAGGAAGTCATCGGTGGATGGCGCACCACCTGGACGGTGACGGCACAGTCGGGCCAGTGGTTTACACCCTCTTTCTCCGGGTTCGATCCTTCGAACACTGCTACTTTCGGCGGTCGGCCTGACCGCATTGGAAACGGCAATCTTCCCTCAGGCGAGCGATCGATCAATAGCTGGTTCAACGCTGCTGCTTTCAAAATTCCCGGCTGTCCCAACACAACGCCTATCTGCCAGACTCCGGCCAATCTCGGCCGGTTCGGCGATTCCGGCTATAACATCCTCTCCGGCCCGCCCGTCTTCAACCTGGATTTCGGGCTCACGAAGAATTTCAGTCTCGGTGAGCACGTGCGGCTCGAGTTCATCGCAACGATGGCGGATGCGCTGAACCACCCCAACTTTCCAACCCCAAGATCCAATATCAGTGCGACTGGAACCGTAGCAACTATCAGCAGCACGAGAAATCCATTGTTCGGAGAGGTCGCGACACGCGAAATTGACTTGGGCCTTCGCTTGATGTTCTAGTCCTCTTGATGTGAGTATCAGCGCCGTTCGAGCGACACAGGCTTGAATACCTCAGCGGCTCAGCTGCGGAATGATTCTGGAATCGGGCACTCAACCCTCTAGTGACCGGCAGCGCTCGTGGCGACGTTCGGGAAGCGTATTTATGAATCGGCGGCAGTTTATGGAATGGACAGGCGGGGCTTCTCTGGGAAGTGGTCTGCTTACGTGGCCAGGATCGGGCCGAGGCAAGTCCAAACCGGTGCAGGCACTCCCTTATAGCGAAGAGTTGCCTGACATGTTAGTGTCCTTCCTCAGTCAAAAGATGAATGCCCTGGCAGCCAACTGGGACCGGGAGCGGGAGAAAATCCGCACTCCGCTTGAGATTGCTGATCGCAACCGGTTCGTCCGCGCGAAATTCATCGAGATGATCCACGGCTACCCTGCGCGAAACCCGTTGAACGCACGTATCGTGAGGATTCTCGAAAGGAAGGGCTACCGGATCGAATGTCTCATGTACCAGAGTCAACCGGATTTCTGGGTGACGTCGAGCCTCTATGTTCCGACCACCGGACAGGGGCCCTTCCCGGGAATCATCTCACCCTGCGGCCATAGCTTCAACGGGCGGTGTTATCCAGTTTATCAGGCGATGTACCAAAACCTCGCGCTGAATGGCTTTGTGATCTTGGCCCCTGACCCGATCGGGGAAGGCGAACGGCGGGAATTTTGGAACCCACGGACCCAGCGAAACGAGATTGGCGGCCCCGAAACCTGGGAGCATTCCCTCCCGGGACAGCAACTACTGTTGCTCGGGGAGAACTTAACGCAGTACCGCGTCTGGGATTGTATGCGCGGGATCGACTATCTCTTATCGAGACCTGAGGTGGATCCAAAACGAATTGGTTGCGCTGGCCAGTCCGGAGGTGGAACCCTGACGAAATTTGTGAGTGCGCTGGATGAACGTATCGGCTGCGCGGCGATTCATGAAGGCGGGACAGCAAATCGATGGCCTCTTCACGTCCTGCCGTTTGAGCCTCTCGACACGGGTGATCCTGAGCAACACCTGTTCCCGGGAGCAATTTATGGGATTGACAATGTTGACTTGCAGGTGGCAATCGCTCCCCGGCCCCTTTTAGTGACGATTGAGCACTACGCCGCCCCGTTTAACGCAGCGGCTCGCTCGATCCTTTCTCGCTATCGTCAGCTCGGCGTGCCTGAAAGGTTTCGGACCGTTGCGGCGAACGACCCGCACTCCATGACAGTAAAATTGAGGATAGCAAATACCGACTGGTTTTGCCGCTGGTTTTACAACCGACCCGGCCCCACTTCGGAGCCGCAATTCACCATTGAGCCTGATCAAAACTTGTACTGCACACCTGACGGGTCGGTTAAGTACTCCCACCAGGGACTGACGATGTTTTCGATTATTTTAAGAAAGCAAGCCAAGATGCCCCCTGAAACCCCATTACCGTCAGGCTTGACTGAGTTGGACGCCTATCGCCGAAAAATGGCATCTGACATTCAGGGATTGCTGCGCTTCAAACGCCTCAAGCAGCCAGTTCAGCCCCGGTATACCTTCACGACCCCGCGCAAGGGATACAAGATTGAGAAGGTAGAATTCTTGTCAGGGCCGCGTGTCTTCGTTTCGGCTTGGGTATTCATCCCGAACGGTGCGAGAATAACGCGTCGGGCACTTCTTTACTTTAACGATGTCGGAGCAGCGAGGGAGGGCTTGGAGTTCGGGGTCTTGGAGCAACTCGTTCTAAAGGGACAGGTAGTGGTGGCGGCAGACGTGCGCGGGGTGGGAGCGACCAAGCCGCCGCACCTGGCTTCACAATTCAGGGGAGAATACAGGCAGCTGGACGATGTCGAGACCGTGATGACCTACTGGGCGTGGGCTATGAACGAGGAGCTGCTCGGAATGCGGGTGCAGGATGTTCTTCGGAGTATTGACTACACCTTGAGTCGCCCAGACGTGGAGCCTGAGAAGCTGAATATCATTGGCACGGGGATGGGAGCGTTATGGGTCCTTTATGCGTCTGCACTTGATGAGCGTGTCGCCGCGGCCGTCTGTCATCGAGGTTTGATATCCTACCGGGCACTAACCAGCGCGGACCGATACACGCACGAAGCCAGTATTTTCGTCCGAGGTGCACTCGCGGGTTTTGACCTTTGCCAGGTGGCTGCCGCAGCCGCACCTCGTCGATTATTGGTGCTTGACCCTGTAGACCCGATGAAGGCCCCAGCCGGTTCGGAACGGGCGAAAGCTGCCTATCAGTGGACGCAAGGAGTCTACGAAGCCGCGGGCGCGGGATCTTCTTTTGCGGCGGTAAGTGCTGACGCGACCCGAACCCTTGCCGACCAGTATTGGGATTTCCTCAAGGATTAGCTGCTCGGCGTAGCCGACAGCTTGGCCAACGTCGGCCGGTTCGGCGATTCTGGCTACAATATCCTTTCTGGGCCGCCCCTCTTCAATCTCGATTTCGGCCTGGAAAAGAGTTTCAGCATCGGGGAGCATGCCGACATCACCGGCATCGGTACTGTGGGCACCGTCAGCGGCATCGAAAGAGTGCTCCTCGGAGAGCCTGCCCCGCGCGAGATTGATTTCGGCCTTCGCCTGATGTTCTAAGCACGCTGGGGTCATCAGTTGGGCCATGAACGTACATTTTGCCTTCGGGAAATCCGGTTTATGCGTGGAACTGCCGGCTGGCTTCTCTTACCGTGTGCTCGAAGCCCAGTCGGCCCTTGCGCTGCGCGACCCGCGATCGGCTATCGAGCGCGCTCTCGATTCACCGATTGCTTCCCTGCCCCTCGCGAAGTTGGCTGCGGGCAAAGCGTCTGCCGCTATCTCGATATGCGACATCACCCGCCCGGCACCCAACCGGGATGTTCTGCCTCCCGTTCTGGCCAGGCTCGAAGCCGCGGGTATCCGAAGAGAGAAGATCACTATCCTGATTGCAACGGGACTCCATCGTCCTGCTACCGAGTTTGAAGTCCCGGAAATCTGTGGCGAGACAATTCCCCTTAACTTTCGCGTATTGAACCATCACGCGCGGCAAGCTTCCGAGCATCAGGATTTAGGCAGGACCACGTCCGGCACCCCAGTTTCGATTGACGCCCGATTCGTTTCCGCCGATTTGCGCATTACGCTGGGGTTCATCGAGCCACACCTGATGCTGGGTTTTTCAGGCGGACGCAAGCTGGTGGCGCCCGGTCTCGCCGCGGCCCAAACCATCGAGGTGCTTCACAGTCCAAAATTCATGAGAGACCCTCGGGCTATCGAGGGCTCTATCGAGCGCAATCCGCTTCACCACGAACTCCTTGAGATCGCCCAAATGGCACGTCACGACTTCATGATTGATGTTTCGCTGACGCGAAGCCAGAACGGAGCCCAGCGGTCCATTGCGGGAGTCTTCGCCGGCGATCCTATAAAAGCCCACCGCAAGGGGGTTGAATTTGTTGCCCGCACCATGCTCGAAACGGTTCCGGAGCTTGCGGACGCAGTGATCACATCGGCCGCTGGATATCCGCTCGACCTGACGTTTTATCAGTCCATCAAAGGGATCACGGCTTCTTCCCACGTCGTAAAACAGGATGGAAGAATTCTCCTGATCGCCGCCTGTGAGGAGGGTGCCGGAGGTCGCGAATTTGCGATGATGCTACGGGAGAACCGTTCGGGCCGTGAATTCCTGCGAAAAATTGCTGAAGCGCCCGTCGTGCCTGATCAATGGCAACTGGAAAAGCTGGCGTTGGTGACGGCCCTAAATCCCGTGTCATACTACGTGCCCGGTTTGCCTCAGGAATATCACTCTTGCCTCTGGGGAAACGTACACGCGAGCGTCGAAGACGCGGTTCGGTCGCTGACCGCCGACTTGCCCGCGAACGCCCAGATTGCCCTTATTCCGGAAGGTCCTTACGTTCTGGCTCGCGCTCGTGCCAATGGAAACAGTCATTAGCGGACGTGAACTCGAAGACCGCGAGATTCTACATTTTGCGGCTCAAAGGGCCGCCATAAAAGGGAAAAAGCGACTTTCTTGGTTCAGTTAACTGAAGGTGGTAAGATAGCTCGTAGGAGGCGCTCTCGGGGAGGGAGAAGAGCTTGAAAAGTACCGCCAGCGAGAGTTGCGAGTGAGGTTGTGCAATGACCGCTGCGAACAGGAGCGGTTTAGAGACACGGCGTTACGACGGGATCCTGCTCACGCTCGCCCTGCTTTGCTTTTGCGCCGTTTCGGCCGCCCAAACGGCGGGGCCCGCGACCAACGCAAAACCTCCGAATCAGCAAGGCGCGCAGATTACAGTCCGGAAACCGCCGGTTTTTACACCTCCTCTTCAAGTCACCGTCAACCGGGTATTAGTGAATGTGACGGTCACTGACCCTTACGGGCGAATCGTGACCGGCCTTACGAAGTCCAACTTCCAAATTTACGATGACAAAGTGCGGCAGAAAATTATTTCCTTCACCACCCAAGATGCCCCTATCTCTGTCGGTTTAGTCTTCGATACAAGCGGGTCAATGTCCGACAAGATCCAGAAGTCTAAGGAGGCTGCAGTGCAGTTCTTCGAAACTGCGAACCCCGAAGATGAATTTATGCTCATCAACTTCAGCGATAGTCCGCACCTGATCTCGGGATTTACCTCGCGGTTTTCGAACCTGCAGGACCGTCTGCTCTTCGTGAAGTCTGGCGGCCGCACGGCACTGCTCGACGCCATCTATCTGGGCATGGAAGAAATGAAGAAGGCGACCACAGACCGCAAGGCATTGTTGGTGATCTCGGATGGAGGCGAAAATCACAGCCGATATACTGAGCGTGATATCAAAGAGATGGTGAAGGAATCGGACGTGGAAATTTATGCGATTGGTGTGTTCGAGCCGCTCAGCTCCCGCGACCGCACGCCGGAGGAGGCCGGCGGTCCCAGTCTCCTTTCCGATTTGGCCAACTTAACGGGCGGGCGCATGTTCAGCGTGGAGGATCCGGATGAACTGCCCGACATCGCCGAAAAAATTTCTATCGAGCTGCGCAACCAGTATGTTATCGGATACAAACCTTCCAACATGATCCCCGACGGCCGGTGGCGGCGCATCAAAGTAAAATTGATTCCGCCGCGTGGGTTGCCTCCCCTCCAGGTCTACGCGCGCACAGGATACTATGCACCTTCAAGTTAAACGAATCCAGCTAGTCCTTGTTTTCCTGCTGTTCGGCCTTGTGATCGCCGCGGCAGGAGCAACCAGCAGACCGGCACAAAAGCAGCCTGCGCGCCCGGCGGCTTCTGAGAACCGCGGGCCTAACGGGCAGTTTGTGCTGCACAAAAACGTGAATCTGGTGGTGTTGCACGCGACGGTGACGAATAAAAAAGGGCGCATGATTGATGATCTCGGGGAAAGCTCCTTCCGGGTTTTTGAAGATGGGGTCCCTCAAAAGCTGTCGGTTTTCTCCCATTCGGACGTTCCTGTAACCATGGGCATTGTAATTGATGATAGCGGCAGCATGAGGGATAAGCGTCCAGCCGTGAACGCGGCTGCTTTGGATTTCGTGAAAACGTCAAACCCCGACGATCAGGTATTTGTCGTCAATTTTAACGACGTGTATTACCTGGATACGCCGGGCAACTTCGCTTCGGACATGGCGCAGTTGAGGGCCGCCCTCGACAAAATTGATTCCCGGGGCGGCACCGCGCTCTACGACGCCACCTACGCTTCGCTGGATCATCTGAAGCTGGGGAATCGCGACAAGAAAGTTCTGCTCGTGATTACGGACGGCGACGACAACTCCAGCCGTTATACGTTTGATCAACTGATCCGGTACGCGGAAAAATCCAATGCCGAAATCTACACCATCGGCCTGCTCGGTGACGATCAGTCCGGCGGCGGCCTCTTCCATATCCACAGCGGCGGTGATCGCCACGCCGAGAAAATCCTGAAGGAGCTTGCGGACGCGACGGGAGGAAGGCCGTATTTCCCGAAGTCTTTGAACCAGGTGAACCAAGTCTGCGAGCACATCGCCCACGTCATTCGCGACCAGTACACCCTTGCCTACTATCCTACCAACCCGGCGCGCGACGGCACTTTCCGCACGGTGCGCATCGAGGCATTTCTCCCCGGAACCCGCAAGCGCTTGATCGTGCACACGAAGCCAGGCTATTTCGCTCCCAAGGCCGGCGAGCTCAGCATGAGTAATCCGCTCGAGCGGGGACTGAAGTAACGAGCGGGGAGCCATGCAGGTCTTGATGAGTGAAGGTCTGTCAGACTTGGAGCGGGGCCCACGATGGCGCGAAGATTCGGACTTCGGCGGCCCGGACCAGCTTCAAGCGGGAGGAACGGCTGGCGGAGTGCCGCGTCACGGCGCTCCGAAGAGTCGCCCTGTTACGGCAATGCTCTTGCGGGGGCGCTAAGACTCATGAGCGAGTTGGACGCCGGAATACCAGAGCCCCGGCACGGGGTTTTTCGGCGTCTTGACCGAACCGATACTGCTAAGGCGAACGAACGCCTCGGCATTCTGGCATCCGTACTCACGGCCGCGAAAGCTTGTGCACATCTGGTACTCTGCCCACAAGGACTTCGCTTCCAGCGTATTGGATTCGATCCCTTTGCGGCTCAGGTTGATAACCGATCCCACGTCCACCCAGTGGTTGGGCACAAACAGTTGCTGCGACGACTCGCTGCCGGGCCATGTTTCGCAAAAATGAAAATCAAACTTCATATCGCTCTGCAGCCATGAATTATAAGCCAGGTTACCGGCGGCGCGGTGGTCCGGATGAAACTGAAGGGGCCAAAGGCCGAAGACGACATCCGGGTGCTCCGCGGCCAAGGTCCTGTTGAATGCGATGTAGGCCTCTGGATCGACGTGCATCTTCTGGTTATTCTGATCTAAAATTCTAAACCGCGCCCCAAAGAGGCTCGTTCCCCTCCGGGCATCTTTCTGCCGCAACTCCGCAAGCTGGTTCAGAGGCATTTGGCGAGCGTTCGCCATGCCCTGCGAGTCTCCCGGTGTGAAAGAAAGGCACAAGACATTGTGCCCCTCACGCGCGTAGCGGGCGAGGGTTCCAACGCAGAAGATCCAGTCATCCACATGCGCACCTACAAAAACAACGTTCAGCTTACGCTTCTTCTCCCCACCCGGTAAGTTGTCGATGGGTTTCGGCGTTTCCGCTGCAGACTGCTGCACGTGCGCAAGCAGGCCCTGGGCGAGTGCGCCACTTGCGGCATAGTTGAAGAGTTTCCTCCTGGTCATTTTGGTTTCCTTCGCACAATACTGGAAGATTCTGAATGCTTGTCCAACATCGCCGCGCTCATCGCCACTTGCGACTCTCCAGTGTTTTCAGTCGAGATCGCTATTTCCATACGGTGATGCCACCGAGCGAATAGAACATTCAGAAAACGTATTTGAGAGCAAACTGCATTATTCGAGGACTGTTCGCACTCAGGATTTCTCCGAGCTGCGGGGAACCGATAGAAGCGTTTGGCATGCCGAAGTTAGGGGTATTGAAGATGTTGAAAAACTCGGCTCGGAATTCAATGTTCTGGGTTTCTTTAAACGGCCCGCGATGAATGGGGAACGACCTGATCAGCGCGTAATCCAAGTCGGAGTACGCTGGCCCGCGCAGGAAATTCCGGGGCGAGTTGCCGAAAGTTCCTGTCGGAGCATTCTGGAAGGCCGAAATATTAAACCACTCGTTCAGCTCTGCCGCCGTCGAGCGGCCTGCCGGAAGATTCGGGCTCGCGATCTGTTGCGCTCGCTCGTTGTCCGTTCCAGTTAGAGCAGAATCCACATCACCCTGAACTGAATAAGGGTAGCCATCCTGCACGGTAAATATCCCACTCATCGACCACCCGCCGAGGATATTCCGTCCTACAAAACCCAGCGACTTAAAAGTGGGCAGCCGATAGACGGCCGTCATCTTGAACTGCGAAGCGATATCTGAATTGCACAGCCCTCGGTCCAACTCCAGGTCAAATGGGTCGGTAAACTCCTCGTTGTAGAAACCTGCCACCGTCGCCTCATCCAGACACTTCGCCCAGCGATATCCGCCCAGGAGCGAGAGATGACCCGTCATGCGCTTCTCGATTGAGATGTCCAGGGAATTGAAGCTGGAAGTCTTCCTGCTCCCGTCCTGAATCAGATCGCCCCCATAGCCATCCTTGTAATAGGGACGGCGCTCTTCATCATTACTCGGTGTCGATATGGGTGTGCCGTTAGGATTAGTCCCTGGGATATAGATAGCCGCGTTTGCGTCCAACGCATCGTACATGTGCCAGCTTTCTGAGGCTTCGTAAGATGTACGCAGAAGAAAACCGGCGCCGACCTGGCGCTCGATGGTGAAATTCCACTGGGCCGTTGCTGGCGGCTTGAAATCGGGCGAGAAGCCGATAGCAAAGCTCAGGGGCAGCGGAAATCTCGTGCTCGAACTCGGGTATGCCGCGCTAGGGAATACACCATCATAGGGCGATGTCTGATAAGGACTGAACCAAGGTACCGTGGGATCGGTGAGCACATAAGCGCTGATCGACGGGAAAGAAGTGAGCATCTCGTTATACATCCGGCCAAACGGCTGGTCGTGATAGATTCCAGCTCCCACCCGAATGCTGGTCTTGCCGTTCCCCCGGACGTCCCAGGCGAGACCGACGCGGGGATCGAACAGCTTCCAGTTGTTCTGGGCTAAACCGGATGGAACTCCAGGGTCGCCTTGAGCCAGGAGGCCGGGAGGTAGATTGGGGTACCGCGTTGAGTGGACATCCGCCAATATATCCGCTTGATTGACTACCGTTCCGTCCCTATGTGCGGCGTGGTCAACCCACGCCAACCAAGGCTCCCAGCGCAGGCCAAGATCTGCAGTGAGGCGGCGATGGACTCTCCACGTGTCGTTAATGTACATCGCTGGCTCGTTTCCCCGAATGCCATCGTAGGGCGGGTTGTACTGCTCATAATAACAATTCTGGCCGAGCAGGAAATCAACGGGGCTGTACCCGGAGTACGCACAGTCACTGGCTGTGTACCCGGAACCCCAGAAGTCCTGGTCCACCATGCTCTGCGACAAGGTGACTTCCCCTCCGAATTCGAGCGTGTGGCCGCCGCGCACATAGGTCCAATTGTTGGTGAAATCGTCCTCGTTCCGGGTGACATCGTAGTGATTATCCTCACCCCAACTAAACCAGCCAAAATCGCCACCGCTTTCTTCCTCGCCTGCCGGGTTGAAATTTGGGAAATCCGCTCCGAGCGAGAGAGTGCTTGGGAAGTCGCTGACAGCGCCCTGGCGAATTAGGACGCGGCTTAGCGCGGCTGTCACAGTGGTCAACAGGTTCGGTCCAAAACTGTAGGTAGCGTTCAGCGAGAGATTCATCGCGGGAAAATCCTCGTTTGGGGCGTCGGTCAACGCATTGGCTGGATTGACCACGGCCGGGCTCATGTAATTATCGTCGAGAGCGGAGAAAGACACGCGCCACTTATTCCCAAAATTCCGGTCAAGCCGACCCACAAACTGGTCGTCATTCTGCAACTCCCCCTTCAAATAGGAGAGTTCGCCTGTAATCGAGTTAGTTGCCCGCGGAACTAACGCTAATATCTTCAATGCCAAGGGTTCGTACAGGGATACGGGAATCTGGTTATTCGGAAAGGGCACCGTCGAGTCGGTAATGAACCTGGAGGTGTTTGTAGCGTAGCTCGTAGCGCCGGGCTCGTCGTCGTAAAGTTGGGTTTTAATGGCTGACCAATCACCGTTGAGTTCAGCCGGAGTCGGTCCAAAAACAATATTCGCCGTGGTGCCGTATCGGTAGGTCGTCCGCTGGAAGGAAAAAAAAGCGAAAGTTTTGTCTTTCTGGATCGGCCCGCCTAGACTCATCCCGAACTGGTTGCGCTTCAGGGTATCCTGGTTGGCGGCGAAAAAGTTCCTGGCGTCCATGTCGCCGTTTCTCACGTACTCGAAGGCGCTGCCGTGGAATTGGTTGGTTCCGCTACGAGTGACCGCGTCGACGATTCCACCACCCAGGCCACCATACTTGGCATTGTAAGAATTGGTGTCAAAAGTGAATTCCTGGACGGCATCTGGATTCGGGAAAACGTTGGCGACCTGCGTGTATTTATCCATAT
>JBOGJS010000202.1:0-3126 GCA_050745365.1 Terriglobia bacterium
ACTCCCCGGCTGGCCGAAAGCGCCAGCGGCTTGAGGACGCAAGGGAAACCTACTGGAGGCCCTTCACCATCGACGATATTGCGGGGATTCATTTCAAGCGAAAATCGCGCGAACTCGGGGATGTTCAAGCCCGCTGCGCGCAGCCGCGCACGGGACCAATGCTTATCCCGGCAGATATCGGCCGCCTCGACGGGATGGCCGGGTAGCCCAAGCAGCGTGCAGGCCCGCGCGAGGGTTGAGACCGGTCGGTCACCGAGCGCTACGATTCCGTGTAAGGGTTTTTGCCACGCGGCATCGGCAATCCGGCGGGCTGAACCCTCGGGGTCTTCGAAGTGAAGCGCGAGCGCGCCGTCGCGCCAAGGGTCCTCCAGCATGTGGCACCGATCGCTGCCGAACGCCACTTCGACCTCCAGTTCACGTGCCGCTTCCACAAAGGCCCGCGTCTGGTAGCCCGTGGTTGTGGAAAGGATCATCAATCGTTGTTCTGTTTCTGCCAACTGGAATTCCTCGTTCATTTCTCCGGACGACGAAAAAAGCTTCATTCCATCCTGTTACGTGCACGGCGTTTGAATCTTCCCGCACGGCCGTTACCTCTAATAGTATGCCAGCTATCGATCCTTGAATTTGGAGATCTTGTATGAACAATCCGCTCACCATCCTTGGCATTGCAGGTAGTCTTCGTAAAGGCTCTTACAACCGTGCCGCGCTGCGCACGGCTCAGCAGTTGGTCCCGCAAGGCGCGCGGCTTGAGATATTTGACCTCGAAGGCATTCCCCCGTTTAATCAGGACGAAGATACACACCCTCCCGTCAAAGTCACCGAGCTCAAAGCCCGCATCCGCGCCGCGGACGCCATCCTGTTTGTCACGCCGGAATACAACTACTCCATTCCCGGCGTGCTGAAGAACGCGATTGATTGGGCATCACGGCCTTACGGCGACAATGCGTGGGACGGAAAGCCCGTGGCCGTGATGGGCGCTTCCATCGGCACCACCGGTACTGCCCGCGCCCAGTACCATCTGCGCCAGGTGTTCGTTTTTCTGAATATGCATCCCATCAACCGGTCTGAAGTCATGATCGGCAACGCCGCCGAGAAGTTCGACGCCAAAGGCAACCTGACCGACGAGAACACCAAGAAGCACATTCAGGCGCTTCTCGAATCGCTGGTTCGCTGGACCGAACATCATGAGAAAGCGCGGCAGACAATGACAGCTTGAGGACGCAGTTTCGCGCGGACGTGGTAGACAGGCTTGATGCGCTACTTGTTGTATTGCTGGAGCAACTCGGGCAGCTTTCGTGTGAACGCTGAGCGGGCCATTACTTCGTCGCATCCTGCGGCTCGGGCGGCGGCAATCAAATCCGTTTGGACGTGAGATACAAAACCGATCACCGGCGCTGATTCTGGCAGAGACTTCAGGGTACGGAGCGCATCGAGTGCAAGCGGATGATTCAGGTCAACCATCACGGCCGAAGCATCAGCGAGCCTCGCGGGGAGCGTATCCGGATGAACTGCCTGGACGGCAATCCCGAGCAGCCTGGCCGTCTCCTCAATTCGTGAAAGAAAAAAGAGATCTTCGACCAGCACTAAAATTTTCCCTGCCATCGCCGCCCCAATCTAGGATAAAGTTGCAATGCGCCCGGCAAAAGTGCTCGGGCGCCGAGAAATGCAGGAGCCCGTTGGGACGCGAGCCGCGTCGGGAACTTGCGGCGGGGTTGTCACCGGTCAGACCCAAGTGATAAAAATGGTGCATGACGCCGTCCGGCACATCATTCGTCTTTTGGGCATTCGTCTTCCAAGCTCTCGCAGGCCTCAGTATACAACACGCTGGCGCCTCTGCTGAGCCGCGGGGGCAGACGAGCCGATTTTTCGGCAGTCTCAGCAGGAAAGGTAACGAAGGCATGAATGGACAGGGCAAGCCCGTAGTTCCTCCGGGATGCCGAAGGATTCTGGATGTGGGCTGCGGGGATGGTGGCGGGTTAATGGAAGCAGGGGTGCCCGATGACGACTTCATTGTGGCCACGGACCTCAATTGGGAGGCCTTGCAAGCTTGCCGGGAGAAATTTCCGTCCATTAGCCTGGTTTGCTCTTCGGCAGAGCAATTGCCTTACCGTACTGGGGCCTTTGACGCTTACCTGGCGCGATCAGCCTGGCCTTACACGAACCTTCGCCAAAGCACCGGGGAAGCTTTCCGGGTGCTCGCGGCGGGAGGGTCTCTCTGGGTAACCGCACGAACGGCCTCTACGGCGTTCGTTTGGTGGCGGACAAGCCTGCGAAAACGGTACCTTCATGGCGTCTTATTTAACACCTACACGATCGTCAATGGCGCCTTTCTGCATGTGACGGGGCGCAATTTCAGATTTCCCTTTCGCTGGTCGGGAATGAGCCGTTACGAAAGCTTTCAGACCCGCCGTTCGTTGCACGGCCTCCTTCGCCGCGCCGGATTCGACGGCATTCAGATCGTCCGGCGCAATTTTTTCGAAGTGACGGCCACAAAGGCAGGCGAGCAGGTGTATATTAAGGAGCAAACTCAAATCTAAGGAGTGTCGGCATATGATAACGCTCAGTGATGCACGGAGAATCATTGCGGCCGCCGAAAAGAAGGCCGCTGAAATTAGTCAGCCCATGAACATTGCCGTGGCCGACGCAGGAGGCAATCTGGTGGCGCACGTCCGCATGGACGGCGCCTGGCTAGGCAGCATCGACATTTCCATTAAGAAAGCCTACACCTCACGGGCTTTTGACATCGCTACTAAGGACCTGGCCAAGCATTCACAATCCGGGGGTCAGTTTTTCGGAATCCACGCTTCGAATGACGGACGCATCATGATCTTTGCGGGTGGCATCCCCCTCAAGCGTGACGGCAACGTTGTAGGCGCTGTCGGCGTCAGCGGCGGTTCCGGCGATCAGGATCAGGCCGTGGCCGAGGCGGGTGCGGCAGCGTTTTAATGCAACTCGCGGGACACCGCACACAGGGTCCGCGGATTTTCGTTCGGGCAGAAACCGCAGCGTCGAAGAAGGAGGTCTGCGGCAACCCGCTTTTGAAGGAGAAATTTATGGCCAGCAATCGTGGACTTGCTTACATGGGGCCGGGGCGGGTGGAAGTCCAGAGTATTGACTTCCCCAAAC
>JBOGJS010000203.1:0-2770 GCA_050745365.1 Terriglobia bacterium
GTCGAGTAGAGATCACCGATGTAGACAGCCTCGGCAGGTTCGCAGCCAGCGCGATCGAGTGCCTGTTGAAAGATTTCAGGGTGGGGTTTTTCGACGCCCACGTAGTGGGAATCCAGAATAAATGTGAAGTAGCCTGCGAGCCCAACTCGCTGGAGTTGTTCTTCGATCAGGCCCAGTGAGTTTGAAATGACCCCCATAAAATATCCGCGCCGTCTCAGGGTTTCGAGGTAAGTGGGAGTTTCCGGAACCACCTCGGACCATGTTCCGATTCGTTTGAAACCCTCAGCGATTTGAAGGCTGATTTCCCATTTCTTTTCCTCCGGAACGCGGACAATGTCGACGAGAGCGCTCAGGTATTCTTTCCAGTAGAAGTAATCCGTCTGGCGAGGCACATCGCCGTTCTTGAGGAGCGGCAAAAGCCATTCGTCCAGCCGGGCTTTTCCTGTACACTCGGCTTTGTGGAAATCCTCCCTCGAGGCAGGATAGCCCCAGCGGCTGAGTTCACGCGCCAGTTGCCCCACCTGCGGGAAAACCAGCGTATTGCCGGCATCAAAGAGCAGAGCACGTATTTTTGGCGTCATCGGGATGACCTATGTCTTCGAAATTGCGGTCACACGCCGGCACCATCGAATTCGGCCAGCAGCCGCTGCTTATCGCCCCCCGCGATGAATGCCACTTGAATCGCGTTTCGGCAGATTCCTCGAAGTTCAGCGTGCGAAAGAGAAAACGTCATGGCCGCAATCAGGAGTTCCCGCTCCAGACTCGTGCCAAACATTGCCGGGTCATCGGAGTTGAGAGTGACCGTCACGCCGCTTTCAACAAAGCTCCGGAGCGGATGATTGCCCGGTTCGGAGATCAGACCGGTTGAAACATTGCTCGTGAGGCATACTTCGAGCGCGATTCCGCGTTCGCGCAGCAGCTCCATCAGCTTCTGGTCGCGGGCGGCGGTGAGGCCGTGGCCGATACGCTCGGCGCTGAGAATCTCCACCGACTTGCGTATGCTCTCCGGGCCGGCCGTTTCACCGGCATGCGCGGTAAGCCGCAGTCCCAGTTCTCGTGCCTCGCGATACACCCCCTCGAAGATCTCCGGCGGCCCTGCTCTTTCATCACCGCCTATCCCAAATGCTACCACATCGCCATTCAAGAAGGGGCGCGTCTCTTGGAGGACCTCCCGCGCGTGCTCCGCTCCGAACTGCCGCACCGCGTCGAAAATCCACTGAATGCGCAAGGGCAGGCGCGCCTCCGAGTCTCGGGTAGCTTCGAGAATGGCTTTGAAGATTTCACCGAGCGGCTGCTTCTTCCATAGAATCACTCCTGCTGAGAGTGTGACCTCAGCGTAGCGCACGTTCTGTTGGGCTAACCGCTCGGCGAGCTTCGATGTGGCCAGGGCGTAGTCATCGGGCGATTCGAGCAGCAGGCTCACGAGTTTGAAACGCCGGAGGAACTCCTGGTGACTGCCGTACCGAAATCGGCACGATTCCTGGTCCCGGATGCAGCTTTCGGCTTCCTGCTGAAGCCGGCCTTTGATGCGCGTGAGCTCGCGAAGCGTCTCCGGCTCAATACTGCCTTCAAGATGGAGATGCAGCTCCGCCTTCGGCAAGCGATGGATAAACGACTCGAGTGGTGAGAAGATCTCTGACATGAGCTGAGCGTGTCCCACATCTTGCCCTGATACAAAGCCGTCCACAATCCGCTACGGAACAATGACTTTGAGTCCACCCCCGGTGTCCAGCCGAAGATTTGGTAAGGATCAGGACATGAGGGAGTATTGGCTTTCAGCGACTGGGCAGCGCGGGCTGGCCTGCGTTCACCCAGGCCGTGTACCAGTAAGACCCGATGTCGTGGGCAGCATGGCCTAATTCCTCCATCACGATGGAACTTACGGCGGTGTCGAAGCGATCAAAGTAATCCTCATTGTAGCCGGGCAGATCATCAAGCGCATTGCGATCGGCGAGCAGAATACGATCCACCCAGGTGTTCGATTCCAGCACAATCTGAAACGCATGCTCCGTGGGGTCGTCAATTTTGACGGCGGGATCAGCGCGAAAGAGCATGAAGTTCTTGTAGCGCTGAATCAGATCAGAGCCGAATCGTGCGGCCAGGCCTGCCTGGCCGGTGAGTTGTCCGTCATAATTTTCCGTCGTGTTGAGAGGATCGTGGGCGTCGGTCACGTAGTAGCCCAGTACCGCCGCATCTTCGAGCGCTTCGCTCCATTTTTCGTGGTGCAGTTCATCCGTAAGACGCAGACTGAATGCCCCGATTTGCCACGGAAGCGTTCCCCTGCGGCCAATGCGGCGCTTTCCATACTGCTGGATCGCTTGCTGGTAGGAATGCGGCAGCTTCAGGTAGGGAAACCGCCCGTAGGCGTCCAAACATATGTAATGTCGAAGCCGCTCGTAGCGGTCCTTCTTCATCCATTGACTGGGGTCATTCACGTGAGCCAGGAGATCAGGGAGGTGGGCCTGGAAGAAACTCTTCATTGTGGGCGGGAGGGTATCAACCGCCCGGCGCGTTGTGAGGCGATGCGCTTGCGGCCCCCAGGCAAGACACACGGGCGAGGCCAGCAGAGTGAGAAGAATGAGTCCTGCCACATTGCCGGCCCAGCTTGTGAGACGTCGATTCCGTTCCAGGCCCATGCGAGCCGGATATGCTCCTTTCGGCGAACCTTTTTGAGACGAAGCTTTCAGCGTGTTGGGCTCCGCGAGCAATTATAACCTGCCTGGCCGCAGTGAGGTGGGTAGCCATCTCTGAAATGGCGATGCCGCGTCAA
>JBOGJS010000204.1:0-1723 GCA_050745365.1 Terriglobia bacterium
TCCTCGGTAGCTCAATGGTAGAGCATTCGGCTGTTAACCGAAGGGTTGCAGGTTCGAGTCCTGCCCGAGGAGCCATTTCTTTTCAGCAGCTTAGAAACGTAACGACTTTGAGGTCGATTTTGTCGACTCTTGAATTCGTCTGCCCGCAAATGTGAAATCGTACCACCAGATGTTTCCTCGCTTGTGAACTGACATACGCTTCCTCACTTCCTGCTGTGCTTCTTCTTCCGAACCAGGTCTGGCGGAAGTTCGTCGCCCTCGACCGGAGGGATGCCCTTGCCGATGCGACCGAGAATGCGGCCGACTACAGACGGATTCGCCCGGCGTGCACGCTCCTCAAAATATTCTTCACTCCGCATGGCGGAGACCTTTTCTGCGAGCGCGAGGGTAATGAGTTGGTTGAGCGCCACACCTTCGGATTCGGCCGCTTTACGCGCTTCGGCCAACAAAGAGGGCGGCACGCGCAATGCAAAAGTGCTCCGTCTCATTGATCTACTTCCTCCGGCTGGTCAGTCAGTCTGGGCCGTATGGCAGCAAGGTATTCCGCGACCTGTTCAGAAGCTGCATCCATATCGACGCGTAAGTTGCACTCGCTAACCAGCGCGTCAAAGCGAGCCGCCACGAGGAGGGAGGTTGGTCCAGTTGGATCGGAACAGGATGGGTATTCCGCCGGACAAACGTCCTCTGAAGGCTGTCGCGCATCCGAGCCGAATCAAGTGCCATTCTCAGTAACAAAATCACATCAACGAGGTCTTTTGCATGCGTGTTTTCTGCGCCGGTTCGCGGAAGCGTGTAGGCGTGTAGTTTTTCTGCGAACTGCTGCTCACGGGATATCATCCGAAACTCTGGCCTTGGTAGGCCTGCGAAGTCAAACCAGCCTTCCCCTTGAACAAGCTCGGCAGGCTCGATCAGTTCGTCGGCGATGCCGACATCCAAGCTAAACCTCGCAAACGTGCACCCAGCCATGCTCGCATGAACGGGAAAGCGGCTTCCACCCTGCGGCGCTGCGTC
The DNA here is from genome assembly GCA_050745365.1 of Terriglobia bacterium. Classification (GTDB taxonomy): domain Bacteria; phylum Acidobacteriota; class Terriglobia; order UBA7540; family UBA7540; genus RH2-MAG17b. The sequence continues at coordinate 1,012 of JBOGJS010000204.1, forward strand.
GAGCTCCAGCTTCGCTTCGCCTATCAGAAAAGTGAATCCGTCCGGCAGCGGCAGTGAGGCCGCGTCTTGCAATAACGCGCGAATCGCACCGCTGCTGTAGTGAGTAGGTTCGGCGTTTGCGTTCACCGGAATTCCGAGGTCGATATCCTTCGTCGCCCTTGCCAACTGCATTCGCAGTTCCATTGCATAGCCGCCCTTGAGAATCCACGGGTAGTCGCGGCGGCGCTCCGAGCCAAGCAAACGCGCTAGGAATCTATCAAACGCCACTCGCCTTCTCAGACGCTGAATGTCCGCCTGCTGAATCTTTGTGTTCCGACCCCATAAGAACTGATTCTTCCGCCTGCCATCCAGGAGGCGCAAGGAATGCTGGTCGGGGGGCATCTGGCGCCGTTTGAACTGCTCCGCTCTCGGTGATAGAGTGGCAGGCCATCACGATATAAGTTTAACCGATGCGGGCTTTATGTCCCTCATCTGAAGGGAGACGCAATGCAATTCCAGGAAACGTTATCGAGGTTTCCGTACCTACTCTTGCGGCTGGCCCTAAAGCCACAGGAAACGCTGAAGCTTCCCGCTCAGAATAAAGCCAACACGCTAAGGGGCGCTTTTGGATCGTCGTTCCGCCGCCTGGTTTGCGTGCCTGAGTGCCGCAGCGCCCATTCTTGTCCGCTCGCTGAGACCTGCCCCTACAAGCTGATCTTCGAGCCCTCGCCGC
>JBOGJS010000205.1:0-4381 GCA_050745365.1 Terriglobia bacterium
TGCACTTCCGCTTGTGCACGTCGGCTCCTATGGCTATCATCGTTGGTGCCTCCTCGTTTTGGATTTACTGCCGGTCCAGTTTACCCGGACCCGAGGAGGCATCGCCTTTTCATAACATCACGGTCAGTGTTTTTCTGACCGTGGGCTTTTTTGATCCACCGACACAGACCCGGGTCAATTGGAATACGATTGACCGTGGCTACCACTGATCGGATGCTGAAAAACTCCTCGAATGTGTCATGCTGAGCCCGTTCGCTCTTTCGCTGCGAACGGTTCTGAGCGCAGCGAAGGAGCTCAGGGTAAACTCCGCGAGGCATCCCTGTATTTCGACCAAGACCCCTCATCCGGGTCGCTCCGCTCCCCACCTTCTCCCCAGGGGAGAAGGTGCCCGACGTAGGAGGGCGGATGAGGGGTCGTTTTTGGAGGATCAATGGCATCAAGATCGGAACCCTCAGGCAGTTGGCGAGGGCTTTCGGTGCGCCAACTAACACTGATTTTTCTGGGCGCGGTTGGCGTGTGCGCGATATTTTTTGCGCTCGGGTATCTTGTGGGCGCCAATCGCCAGCCGGCAAACGCTGGTCCGATGACTGAACAGGTGCCGCCGCCCAGCGAGATTCCGCCCACCGTGAATCCCCCTGCCAAAACCAACCCCGCGAGCGAATCAGAAGGAACTCCGGGAAGTCAGTCATCCGTGATCGAGCAAAATATAAACCCGTCGGCTCCCGCTTCTGCAGTCGCAACGCCATCCCACTCCGATGGAGATCAAGCAACCCAGCCAGCGCCGCAGAGCGTCCGCCACGTTATTCGGGCGCCGTCTGCTCCACAAGGTCCCGCGCAGGGCCTTATGGTTCAAGTCGCCGCCTCCCATGCAGAAGCGGACGCGGCAAGCCTGGCGAGGGCGCTGCGGGCAGAAGGCTACCACAGCGTTCTCGTCACGCCCCGGCAGGCCGGATTGCGCGACCACATCTATCGCGTGCAGGTAGGCCCATATGGATCGCGTCCGCAAGCTCTCGAAGCCATGCGCAAATTGAGCGAAAAGGGATATTACCCTTTCATCAAACGCTAGTGCTTAACGGTGTGCAATAACCGTCACGTATCACACGCGCGCCCCGATTCGAAAATCTCGATCAAGACCCCTCATTCGGGTCACTACGCTCCCCACCTTCTCCCCAGGGGAGAAGGTGCCCGACGTAGGAGGGCGGATGAGGGGTCGGTTTTTCATGCTTTCCGAGCGTCGCAAAGCGAAATGACGAACTGATCCGCGACCGAGTAATGGCGCGAACTTCTCCAACTAAACGCTAGCCCTCGCGCCGAGCAGCAACAATTTATTGTTTTCGAGCCGAAAGTCTGCAAGTCGGTGACGAAGGGGGTGGTTTTTGCGGCTGATCCATAAAGTTGAAATATAAATTGAGCAGACTTATTTTCAAACCACCTCTTTTCCGCCTCGCCGCAAGTATCTTGAGTGGCATCCTGCTGGTTCTCGTTTTTCCACTTCCCAATCTCCCCCTGCTGGTTTGGATTGCCTGCATTCCGCTGATCCTCGCGGTCATCACTGAAAGGCGATTAGGGCTGGCTTTTCTCTGGGGGCTTGTCACAGGCGCCGTATTCCTGACGGGAAGCCTCTATTGGTTCGTGGGAGTGATGGAAAACTATGGCAGTCTCACTCTTTTTGAGGCTTCGGCCGCGATGCTTCTTTTCCTGGCGCTTTTCACGCCGTTCTGGGGAGTGTTTGCCCTGCTCGAAGCCTGGGTGGCGCGGCGCTCTCGGCGGCTGGCCCTGCTTCTTTCACCCTTCCTCTGGGTCGCCTTGGAGCTCGCCCGAACTTACCTGTTCACAGGGTTTCCATGGAACCTGCTCGGTTACGCCGTTGCGGCTAAGGGACTGGAGCAAATTGCTTCCGTTACCGCGGTCTACGGGCTCTCATTTCTGACTGTCGCTACGAGTGCGCTGCTCTGCTGGGTATTGGTCGAGCCGCGACTCGGTGCCGCCCGCGTGACGACGGTGATCTGGATCGTCTTCCTGCTCGTTCTGAATTTCGCCCTCGGCCCACCTCCAGTCTCCAAGGGCCGACACCTCGCCGTTCTCATCCAGCCGAACGTGCCTCTCACGGAGGCTGCAGTCGAAGCCTGGGCGCCGTGGAGGAATCCCGGGCCTCTTCGAAACCTTGTCAATCTCTCTGTTAAAACCATTCGCGAGCACGAGAGAAAAGGGTCCGAGCCGCCACTAATTGTCTGGCCGGAAAACTCCGCTCCTTTCTTCTTTAACCGGGATCCGATCTTTCGCGGCGCGGTGGAAACCATGGCCCGACAGGCCCACGCCTACGTGGTTGTGAACACCGTCACGTTCATCGGATCGGGCACGTCGAGGCCGCAAAATACGGCGGTAATGCTCAACCCCGCAGGAAATGTGATTCTGGAGTATCATAAGATTCATCTGGTGCCGATGGGTGAATACGTGCCTGGATGGCTTCACTTCACGCACATGGGAAAGATCACTTCGGAGGTGGGCGATTTTGTTCCTGGCGCCGGCTACAACGTGGCGGAAACTCCGGAAGGCGGCTTTGGCATTTTCATCTGCTACGAGGCTATTTTCCCGCAATTGGTGCGTCACTTGACGCCCCCAGGACCTGGCGTTCTGGTCAACATTTCCGATGACGCGTGGTACGGAAAATCCGCGGCACGGTTTCAGCACTTGAATATGGCTCGATTTCGCGCCATTGAAAATCGCCGCTATCTGCTGCGGGCCACCAACGATGGCATAACCGCTGTCGTCGACCCTTATGGCCGCGAGGTCGCCATAGCGCCGCCCTACCGCCAGACCGAGTTGACAGCCGATTTCGATTTCATCGCGCACCGGACTTTTTATACAGATCATGGCGATGTTTTCGCCTGGGCGTGCGTCGTTGCCACGCTGATTATCCTGGGGGCCGGTATTGCGCTTGGTTTGCGCTTTCGCGGGAATGATGGCGGGGCGGCGCGGCGAACCATTGCGTGATTGACCACGGGGCGTTCCCGCAATGACAAACTCACTGTCAGGACGCTTGCCTAATACTAAGTTGCTTTAATCAGCGTGCCATTGGTGTGTATCAGGGCATTCAGTCGTGCCGAAATGGCGCCCAGAGAGACCGGCTTTACACTCGGGGCGACAAACTGCGCCGTTGTAAGGAATTAAAATGGGACGGCACACTCGCTGCCCCGAGCGAAAGGAGATATTGTGATCGAAGAACAGGAAAGAGAATACATCGACCTCAAGCAACGCGCTCGCGACCTCAGAGGTTTTCTTTGACGCGCCACGCCTGCGCAGTGAGCTAGCCGCTATCGAGCGGCAGATGGAAGACCCTCAATTCTGGCAAAGCCCAGAGACTTCGCAAAAAATCCTCCCCAACCGCCGCCGCCTCGAAGATACAGTGGAAACCGATCGCCGGCTCGAACAGCGCCTGGCGGACCTCGACGCCTACTTTGAGCTCGCGCGAGAGGGTGAAAGTGTTGCCGATGAGATCGTGCACGAGCTTAAAGTGCTTCGTGAGGAGCTGGACCGAGTCGAGACAGCTTCCCTGCTTGGCGGCGAGAACGACCGGTTGAACGCGATTGTGACCATCCATCCTGGCGCTGGCGGAACGGAATCGCAGGACTGGGCGGAGATGCTCCTCCGTATGTACCGGCGCTGGGCTGAGCGGCATGGCTTTAAGTTCAGCGTCATGGATTACCAGGCGGGTGAAGAAGCAGGATTAAAATCAGTGACCTTCTCTGTGACCGGGGAATACGCCTATGGCCTTCTCGTTTCTGAGATTGGCGTCCACCGCCTCGTCCGCATTTCACCTTTCGACGCCGCGAAGCGGCGGCACACTTCCTTCGCCTCCGTTTTTGTGAGTCCTGAGATCGATGAGAGCATCCAAATCGACATCCAGCCCGACGAGATCCGCGTGGAGACTTACCGTTCGACCGGTGCCGGCGGCCAGCACGTGAACACGACGGACTCGGCTGTCCGTATCGTTCATCTTCCGACGGGAACTATCGCTACCTGCCAGAACGAACGATCCCAGCATCGGAACCGCGAAATGGCGATGAAGATTCTCCGTTCGAAACTCTACGAGGTCGAGCTCGAAAAACGGCGGGAGGAGTCGCGGAAGCTCGAAGAGATGAAGGGAGAGATCGCCTTCGGGAACCAGGTGCGTTCCTATGTCCTGCATCCCTATCGCATGGTCAAGGACCACCGGACGAAGTTCGAGATGGGAGATGCGGATCGCGTGCTGGACGGGGATCTCGACCCCCTTATCAAAGCCTACTTATTCTCTCGCCGCGCCGCTCCTGCGCGGACATAGTTTGGTGTCCACGATTCGGGTACACCACCTTTTCTAACAGGTGGCGCAGACATCGCGCAC
>JBOGJS010000206.1:0-4035 GCA_050745365.1 Terriglobia bacterium
GGCTTGACCACGCGCTCAAACCACACATCAAGCACGTAGTGCAAATACACATTACTCAGCAATACGCTGATCGAACCACCTTGTGGAGTGCCCTCTTCGTTCGGATGGAGTTCTCCCTCTTCCAGAATGTTTGCCTTGAGCCAGCGTCGGATCAGGCTGATCAGACGCGGGTCTCCTACTCGGCGCGTGTCAACGACTTTGAGACAGGTGCTCACGGAATTTAGTGAGTTTTTTGTGTGACTGTGCTCCCCGTTCTTCGGGCCGGGATTCAGCCCTATGATTGCCGCATGGCCTTCCTGGTTCTGTTTTTTGCCTTGGGTGCCCATCCCAGGTTTTTCGCAGAAAGATTTCGCGTCAGGAAGGCTTAGGAACGACGCAAGCCAACTCGCTCGACCCACAGCACCCCGGTTTTTAGGGACCGCTCCGAGTTGGGAAGAGCAGGTCATCGAACCGGTTTGTTGATCCAGACTTCGCTGGGAAGCTGGAGTGGTTTGGGAGCGCTGCGCACGAAGCGCTCCGGGTGCCGTTGATAAGCAACATCGAGCACGGCCTGACGCTGCTGCAGCACGCTTTCGGCTTGCCCGTAGTGCACCATCGCTGGCGTGAGCAAGCCTAGGCCAGAATGGCGATGTTCTTCGTTGTACCAGCGAAAAAATCCCTGGCAGAAAGCACGGCTGTCTTGAAGGCATCCGAAGCGATCCGGGAACTCCGGCCGATACTTCAGCGTCCGGAATTGACTTTCCGAGTACGGGTTGTCGTTGGAGACGTGCGGCCGACTATGCGTTTTGGTGACGCCCAGATCGGCCAGCAAAAACGCTACCGGTTTGGACCTCATGGAGGTGCCGCGATCAGCGTGCAGCGTGAGCTGGCCTGGCAGAATGTTTTGTTTCTGGCAGCTTTCCTCGATCAGCCGCTTGGCCAGTTCGGCGCTTTCGCGCACGGCCACCATCCAGCCGGTGACATAACGGCTGAAAAGATCGAGGATCACGTAGAGATAAAAATACGTCCATTTGGCGGGCCCCAGCAGCTTGGTAATGTCCCAGCTCCAGAGTTGATTGGGAGCGGTGGCCAGCAGTTCGGGCTTCTGGTAGGGCGGATGCGTTAATTGATCGCGGCGCTCGCGCACCTCACCGCGCTCGGCCAACAAGCGATACATGGTGCGAATCGAGCAGTGATACTTCCCTTCATCGAGCAACGTGGCATAGACAGCGGCGGGCGAGCGATCCTGAAAACGTTCTTCGTGCAGACGAGCCAGGACGGTTTCTTGTTCTGCCGGATCGAGGGCCCGCGCCGGCGCAGGTCGCGGGGAGACCGCCGCCGCTGGAGCCGAAGCCTTACGGCGTTGCCAGTAGTAAGAGGCTCGTGGCATCACCAGAGCTTGACAAGCCGCGCGGGTGCCCACGTCAACTGCCAGTTCGCTGACCGCGGACATTAGGATTTCTCCTCGGGGTCCACGTCGGGAAGCGAGTTCCCCAACAGCGCAGCCACTTTTTTTTGAACGTCGATGATGATCTCCGCTTTACGGAGTTTTTCCGTCAATTGGCCATTCTGCCGGCGCAGTTTCTGGTTTTCTTCGACCAGCGGATGGCGCGGGGATTGCGGTCCGCGTTTGTGGGTCAAGGCCGCCCGTATGGCCTGGCGGCGCTCTCGCCGCCAGGTCACCAAGTGCGAGGAATACAAACCCTCGCGACGGAGAAGCGCGCCTACCCCGCCTGGGGTGGCCGCCGCGCTGTCGGCCTCTTGCAGGATGCGTTGCTTGTACTCGGCGGTGAAGGTGCGCCGTTTTGCCTTGGCCACCACTTCCGGGTCTGGACGAGACGCCGCGGTCGGAGCGGCGCCCACTTCGGCTGTCGCTCCACTGTCGAGTAGGCACGGCGGGTCGCCCCGCCGCGCCTCTCACAGAACCGGACTTGCGGGCCTCGCATCCGGCTCTTTGGATGGGTAACTCAGAAGACCAGAGAAAGCTGGTCAGAGATCTGCGCCGGAGGGTTCGCCTGCCACCAGAGGTCGTACAAGGTCGTCCAGTGAGGAACGAACCACGCATTTCGGTATGCCTTGTGCATGCCCGGGCTTTTACTGCGAGACCAGATACCGCGTCGACTGTAGGCGGTTTGGGCTGCTTGCCGGGGAGTAGCACCCTGTTTCACAAGGTGACGGTAGAGGAAGCGTCCCCGCTTCTTTTGATGAATGATGATGGCCCGCAGCCTTCGCCGCAGGTGTGCATCAAAGGGGCGGAATTCAGATGCGCCTTCCTCCGTGCAGATCCGGAAATACCCCATCCAACCCCGGCAATATTGGTTTAGTTCGTCGAAACAGGCTTTCAGTGAACGTCCCCAAGTTCGCGGCGTCAGCTCGCGACTCTTGGTGCTCAGCCTCTTCTTTGCCTTGGCCGACAGCCGAACCGTCACTTGCCCGTCCTCTCCGATACCAAATCGAAATCCCAGGAAATGGACATTTTCCGGTTGAGTGACGGAGCTCTTCTCTTCGTTAATCTGAAGCCGCAACTTCTTCTCCAGAAATCGCCGAGTTGATTCCATCACCCTCTGCCCAGCTCGTTCGCTACGCACGAAGATGTTGCAATCATCGGCATAGCGCACGAATCGGAGACCGCGGCGCCCCAGCTCCTGATCCCATTCGTCCAAGACGATGTTGGATAGCAGCGGGGAGAGTGGACCCCCTTGCGGGGTTCCTTGCTCCGTGATCTCCTTGGTACCGTCAGGCATAACCACTTTTGCCTTAAGCATTCCTTTCACCAAGTCCAGAATGCGCGAGTCATACACGCGCTGTCTCAATCGTTCGAGCAGGCGTTGATGATGAACCCGATCGAAAAATTTCGATAAATCAAGGTCCACCAAAACTCGGTATCCTTCCTTGAGGTGCTCTTTTGCTTCGGCAATTGCGGTATGAGCGCCGCGGTTCGGACGAAATCCGTGACTGCTTGGGTGGAAGGTTGGTTCGAAGATCGGCTCCAGTACTTGCAGCACGGCCTGTTGAACCCATCGGTCCACCACGTTCGGAATTCCCAAACCTCTCTGTCCGCCTCCTGGTTTTTCAATCCATACCCGCCGGATATCTCCCGGTTGGTATGTGCCCCGAAGGAGTGCAGTTTGTAGCTTGGGCAGTAGACTTGGGGCCTGTTCGACCACCTCCTCTACTGTTTGCTCGTCTACGCCGGGTGCTCCTTTGTTGCCAAATACGTTCAGCAACGCCTGCGCTAGATTGCGCGCCGACGCTACCGATTCCATCGTCCGCTCGCTATTCGCGGCGGTCGTGCAGATGGCCGGATCTTTGCGGTTGTTGACCTTCACCGTATGCAACAGGTATCGTTTGCCCCAAGATTCGTCCCGGGCCGCGCGATCCTTGTCCCCTTTCGGGCTGTCAGCGAATGTGAGGGCCAGTTGCCGTGATCCTGCTCTTCTCAATCCATCTCCTCCTTTGCTCCGCTGGCTTTCGCCAGTTTCGTCGCTCGTACGAGGAGATCCGACTTCTCCACAGGCATTAGGTCGTCGTCGTTTCCTTCTTCAACCCTACCGCCGAGGCGGGCCCGTGGAGATCTCTTGAAGTAAGAATGATCAATGTCCTGCCGCCGCCTTCCCCAATACCACTCTGATCGCGGTTGGATATTGGGCGTAGCGTTGGCGAGCACGCTCACCCAGATCAGGTCGGCCTTACGGGGATTCACTTGCGTTAGGTGCTGCAGTTCGTCTCCAGCTTCCTCTCCACGCGCCCTCACGGGAACATCCCTTCGCATTTAACACGCAGTTGCCTTCGACTCACAGTTACCTCCAACAGGTTCTGTAAGGGACTTGCACCCTCAATCGATCATTCATGTTCAACGTACGCGCTGCGGCTCACTCCGTTCGCCTTCGCTCCGTTCCGCGACAGCCGAACCCTCAGGAGAAAAAACAACACCAAGAGCATTCATTTCTTTCCCTTTCCTTCTCGCCCTGCTCATTAAATTATGGTACTAGACCTGTCTCACCGATGTTGGCACAGAGGGCGGGCACTTGTCGTCCTCATTGCTGAATATGAACG
>JBOGJS010000207.1:0-4227 GCA_050745365.1 Terriglobia bacterium
CCGCCGTTCAGGATGTTCATCATCGGAATCGGGAGTCTCCGGGCTTGCAATCCTCCGAGGTATCGGTAGAGCGGCAAGCGCGCCGAATGCGCCGCGGCCCGGCACACCGCCATCGAGACGGCCAGAATCGCATTTGCGCCCAATTTGCCTTTGTTGGGAGTGTCATCGAGCTCGATCAGGAACCGGTCAATCTCCGCCTGCTCTGCCGCTTCATGCCCTCCCAATTCCCGGGCGATGAGGTTGTTGATGTTCTCAACCGCCGTCAGCACGCCTTTGCCTCCGTAGCGCTTTTTCTCTCCGTCACGCAGTTCAATGGCCTCATGCTCGCCTGTTGACGCGCCGGAAGGCACGGCGGCGCGCCCAAAGGATCCGTCCCGAAGGTGGACGTCAGCTTCCACCGTCGGGTTGCCACGGGAATCGAGTATCTCTCGCCCAACAATCAAATCGATAGCCGCCAATCTCTCTGCTCCTCTGGTGAACTTTAAGATTTGCATTCTATCATAGGCGCAGAGCGAATTTACGTACGCGATAAAGAAATGGGATAGAATATTCCGCGATTTTGAAAAGCGGGGTGGCGCAGAGTTTCGCTGCTCAGAAACTCTGCGGCATTTCCGATCGGGCATAAACAAAAGCCGCGGACTCTTGTCATGCCCCACGATTGGCAGCCTTGTATCGAGGCTTTCGACAGATGGGTGAAACATCAGGAATCCTGCTTATTGCCGTGGGTGGGCTCATGCAGGGTACTTACTACCTGGGCCTGAAGTGGGCGAACCCGTGGAAGTGGGAAAACATCTGGCTGGCGTATGCCTTATTTTCTCTCCTGATCATGCCGGTCGCAGTGGCGGCGGTGGCCGTGCCACACCTCGGCCATATTCTTTCAACAGCTCCCGGCAAGAACCTCGAGCTGGTGTTCCTGTACGGGGCGGGTTGGGGGGTGGGATCCGTGCTTTCAGGCCTTGGAGTTGACCGCATGGGACTGGCGATGGGTGTTGCGGTGCTGATTGGCATCACTGGGGCGCTGGGGTCGCTGATTCCGCTGATCGTGAGCACTCCCGAACTCGTCTTCAAGCCAAAGGGCCTGTTGATTATTCTTTCCGTGGTTGTGCTGCTGGTGGGCGTTGCGCTCGTGGGCATGGCAGGAAAAAAACGAGATGCCTCGCGGACCGCGCAAAGCGACACTGGACAAAAGGGAAGCTTTCGGACGGGCTTGCTCATCTGCATCTTCAGCGGCATTTTTTCCTGCATGTTGAATCTCGCCTTCAGCTTCAGCAAGCCCATCGCGTCTGCGGCGGCTTTTGGAGGCGCTACCGCCGGAGGCGCCCAGGATTTCGTGTGGATGGTGGCTCTCGTGGGGGGCTTTATCGCGAATGCGATTTATACGTGTTTTCTGCTCACCCGGAACCGTACGTGGAAGCTTTTCGCAGTCCCGAAGGCAGGGCGTGTGTGGCTGATCGGAATCTGGATGGCCGTTCTCTGGTACGGTGGCGTCCTTCTTTACGGCCGTGGCGCGGGGCTGATGGGGGAGTTGGGGACAGTAGCGGGCTGGCCTATTTTCATGGCCACGATGATTATCTTCTCCACAATCTGGGGCTTTGTGACCGGCGAATGGAAAAGCTCAAGTGCGTTGGCGAAGCGGCTGATGCTGGCCGGCCTGGTGGTCTTGATTGTAGCTTCGGGCATCTCGGGCGTGGCAAATAAGTGGTAGTCACGGCACGGACTTTGTGCCGTGGGCGGGTTTTTGTCCGAAGCGAGGTAGCAGAGTTTCGCGGGTGGCGCATACATTGATTTTGATGTATGCGCCTTCACGGGCATGTCGTCGGGTAGCGCAGCGTTTCGCTGCTCAGAAACTCTACCGGCATTTCGTTCGGGCATAAACAAAAGCCGCGGAGTTAAAGGACAACTCCGCGCTACGCTTCGCCATGCGCGACGATTGGCAGCCGAAGCCTGTGAATTCTCTGAACGACAGCTCCTGTCAAGCGCACCTCGTCACGGAGTTGGCGCTTCCTCGGGAATAAGGCCGGCCTTCCGGAGTTCGGTCCAGAATTCTTTAGGGATGGGGTGGTCCATCATCCGAAAGTTCTCTTCAAGCTCTTCAGTCGATCGGGCGCCCGGAATCACGGAGACGACGGCAGGATGAGCTAGCACGAACTGAAGCGCCGCCGCTTTCATCGGCACGCTATACTGCTTCGAGACCTCGGCCACCTTGCTTACTTTTTGAAGAATTTCCTTCGGCGCGTCCGCATAGTCAAACTTGGCCTCGGGCCTGGCTCCGCTGGCCAAAACGCCGCTGTTGTACGGTCCGCCGATAATGATGCCGATGCCTTTTTGGACGCAGAGGGGCAGAAGCTCTTTGAGGCCGGTATGATCGATCAACGTGTAGCGCCCAGCGAGCAGGAAGCAATCAAAGTCGCCCTCGCGGGCAAAGCGAGCCAGCAGCTCCGCCTGGTTCATGCCCGCTCCAATCGCGCGGATAACGCCTTCGCGGCGCAGCTTGCGAAGGGCCGGGTAAGCAACCTGGATGGCCTCTGCGTAATGCTCGTCCGGATCGTGAATGTGCAGCAGGTCGATTCGATCAATGTTCAGCCGCTTCCGGCTTTCTTCAAAAGACCTCATCACGCCGTCATAGCTGAAATCAAAAACAGGATTGAACGGGAGAGGGTTATCAAATCCAAAGTTCTCGAGCTGGGAACGATCGGCGGGAACCAGCAGCCGCCCTACTTTGCTGCCGAGCACGTAGGATGAGCGGGGAACGCCTGCGAGCGCTTTCGCGAGATAACATTCGGCTTTGCCATGGCCGTAATGTGGAGCCGTATCCAGGAAGTTGATCCCCAGCGAAAGCGCCCGTTCGACGGTCGAGAGAGCGCGCGCCTCAGGCACATCTTCATAAAGGCCGCCCAAAGGCGCCGTGCCAAGGCCAAGCCGCGTTACTTCCAATCCGGTTTTTCCAATGGGTGCCTTTTGAAGAGGATTCATCGAGCGAGTCTCCAGGATGATATTGTTATTGAGAAGACGCAATTTATCACGTCGGGAGAATCCGGGGCAAGTAAAACGGCATGCAATAAATCAGAAAGGTGAGTTCATGGAACCAAGAAATCTGGAAGATGTGGCGATTGTCATTCGCCCGGAAAAGGACAATGTCGGCGTGGTGACGGCAGATTTTCTCGAAGAGGGCACACCGCTCGCTTACCGCAGTGAGATCATCACACTGGCGGGCCGGGTGTTACGCGGGCAGAGCTTTGCAGTTCAGAAAATCCCGAAAGGAGGAAGCTATATCACCCTGGGCGATCCGACGGGGCTGGCGTCAAAGGATGTGGAACCCGGAGAGCCGCTCACCGAAGCCAATCTCGAGGACCGGCTTCCGCGCCTGCGAGCGCGCTACCGCGATAATCCCGCGCCTGCGCCGCGGGATCCCGAGCTCGCGAGCCTCAGCTTTGAGGGATATCACCGGCCGGATGGCACAGTCGGCGCGCGAAATTACGTGGGGATCGTAACTTCCGGGATGTGTTCCTCCACCGAAGCGCATGCTATTGCTTCGCGGGCCATGCGCGAAATCTACACCCGCGAGAAATTCCCGAATGTGGATGGCGTTGTTCCCATTTCCCAGGAGTCAGGCTGCGGGATGCCGGACGGCCGGGCCGTGGATGTACTCAACCAACTGCTTGCCGATACATTGCGGCATCCGAACCTGGGGGCCGCTATTTATATCGACCTGGGCTGCGGCAAGACCTGCGTGGAGTGCTCCGCGCCCATTTTTCAGGATGCGGTGCCGAACTACAACCAGAGAGTCGTCAACTTAGTGATCCAGCATTCGGGAGGAAGTCAGAAGACGGTGGAGCGAGGCCTTGAAATGGTCGAACGGCAGCTCCATTATGCCAATCAGTTCGGGCGGCAGCCGGCACCCATTTCGAAACTGACGGTGGGCACCAAATGCGGCGGGTCGGACCGGTGGTCCGGCGTCACAGCGAATCCCTCCGTCGGCGTTGCGGCGGATATGTTTGTGAAGGCGGGAGCCGCAGTTTTTCTGCCGGAAGTCCCCGAGCTTCAGGGGGCGGCGATGATCGATCTCGCAGAGCGCGCCCGCACCCGTGAAGTGGGCCGCAAGCTGATGCACGCGCTCAAACGCTACGAACAATACGTGAAATCGTTTGGCCCGGAATTCAGCGACTTCCGCGACAATCCCTCGCCGGGTAATAAGAAGGGTGGGCTTTACAACATCTACCTGAAATC
>JBOGJS010000208.1:0-4636 GCA_050745365.1 Terriglobia bacterium
GCAGAGAATATCGCTTTCCCGTTACGGCGCCATACGCATAAGGCCGATCAAGAGATTCAGGCCATCGTCCACGAAAAGCTTAAAGAAGTGGAGTTGGAGGGAGAAGGAAAAAAGATGCCCGCGAAGCTTTCCGGAGGAATGCGAAAGCGGGTGGGGCTAGCGCGGGCGCTGGCGCTCGATCCCAGTATTCTGCTGGTCGATGAGCCGAGCAGCGGACTCGATCGGATCACCGCGGAGGAAATTTACGAGCTGTTGCTGGAATTGAAACGGAAACAACGTGTGACCCTCGTTGTGGTCACGCATGATGTAACCGGGGCGCGGAAGTTCGCGGACCGATTCGCGGTATTAGGCCAGGGAAAGATCCTGGCGTGCGGCGCGGCGGATGAGTTGTCGCGCAGCGAAAACCCGCTCGTCCGCGAGCTCGCATCGGGGTCGAAAACGTAATGGCTCGCAAGCGGATACTCGTCGGTGTGTTTATCGTGTGCGGAATCGTGCTGTTTTGTGTAGGACTGTTTATCATTGGAAACCAGGAGGAGCTTTTTCATCGTCACTTCACGGTTTACACCACTTTCAGCCGGATCGCGACGTTGCAGACGGGAGATAAGGTGCGCGTTGCCGGCATGGCCGCCGGCGAGCTCACCGGCATCCAGATCCCGAAGACCGCTGCGGCGCCATTTCGCATTGAGCTCAAAATCGCCCGGAAATTTCGCCCCCTTGTCCGCGAAGATTCCGTGGCGACGATTGCGACGGAGGGTATGGTAGGGGCCGAGTATATCAACATCGGCCGAGGGAGCAGCGGCTCGCCCGAGTGCCCTCCGGGCTGCACGTTGCGCAGCCAGGAGCCCGTCGAGATGTCAGACCTGATGCGCGAGGCCGGCAGTCTGATGAAAACCTCTCAAGCCAGCATCGTGGACCTGCGGAAACACGCCGACCTCGCCATCCAGAATATCGGGAATACCGCGGGCCATGCGGATGGATTGATTCAGGCGACGCGGGGAGACGTGAAAAAGATCACCTCGAACGCGGGCGATATTCTGGCAAGCGTCCGGCAGGGCCATGGCGTGGCCGGCAAGTTGCTCATGAATCGAACGGCCGGGTCGAATGTGAGTGCAACCATAGCCAACGCGAACGAGACCAGCGCCAACCTCGCTGAGGCTTCCCGGAAGGCCAATCAGCTCATTTCGCAGGTTCAGGAAAGAAAGCTGCTGGAGCACGTTCAGCTGACGTTGGAAAATACACAGCGGATGACGGGCCAGCTCAACCGCGCTCTCACCGCGTTTCTCGCGGCCAAGGGGAAAGGCCAGGGCACTGTGATCCAGCTCAAGCAGGCGGTTGCCGGCGCTGATCAAACCATGTCAAACCTGGCGGACGACACAGAAGCGATCAAGACTAACTTTTTTCTCCGCGGCTTTTTCAAGCGACGCGGCTTTTATAACCTGAGCGACCTTACGCCACGGAAGTATCTTGCCAGCAGCTTTCTGAAGCACCCGCATCTGAGATCTTGCGTTGCGGCGGCAGGACTCTTCAATTCTGGTCCTGGCGACAGCCTGGAAATCTCGAGTGCTGGCCGCGTGCGGCTCGATCAGGCAATGTCGAGCTTGGTTCCCCACCTTCCCAACAACCCGATCATGGTCGAGGGATATTCGACGGGCAGCAGCCCGGCTCAGGCCTATCTGTCGTCAAGGCAGCGCGCGCTCAAAACCCGGCAATACCTCGAAGCACACTTTCACATTCGTCCAAAATGGATTGGAGTGATGCCCCTGGGCGAGCACCCGCAGTTGGGCACAGGGCAGCCGGACTGGAACGGGGTATGCGCAGTGCTCGCGATCTCCAAGCCGTGACTGAGAAGGGCAGGTGAGGGGTAAACTTCATGCTTCGGGGTCTTGCCCGAGGCGACCTGAGCGACTGCTGCGAAAATAGCCCGTGCCGCGTCCGTATCGCGCGCGGGGAATCCACCTGATTGACAACATGTCACAGTGGTGATAGACCGGAGTGGAAGGCGTATGCGAAGGTGGACGCTTGGTAGTCGTTGGTTTCTCGCGTAGCTCATTAAAACGATCCGAAATTCCTTGTGGCCAGAGGGCACTCGTTCCCCTACCTGCCCTGACGGAAGGAGGCAATTTCTCATGAGTTCAATTTACCGACGTTACGTGAGTGTGCTGGTCTTTTTGTTATTCCCCTTGGTTCTGTTGGGCCAGGGAAATCTTGGCACGATCACGGGCCTCATTACCGACCCGTCGGGGGCAGTGATCCCTGCAGCCAAGATCAAGATCACTGAGACCCAGACCAATGTAGTCACCATGGCGACCACAACGGCGGCCGGCGTTTACACTGTAGCTGTTCCTCCGGGCACTTATACTGTCCAAGCCAGTAAGACAGGCTTTAAGACAGCGGCTTGGAACAACGTCATCATTGATCCGGCCAAAGTCGTCACCGTCAACTTGCACCTGACTGTGGGCAGCGTTGCGCAAACCGTGGTGGTCAGTTCGCGGCCACCTTTGCTGAACACAACTTCGGCGCAGGTGGGGAGCACTGTTACCCTTCACGAAATGGCCTCATTGCCGACCGGCGCGGCTGACGGAGGGCGAGACCCCGAGGCTTTTATATTTTCGAGCCTGCCGGGCACTTTCGGCTGCTCGTATACCGGCTCGGTGGGTGGAGGCCAATATTTCAGCACCGACGTGATGGTTGACGGCATTTCTGTCCTCGATTACCAGCGCCAGGGAGGCACGTTACTTTTCTACCGTCCTGGTTTCGACGCTTTCAGGGAGGTCACGGTACAGCAGTCTGGGTATAATGCGCAGTACGGTAATAGTGCGGGCGGGATCATCAATTTCCAAATGAAGTCAGGCACCAACCAACTGCATGGCGACGTCTTCGACTTCTTTAACAACACGGCATTGGGAGCGAACGGCTTCGATTTTAATGCTGTTCCGGAACCCAACTCCCAAAAGCACAGGCCTCAATATAACGACAACAACTTCGGCGTGGACTTGGGCGGTCCGATCGTGATTCCCCATATCTATAACGGAAGAGACAAGAGCTTCTTTTTCGTTACTTACGAAGGAGACCGTTACCGAAACTTCAATTTTAGCGGGACCACGACGTTGCCGACGCCCCAGATGCTGCAAGGGGATTTCAGCCAGCTTTTGGGGTCGGAGATCGGCACGGACGACCTGGGACGGCCCGTTTACCAAGACGAGATTTACAATCCCACCACGACACGCGACGTGACGGCTGGCCAGGTTGATCCTCTAAGTGGGCTGACGGCAGTTGCCACGGGAACGGTTCGCGATCCGTTTGTCGGTAACGTGATTCCGATTCAGTATCTCAGCACTGCCTCGAAAAAGATTCTTCCCTCTTTTCCCACACCTACGATCAACAGCGTCTTCAACAACATGCCGACGATAGGTGGCTCGTGGCCCCAATTCTCTCAAAACCTTTGGAGCATCAAAGTCGATCACGTGATTGGCGCGAAGCACCGAATATCCGCCTACTTCGACAACAATGCCGAGGATGAAATTGATCGTCATCGTGGACCATTGTACGAGCCCATCACGCCGGGCTTGGATGCTGGGGTCGGCTCCGGGAATTTCGCTGCCGAGCTGGCGCGCTTTTCAGAAGATTGGAGCATTAACAACCACATGTTGAACCACTTCGGGCTGGGCTATAACCGCTTGAGCACATTCGAGGTGGTCCCTTATGCCACCCCCCTGCTCCCGAGCAACTTAGGGCTCTCGCCCGTGGCGAATGACAACACTTTCCCTCAGCTCAATTTTTCGGGGCATATGCCATTTGACACAATGATGGGTTTCCGAGGAGCCGAGAACGACGTAACCGAATCCTATATCTTAACGGACACGTTTACAGACATAGTGGGCAAGCACACGGTGAAGATCGGCGGTCAATTTGTCCGTTTCCATTACAATAATTTTGAGCTTCCTGCTTCCGTGACCGTTAACTTCAACACCCTCCAAACGGCTGCGCCCGGATTCGAGACCGAAACTGGACACCAGTTCGCCAGCTTTCTGTTGGGCGCCGCAAGCAGTGCCAGCTACGCGATCCAGGTTGCAAATCCGGGATACAGACAAAACGAATTCGAGCCCTACGTGCAGGATACCTGGCACGTCACCCGAAAACTGACACTCGATTATGGCCTGCGCTGGTCTATTCCCAGCCCGAAGAAAGAAGCGTTCAACCGGATGTCAAACTTCAGCCTGACGGGCATCGACCCGGCAATTGGCGTGCCCGGCGCCATGCAGTTTCTTGGGAATTGCAGTGCCTGCACCGGTAAAGACACGTTCCAAAATATGTATTGGGGAATGGTAGCGCCCCGCTTCGGCCTGGCCTACAACCCCACTAAGAACCTCGTCATTCGCGGCGCTTACGGAATCGACTATATGCCGGATATTCAGAATGGGACCGGCTATGAAACTCTGCTCGGGTTTAACAGCGCTGTGGGTATGAATACGTCGCTTATTCCCAACCCGTTCCCGGCGTTGAATCCGGCTCTCTACTGGACGGGGCTGTCTGGCGCGACGTTGCCTTCTTATGCTCATGTGGGCTTCCTGCCCTTCACGGGTCATCTGCCGGATACCAGCCCGTCAATCAGTGAAGGCCAAGGGGTGGATTACAT
>JBOGJS010000209.1:0-3064 GCA_050745365.1 Terriglobia bacterium
CTGCCAACCTGGGCATGACAGGTGTAGCGCGGACCTGCGCTGTTCAGGTCCGCGGCTTTTCGCGATCTTCGGGCAGAAACCGCAGACCTCAAAGACGGAGGTCTGTGCTACCCAGCTTAGGAGTCGACAAGAATAACATTTACCGTCGAAGGGCATGTTGGGGTAGCCACAGTTAAGTTGTACGTTGACTAACCGTGGGTTTGTCCAGATGTAAAAAGCCCACGGTTAGAAAAGCACCAGCCGTGGCTACTACTGGCGCAAGGAATAAGCCGCGGACCTATACCGCAGGTCCGCGCTACTTGCCGAGCATGACAGCGCCTAAGAGTTCCTCCGCCGTGATCTGCGAAGTCCCAAACTTCAGTACTACCCGTCCAGCCGCAACGTTGGCGAGTTCTGCCGCTTCCTGCATGGTTGCACCGGACGAGTAGGCGAGCGCAAGCACAGCAATCACCGTGTCGCCCGCTCCGGTGACGTCATAAACGGGACTCGGCACGCTCGGGATCGAGCTGATTCGGCCATCAGGGCTAAACAAGGTCATGCCCTCGCTGCCCCGCGTGATGAGGAGGTATTTGCAAGCCAGCTTTTTGAGCAGATACCGTCCCCCCAATTCAATCTGGCGCGGTGTACGCATCGGGACATCCGCCATCACCTCAGCCTCGTGCAAATTAGGAGTCACCACGGTTGCGTGATGGCCCGCCTCCCATTGCGCGGGTTTTGGATCTACAAATACAGGGATGCGCTCGGCGCGGGCCTCGACCAGCAGGCGCTTACACAGTTCCGCTATTACGCTTCCTTTTTGATAGTCCGAGATAATCAGGGCATCCAGCCGCGATCGAAAGTGGCTAAACGAATGTACCAGGCGTGCGGAGGAGTGTGGAGAAAGCGGTTGGGGCTTTTCGAAGTCAAGCCGGAGAAGCTGGTGCTGGTGGGCCACAATTCTTACCTTGCGCGGCGTAAGGCGGCCAGGTTCCCGAACCAGGGTGTCATAACGAATGCCTTGCTTCTTCATCAGCCGAAGCAACTTCTGCCCGCTCTCGTCGGTGCCAATTACCCCCCACGGGATCGGTCTTCCGCCCAGGGCAGCGATGTTGGCGGCCACATTTCCCGCTCCGCCCAGGTAGGCCGCGGCGGCGGCGGGGTGGTCCACGCGAACCACCGGAACTGGGGCTTCGGGTGAGATGCGCGTGGCTTCGCCGCGCAAGAATTCATCCAGCATGAAATCCCCGAGCACTCCGACCGTCTTCTCTGGAAAAGCATGGATCATCTTTGCCCAGCGTGTCTCGTTCATGTTGATCGAAGGCCTGAGGCTCCCGAAACCGGGTTCAAAAGTGAGTCCACGGCCGCCCTGACTTGTTCGAACGTTATGGAAAGAATGCACTCCGGCTGTGCGAAGCGGTAGCAGCGGTCGCCAGGGCAAGGGTTGCATTCGTAAGCGTTCTCGACCACCCGAAAGGAGCTTTCCGCCCCCAAGGATGGCCCGTCCGCTTCGATTCTCGAGCCGGCCCAGGGATGCCAGATCTTAGAATTCGAGGAGCCGAAGATCACCACCAGCGGCCTCTCAAACGCAGCAGCCATATGGGCGGGACCGCTGTCATTGCCCACGAACAGCCGGGCACGCGAAATCGAGGCCATGAAAACGGAAAGTTCCGGCTGGTCCAGGCGTCGGATGGGATGCCCGGAAGCGCTTTCCACCTCATCCAGAGACGGCGACTCACCCGGGCCGCATGAAAACACGGTGCTGAGCGCCATCTCCTCTTCGAAGTAGCGCCCGAGCCGAGCAAAACGCTCTGCTGGCCACGCTTTGGTCGCATAGAGCGCCGGCGGATGGAGTAAAGCATACTCCGTCACTTCCAGGCGTTTCAGTACTTCATTCCACCGCGCCTCAGCCGCCGGTGACACAAAAAGCTCCGCCGCGGGAATGCGCCGTCTCGGAAGCCCCAGCCAGAAGAAGGCGCTCGCCTGGTGCTCCGCCGTATGCACAATGGCTTGGTTCAGGATTCTCCGGGCGTCAGGAATGAGAATATCGTAAAGGCCGCTGTTGCGGAAATGCTCAAAACCTGCTTTCCATCGTGCTCCGCTCAGCCGCGTCAAAAAAGCGCTGGTGGGCCCGCCGTGGAGGTTGACGCAAAGGCTGAAGTTCCTTTTACGCAGGTCCAGCGCAGCGCGAAGCTCTCTGGCCGGCTTTTGCCAGCACCTCCCTTCACCGGCGTCGAGCACTTCTTCCAGGTTGGGATTGCCTGCCAACAGAGGGTGAAAGCGTTTTTCGGCCACCACAGAAAATCGAAGGTCCGGCCGCCACTCCTTCAGAAGGCGGAGCGAAGGGGTGAGGAGCACAATGTCTCCGAGAGAGCGCAGCCGAACAATCAAGACGCGCGCCCCGATGGGAAGATCCGGAAGAAGGGAGACTCCATTCATGATGGGGCGGCAGGCTCGGCCAGAGTGGGGATCACTCAGCCTCGATCCGGGCCTCGTCAATGATCATGATCGGGATATCATCTTTAATCGGGTACACCCGCTTGCACTGCGCGCATTTCAGCCCCTGGTTATCCCCTGTCAATTTGACGGGCGCCTTGCAAGCCGGACAAACGAGAATATCGAGAAGTTCCTGACTGATGGCCATGTACTGAAAGCTCCAACCGACGGTTTTAACTTACGTTAACAAAGGGGCGATCTAAATTCAAGCCGCGTATCGCGCCACGTAAAATGTAACCGAAGGGAAATCATCGCGCCAAATTAGAATGTAACCCATGACGAAGACGGGTTACGTGATGAGTCAAGGATCGAGAAGAGATTATCTGATGAGGATTTATCCGCGGTACCGGCAATCGAGCAAGATCGAGAAGCGGAGGATTCTGGACGAGTTTTGCGCCAACTGCGGTTACAACCGGAAATATGCGATCCGGCTGCTGAACGGGGAGCCGCCGGGCGGAAAGGGAAGCGGGAAGCTTCGGCGGCGGCGCGGGGCGACCTACGGCACGGAAGTGGTCTCGGTGCTGAAGGCGGTCTGGGAAGCAGCCGACTATCCCTGGTCGGTGCGGCTGAAAGCGCTGCTGCTGGACTGGAT
>JBOGJS010000210.1:0-13851 GCA_050745365.1 Terriglobia bacterium
ATCGCGCTGACACCGTAGTAGCTCATGTCGCCTCCGACATGAAGCTCTACCATGCCCCGCTTGAAAAGCGGACATTTCACTTGCTAATTGAACCGGACATATTATGTGCTACCGACAGATTCAGGTCTGGTTCGTCCGTGGGAATGGCCCGCCATGCTAGAATGAGACCACAATGGACGTTGAAAAAACAATTGAGTTCCTCTTGGAGAATCAGGCGCGCTTTGACGCACGGATGGATGCCAATTTCGCCAAGGCGGAAGCGCGTTTTGTCAGGGCTGAGAAGCGAATGGACCGCGTCGAACGGATCGTCGCGCAGATGGCGACGGTGGGCCTGAAGTTCCGGAATGAGATGCGCCGGGCCGAGATGCGGCATGAGCGGAAGATCGCGGAGATTGACCACAAGCTGAACGCTTCAAAAACCACGCGGCGCAATGGTCGAAAGGGCTCGAATGGACGTTGAGAAAACAATTGAGTTCCTCTTGGAGAACCAGGCGCGGTTTGACGCCCGGATGGAAGCTAATTTCGACAGAGCGGAAGCGCGCTTCATCCAGGCTGAGAAGCGAATGGACCAAGCTGAAAACCGAATGGACGAGGCTGAGAAGCGAATGGACCGCGCTGAAAAGCGAATGGATCGCGCTGAGAAGCGCCTCGATCGCGTCGAACGGATCGTCGCGCAGATGGCGACGGTGGGTCTGAAGTTCCGGAATGAGATGCGCCGGGCCGAGATGCGGCACGAGCGGAAGATCGCGGAGATTGACCACAAGCTGAACGCTTCGAAAACCACGCGGCGCAATGGCCGAAAGGGCTCGAATGGACGCTGAGAAGAGGGAATAATGCAGCGGGCCATGATGATTTGTGTTCTGATGGGCCTTTCCGTTATCTCGCTTCAGTCAGCTTCCGGCCCGGGCGAATGGCAAGTGCCGGTATCTGAAAAGACTCTTTCCAACGGTCTCCGGGTGGTTGTTTCGCAGGATAATTCGGCGCCCACTTTCGGCGTTTGCGTCACCTACGGCATCGGGTTCCGGCTTGAACCGCGTGGTCGCACGGGCTTCGCGCACCTGTTCGAGCACATGATGTTTGAAGGCACGCCAGACGCTCCCAAAGGAGTTTTTGATCGCGTCATTGAAGATGGCGGCGGCACGAATAACGCCGATACACGTTTCGACTTCACGGAGTATTTCGAAACTGCGCCAATTTCCGCACTCGATCCGGTGCTCTGGTTGGAGGCGGATCGGATGCGCGGGCTGGCCTTCTCTCAAGCGACTCTGGAGAATCAGCGAAAGGTAGTAGAAGAGGAAGTGCGCCGGAACATCCTGAACCAGCCCTACGGTGGGTTTTACTGGCTGGACTTGATGCAGAGAGCCTTTGATAAGTACCCTAACTCTCATAATTTTTACGGCGACTTCCACGATCTCAATGCCGCAACGCTCGAGGACGTAGAGCGCTTCTTTAATAATTATTACGCTCCCAACAACGCGGTGCTGACGGTGGTGGGCGACGTTACGCCGGAACGAGTTTTCGAAAAAGCGGAACAATATTTCGGCGCCATTCCAAAGCGTGAGCTTCCCTCGCGTCCCGACGTCGCCGAGTCCCCCCAAACCGCTGAGCGCCGGTTTCGAGAGACCGACAAGCTCGCGCGCGTGCCCGCACTCGCAATCGGCTACCGCATGCCGCCGCCTGGGTCGTCCGATTCAATGGCTGCGGCGGTAACGGGCGAGGTTCTTCATAATGGCCAGGCTTCACGGCTTTATCAGGCGCTGGTGAAGGAAAAAAAAGTGGCAATCGAAGTGGATGGCGGCGCGAACTGGCCGCTGGGTAGTCCCTACGCTTACGGCGGACCCTCCCTGATGACCTCTCTTATTTTCTATCCTCCCGGAGTGGCAGAGCGGCAGGTACTTTCCGCTTACGACGACGTCATTAAAGATCTCACTGCTCATGGTGTTCCCGAAAACGAGCTTGAGCGCGTGCGCGCAAAAATGCGCTCAGACTGGTATTCACAGCTCGAAACGCCAGGAACGCGAGCTTCCATTCTGGGGCAGTTAACGCTCTTCAACGGCGACCCCCAGCGCGTGAACCAGATTCCGGCAGAGATTTCCCGCGTCACTTCCTCCAGAATTCAAGCCTTCGCCCGGCATTATCTTGCGGCTTCCAACCGGACGATTATTGATCGTATGCCCGCCCCTTCTGAAGACAAGGAAGAAAGCGGTCGATGAAAGCTCTGCTCACAGCTCTCATTTTTGGCATTGGCCTTGCCGCAGCCGCCGCCCAGCAGTCTCCGCGCTTGCCGAAAAGTCTTCCGCCATATGGTCCCGTCGTTCCCTTTCACCCGCCGAAGGTCATCACCAGAAAGCTTCCGAACGGTCTTACGCTGTGGCTCGCGCCTCGTCCGGGATACCCAAAGGTTAGTCTTGCCGTTGCGGTGCGAGGGGGCATGTCAGCTGATCCGAAGGAGCTGCCGGGACTTTCTTACCTCCTTCTCGATACCATTGACCAAGGCACAAAGTCCCACAGTGCCCAGCAGATTGCCGATGCTTTTCAGGCCGCGGGCGGCGATCTGTACGGAACGCCGCTGGCGGATTCTGATGTGCTCACGGTCAGCGTTCTGGCTTCCAAAATCAGGCCGGCTCTTTCCATACTGTCCGACGTGCTCCAGAACGCAGAGTTTCCCGACTCGCAGGTCGCACTAGCCAAACGGAATGAGCAGGATGCTCTCTCAGCCCGTGAGGCCGAACCGTCATTTCTCGCCAGCCGAGCCCTCGCCAAAGCTCTTTTTGGAAATCATCCTTACAGCGTGATCACGCAAACCCATGCTTCGATTGCGCAGGCAACGGCTGCGGAACTTCGCGAGCAATACGCAAGAGAGTTTCGCCCGAATGCCGCGGTTCTGGTTGCTGTGGGCGACTTCGATCCGGTTCGCTTTACCGATTCCGCGCAGGAACTACTGGGGGGCTGGCACAGCACAGCGGCAGTTCTGCCCGCAATCGCACCACCCGCCAACAAGGATGATCACGCAGTTTTCTTGATTTCGCGGCCTGGGTCTGTGCAGACCTTTTTCCTGCTCGGGAGCCACTCCCCTACGGAACGCGATCCGGACTTTGAGGCTGCCGAAGTTGCCAACACCATCTATGGAGGAATGTACGGCTCGTTGCTGTTTAAACAGATTCGGGAAGCTAAAGGCTACAGCTATTCGCCCCATTCATTGTTGAGCCTGCGACGGCAGGCTGGAGTGCTTGAGACGGAGCTTTCGGTTCGCAACCAGGTGTCGGGCGCTTCACTGGCCGACGTCCTTCACCTTCTCAACCGAATGGCCTCAACCGCGCCCTCCGCACAGCAATTGCTTCGGGCCAAGCGATTTCTGGCAGGCACGCAAGCCTTACGTTACCAGCATCAGTCCGCGGTCGCGAGGAAGTTCGCCTCGCTATGGGTCAACGGCTTGCCGCCCGACGAGATCGAACGGGAGAGCAGGAGCCTCCAGCAAATCACGGTTGGCCAGGTTGAAGCCGCCGGCGACCGATACTTCCCTGCCCGGCGTCAGATGATTGTGGCGGTGGGAGATGAAGCCATCATCCGCCAGCAGCTTGCGCCGCTGGGCATTCCGATCAAGGTTGTGCCATAAGTCAGTCACCAGGTCAGCCGCTCCTAATTTTGATGGAGTTCGCCCAGCTCTGCCGGGGTGGCAGCAAAAGTTTGACAGTTCCAGGAAGAGCAGGCCTTGGCGATCTTGGATAAAAACCCCTCACCCGGCTCGCATTGCTCGCCACCCTCTCCCCGTGGGAGAGGGCTTGAATCACGCGGTACCACGCCCTCTCCCAGGGGGGAAGGGTGCCCGACGACGGAGGGCGGGTGAGGGGTCTCTTACCATAGATCAATGCAGACAGTTCCGGCGACGGCCCGGCCCCTTTGAGGGGCCGCCGACCGCACAGCCTCCGGCTCTACCGGACGATAGTTAATTGCTTTGGCCTCGAGCCTCAAGGAAGTGAATCATTCCGAGTTGCTGGAGCAGTAAGGGAATGCGGGGGCTTCCGGTTTTTTGTTGCAGAGAGTTGTACACGTCTTGTGCATCCGTCGCCTTGGCCTCTAGTTTTTCAACGCGATAAAGCCGGGCGAGCCATGCGTAGGCCTCAGGATAATTGGGATCAAGCGCTACAAAGACGTTGAGGTCAGCGATCGCCTTTGCCGGATCATGCTGGGAAGCAAAAAGCTGCGCTCGCCAAAAGTAGCCCAGGAGCGTATGCGGATCTAAAGCAACTGAGGCGTCGAGCTCATGCCGGCTGCTCTCTACGCTTCCGGCTTTGAACATTGCCGCGCCCAATGCCGCTCGATACAACGCAGAGCGAGGCTTCAGGGACAATGCGCTGCGGAACGCCACCTCAGCCGGCAGCCACTCCTTTCGCTCAAATTGAATGGCGCCTAGCAAAAAACGAGCCTGATCGAAATTTGAAGCGAGTCGAATGGCTTCCTGGCAGGCCCCCATGGCCGCTTGATAGCGACCCATGAGCGTATCGATGAAGGCGATCTGGTAGGCGAGACCCGGAGAATCAGGGTGGGCTTGATGAGCCCTGTTCAAACTCACAAGAGCTCCCCCATAGTTTTGCCGGAGCGCTTCGAGCTCAGCGTAGTTGGACAGATAATCTAGACTTTCCGGATCTGCGGCAACCGCCGCCTCGAGCAATGGAGCCGCTGCCTTCAGCTCTCCTCGCAAGAGATGTGCCCTGCCCCGCAAAAAATCTACTTGCCCCGGCGAGCCTGCGCTGACCGGCACGTTCTCTAACACGGCCAAGGCCTCTTGCGGCTCCTCGACTTCGAGGCTGACCTCCGCCAGCAGCAGCTTCAACCCCTTGTCGCCCGGCTCGACTTCAGTGGCATCTTCAAGTAATTCCCTCGCCTTTTGCGGCTGCCGATAGCGTAGGCAAACCTGCGCCAACTCGACGAAGAGGCGTGGGTTTTGAGGAAGAGCATTCACCGCACCGTCGACGGCCTTCAGGGCCTCCGTGGCGTCTCCAGCACTGAACCCGGCGCGCGCGAGAGTAACCCACATCGCTGGGTTCTTCGACAACGATCCTCGCGTCTGGTTCAGCTCAAAGAGCGCTTCGCGGGGCTCGCCCGCGCTCAGCAAAGCTACACCCAGGGCATAGCGCGCCGCGGTAAATTGAGGATCTTTAGCGAGAGCGATTTTCAACTCTCGCATAGCAGGCTCCGGTTGATGATCTTTGAGGTACGATAAGGCGAGATTGTAGCGGATGAGCGGCGTATCATTTCCCAATTCGATGGATTTTCGAAAATGGATGATGGCCTGAGAGTATTGGCCCATCGCGCCTTCAGTCGTCGCGAGATAGCTGAAGGCCATGGGTGTAGGGTGCTCCCGAACCAACTCTTGAAACAGGCGTTCGGCAACGGCAAATTCACGTGACTGAAAAGCCTTTATACCGCGTTGTTGTAATTCAGCGGAGGATTGTGCGCCGACCGAGTAAACCGGAAGACATAGGCTGAGAACGGGAAGAAACCAGGCGAGTTTGGCGATACGAAGTAACACGTACAACCGGGTAGCGTTTGAGGCGAAACCAGTTCTGCCCTGCTCCGAAAATCTTGCGCTGGACATCAGGGGTGTATCAGTGCACGGCTTCAGCCGTGCCGATAGAGCGCAGACAAAATCGCGGCTTTAGGTGCTGCGAGCAAAGAATCAGGGGCATAAAGCCCGTCCTAAAGCGCGCCTGCTCCGGCACGGCTGAAGCCGTGCCCTGATACAAAGCCGTCCACAATCCGCTGCAGAATAATGACCTTGTGTCCACCGCCGGTGTCCAGCCAAATATGGATAAAGATAGCCCCGCGGGAGAGGGCTTAAAATGGCGGGGGCCAACGTGAGCTTCCAGGGCTCCGAGCACGCTTACGTGCGCACAGCTTGAATGCGGGCCGATCCACTCTCAACGCCCAGCGCACTGGCCTCGACAACGATTTCGCCCGGCTGTCCGGTGCTTTGCACGTTGATCACGGCGCGTCCGCTAATGGCGTCAACGGTGGTTGTTCCGCCCAGTAATCTTCCAGGCCCCTGCACCGTAAAGCTGATCCACGGCCGTGCCCAGGGCACCGTTGTCCCGTTTCGATCGACGACGTCAGCCTCGATAAAACTCACATCGTTTCCATCTGCCGAGATGGTTTGTTTCTCCGGCTTCAGCGATATTTTCGCGGGATTTCCCGCCGTCCGAAGTTCGTGCCGGAAGGTTTGGCCTGCCTTATGTCCCACCGCCACCAGGGTTCCCGGCTCGTAGGTAATATTATCCCAAATGAACGGGGGGTGAGTGAGGTGCGCGCCGGGATAGAGCTTTTGCGCAAATTGGTCGTTTCGGAGCTCAGGGTATTTCTCAGCAACACGGCGGAAGTCACCCCACACTTGCTCCGTTGAAGCCGGCTGCCGCACACCCAAGCTTCGCCCATTCAGAAGCAGTTCCACCGTGTCGCAATTACTGTAAACCCTGATCTGACGTTCGAGGGTCGTGATGTTTTCACACGGCGGCTCGGTGCCAAATGGATCGCAGTTGCCATAGATATCTATCTCGCCCGGCTTCACCTCCTGATGCCGCCAAGTCCAGTGGCCAACGATGTGGATCATCGGTTTCTCGGTCCATTCGGACTGAAAGAGGAAGTACGCGCTCTTCGGCAGGCGCCACATATCCGAAACACCGAGATAGTCGTTAAATGGCCAACGGAGGGTTAATTTGTTATCGGGCCGGGTCCAGAGTGGCCGCGAGACGACGCCATTCGGCTCGCCGCAGTCGAACATAACCCACTTGGCGGTACCGAGCCATGGCATGGCGTTCCACTGCATCAGGTATCCCTCCTGGATCAATGCCATCACGCTGTCGGATACCGCATGAATTTCGTTTCGAACGACCAGCGACGGACCTTCGCGCCCGCGTTCGCACGGAATTGCTCCCCATTCATTCCAGATATACTTCTTTTCCGGATTTTCCTCGTGCGCGCTCCACAGGTCTCTATAGGTCGTCGCGTCCATAATATCGGTGACGTGCGGGCAGCGGCCAGCCGTCCACCGAGTGTGATCGAGCGTGTGCGTATAATCGGACAAGTAAGCAAAGTCTTCGGGAAACTGATATTCACTCAAATCGTCGGCGAAGCCCCAGATGATGACGGAGGGGCGACTGCGATCTCGCTCAACCATCTCCCTCAATTGCAGCTTGAGGTTCTCCATGAGCGGCCAGGGAAAGCGAGTGGTATAGACCGGCATGTAGCCGTCCTGCGGCGGTGGGTAGATGTGGACGGCGAGGTTCGGAACCTCTTCCCACACCAGAATGCCGAGTTCATCACAGGCGTCGAGCACCGCCACATCCTGGGGATAATGGGAAGTCCGGAAAAAGTTCACTCCCATTTCTTTCATCAGGCGGATGTCGCGAGCTCCGACCACTTCGGGTACCGCGTCACCCAGAAAACCATAGTCCTGCCGCCGATCCACTCCGTGCAGATTAATCGGCTTGCCGTTGAGGGTGAACCCGTTTGCGGCGTCGTGCCGCATAAAGCGGATTCCAAACCGCGTTTCATACCGGTCTAACGCACGGTCGCCCTCCCAGACCGTACTCACCAGGTGATAAAGATACGGTGAATCGGGGGACCAAAGCTGAGGACCTTGGATCGTAGCAGTCTTCTGGTCGAAAGATTTCACTTCGCCCGGCCCAATCTCGGCGTGCGCCTCAATCTTGGCCTTGGAAGTCCCCGTGGCATCCACCACGTTGCTTTCGAGCCGCACTGTCCGTGAGGACGTGCCCTGGTTCGACAGCCAAGTGCGGACACGGACAACGGGCTCCTGTTCATCCCCTTCCAGCGTCACCCAGGTGCCATGATAGCGAACGTGGCAAGGATCCATCACTTCCAGCCAAACTGTGCGGTAAATCCCTCCGTAATTGGCCACGTTTCTTTCTTCGGCGGGCGCAATAAAGGGGCTCAGAACGTCGTCTACCTTAATCGCCAGCAGGTTTGTTTTCCCGAAATTCAGCGCGTCCGTAACATCAAACGCGAAGCTCGTGTACCCGCCCACGTGCTGCCCCACTGGCTTTCCGTTAACCCACGCATTCGCGACTTGAAAAACGGCATTGAATTGGATCAGCACACGGTGGTTGTGCCATGACTGGGGAACTTCAAGCCTCTTCCGATACCACCCTACGCCCCGGAAATGACCCGGTGATACAAAAGGATTGTCAGGCGTCGCATCCCAAGTGTGGGGCAAGCACACTTGAGCCCATGAAGAATCGTTGTATGTGGGCTGCTCAGCCCCCACGAATTCCGGCTCGGCTCCCTGTCCCGGAGAACCTTGGCGCTTAAACTTCCAATCTTCATTCAAGCGGCTGCGGAGACGCGATCCGGGGCCTTCCTGGCCCGGCCCGGCTGACGACGCTCCCGTCTGCGCGTCCAGACCAGGAACGCCAACGGCCGTTACGGCGCCCACGATGGATGTCTCAATGAATTGACGGCGAGAAATGGATCTTCCTGGCATATTCGGATTCTCCTCCTTTACGGCGTCGGGTGGTTTAGCGGCGGATCATACTGTCTCGCGGTGCCCGCGAGCCAGGAAAATGAGCCCTCACCCGCCCTCGTAGCTCGGCCACCCTCCCGTGGGAGAGGGCTATTCCTCGCAGTTTTGGGCCCTCTCCCGTGGGGAGAGGGTGGCGAGCGACGCGAGTCGGGTGAGGGGTCTCGCGCCGAAATTTTCGGAGGACAGTCTCCCTGAATTTTTCGCGGCATCCCGAAACGTGCTTACGGAGGGGTAGCGCGTCCAGAGGATTCCCCGTGAGGCTGAAGCTCAAGCGCCCTTCTTCGTGCTTCCAGTGCTCCTGCAGCATCGCCCTTTTCTTTTAGAGCCAGGCTCAGATCGTAATAAGTGCTGGCATCGCCGGGTTTTTCGCGAATCGCCGCGCGGAACTGGCGGATTGCGCCTTCGATCTGGCCGAGCTGAAGAAGGACGCCGCCTAAGTTTGTGTGCGCTTCAGGAAAGTCGCCTTTGTCTTCGAGCGCCGTCTCGAAAGCTTTGCGCGCGGCACCACGATCGCCTTTCCGAAGCTCCTGAAGTCCAAGATTGTATTGCTCAACGGCAAGATGATCTTCCCCCTTTTGAAGTGCCTCCAGGCTCCGTTGAGCGTCTGCGCTACCCAGCTTAGCAGCCGCCCTGAACTCTGCTTCGGCATCAGCCGGATCGTGGTTCTTCCATAGGGCCAAGCCAAGACTATAGTGAGTCGCAGCAATGCCCGGCCGCAAGTTAACTGCCTCGCGATACGCCGCGATGGCATCTGGCCACCGCCCCTGGCTCGCGAGCAAATGGCCGAGGTTGTTGTCGGCATCAACGTACTTCGGGTTTAATCGTGCGGCGGAGCGATATTCCGCGAGGGCTCCCTGGAGATCGCCGGCTTCCTCCAGCGCCAGGCCTAAGTTGTTGTGCGCGTCTGCATAATCGGCTTTTAGCGCCACCGCCTTCCTGAACTGTTTGAGTGCCGCCCGAAAGTTTCGTTTTCCTAGCAAAACCAATCCTAAGTCGTTGTGGGCTTCGGCAGAGCCGGGACTCGCCGCCAACACCTGCCGAAGCTCAGTCTCAGCCCGGTTCAGCTTACCTTCGCGCCACAAATCGACGCCAAGATTTTGGCGTGCTTCGATGTCGTCTGGTTGCAGCCTGATTGCAGCACGATATTCTTTTTCCGCTTCGCCCAACTCATTCAGCTTGAGAAGGACGTCGCCTAAGTCCTTATGAGCCGCGGCAAAGTCCGCGTCGCTGCGCACCGCTCTCCCGAACGCGCTACGTGCCGCGTTCAGATTCCCCTTCCCAAGTGCTTCCCGCCCGACGCCATCTTCCGTTCTCGCGGCATCTTTGGCGGCGCGAGCCTGAGAAGCTCGCCTGACCTCGGCAAACGCCGCTTCCGCATCCTTTTTGCGTCCTAGTCGCCACAGAACCTGTCCTAAAACGTATCGAGCCTTCGTCGAGTCCGGGTCAAGATGAATAGCGCGCTGCAACTCTTGAAGGGCTTCGCCAAAGTTACCTTGCCGTCTCAAGGTAAGCCCAAGCTGATAATGTAGCTGAGCATTGTCCGGGGCGACGCCCACACCGGCACGCAGGGCGGATTCCGATGGCGCGAACTGGCCTTTCTCACGCAAGACCTTGCCCATTTGAAGGTAACCGTCGGCATACCTGGGATTCAGTTCAACGGCCTTGCGGAACTGCCGCAAAGCGGAGTCGGAGTCTCCCTGGAGAAACAATATCAGGCCGAGGTCAACATGAGCTTCAGCGGCCTCCGCAGAACTGGGATGAGCGGAGAGAACTTTTTGAATCTCGCCCATTGCAGGAACGAACTTATTCTGCCTGGCCAGCGTAATGGCGAGATCTTCCCGAGCTTCAAAGTAATGCGGCCAAATCTTCAGCGCAGCGCGAAAATCCTCTTCGGCGTTCGTGAGATTGTTCGCTTTGTATGCGCTAATCCCGTCCTGAAAATACTTGCGAGCGCGTTCTGGAGGTCCTTGTGCGTAGGCCGTAAACGAGCCGCCAACCATACACGCCAACACGCCGCAGATCAGAGCTCGCAACTTGACCATGCCGCCGTGAGAATGGTGAGCCACGATGATGCACCAACGGCTGCGCTACCTCACCAAAGGAACTTCAGAGCAAACTGGAAGATTCGTCCAGCCGAAGCGTTCGGGAGGGTGCCAAAGACTCCCGGGCCCCCATTGACGCTATTCAGCGGGTTGCCGAAATTAACCTGATTGAAGACATTGAACGCCTCCGCCCGGAATTCGATTCTGTAACGCTCTCTAAACGCAAAGTTCTTTATCGCGGCAACATCGGTATTGCTGAGGGCCGGGCCGCTGATGGTGTTTCGGCCGGAGTCGCCAATATACCCGGGCGGGACAAGGTTAACGGGGACAAAAGCATTCGTATTGAAAAATTCCGAGATCATGGCGCCCCGGTTTGGATGGCTAATTGTCACCGGCTGCCCGTTTCGGTCCGCGTATTGGTAACCGGAGAGCGCGGTGCCGGTTCCAATCAGTGCTACGTCTTCACCCTCCTGCACGGTGAAAGGCTCACCGCTTTGGACAGTGGTGATTCCGCTGAACGTCCAGCCGCCGAGCAGAGTGTTTTTCCACGGCTTGCTGAATTTGATGGGCGGCGACCAAAGATACGAGGCCACAACGGCATTGCGACGGTCCCAGTTGGACC
Source organism: Terriglobia bacterium (assembly GCA_050745365.1). Taxonomy (GTDB): domain Bacteria; phylum Acidobacteriota; class Terriglobia; order UBA7540; family UBA7540; genus RH2-MAG17b. Next base: position 11,204 of record JBOGJS010000210.1, read on the forward strand.
GGCCCCGATTATCGTGGAGGTCAAAGGGGTCCGCATAAACGTTTCCGAAAACATTGTAGGATGCATAATCAATGGATTTGGCCAAGGTATAGGAACCGATCACCGAGAAGCCTTTACTGAAACGTTTCGTCGCCTGTACTTGTAGGCTGTTGTACCAACTGCGATTGTTCGTTCCGTCCAAGGTGCTTTGCGAGGTCAGAATTCCGGGCTCATATTTCACGCGATCGTTGTAATTGTTCGCTGAGGGCGGGGCTCCTGTAAAAGGATCCGTTTCAAAATACGCAGGATTGAAGTCCTGATACGCCTCGATATGCGTCCCGATTTTGCCCACATAGCCACCTTCCAACATCACGCTGGGCGTAATCTGTCTCTCGAGCGTCAGGTTCCACGCCTGGAAGTAGGGCGTGGTCAGACTTCCGCTGGTGACAAAAGGAGTGTAAGGCGGCGGGAATAATGGGCAGTTGATCCCCGGAAACGCCGAAGTGCGCACGCACCCGAAATGACCTGAGGGAACGACAGGCGGAACGATGGCCCCTACGGATGCGAATGGATCGGAGAGAAGGCCGTTCGTGTACGTCGGCGTGCCCACCCAGGGTGGAGTTTCTTCCGACACGGCGTCTGCCTTGATGGAATCAAAGAAAACACCGTAACCTCCGCGGACGCTGGTGTTCCCATTGCCGAAAACGTCCCACGCAAAGCCTGCGCGCGGCGCAAAGTTCTCCAGGCGATTGGGCACCAATCCTCTCGGGATGCCGGGATCGCCGGGAAAAAGAAATCCGGGTGGGGCGTCAGGCTCAACGGTAGATTGCTGACCGGGCTTCACGGAAAGGAGGCGGTTGTACTGATCGTACCAGGGAAGCATCGGCTCCCAGCGCAGACCATAGGTCAGGGTCAAACGTGGTTTGGGCTTGTACTGATCCTGAAAAAACAGGCTCGGAACTTCCTGAACACCGTCATTCTGAGCGACGCCAAACTGCATGCTCAAGTTGGTGTAAGCGCCCACCATAAAGTCGGCCAGCGGGGCTCCCGTGCGCTGCCCGGTAAAATTGAACCCCGGCGAGCCGATAAATCGCTGAATGAAGTGGAGGCGCATGAACTCACCCCCGAACTTGAATTCGTGGTTATCCTTCATCCAGTCCAGCATGTCCCGAACTTCATAGTTGTTGTTGATGAAGCGGGTGTTGAACCCGGAGCCGAGGGCAAAAGATCCGGATACGTTCACTTCCAGCGCGCCGGTCGGTATGTATTGCGGCATATCGATTCCAAGCTGGCTTGGGGTAATGGTTTTGGTCTCGAATTCATTCGATGTTGTCCGCAAATACGACAAGATCCCTTGATTAATCAGATGGGGGCTAACAATGTAGGTGTCATTCAGTGTGACCATATCGGTTTCTTCGACGAAATTTTCTCCGATATAGCCGTAGGTGCTGGCGAGATTGCCGCAGCCCGCGGTCGGTGTAGTCTCAGTGGTGTGGTCAACGTAGACGTGACCAAATAAATGATTCTTGGCAGACTGATTGATATCGATTCGGCCGAAAAAATTGTTATTGTTGGTTGGGTTGGGCCCTAGTGAAACCACCGAGCCGGTCGCAGACTGCGGCACGAACTGGAGCAGGCTCTTTGCTCCCGGGTTGATGCAAGTGGGATGGATGATGTTGTTGACGATGCATGGACCTCCCGTTGAGGTCACGTAGGGTAAACCCGTCAGGGGACTTACTGGGTCCGTCAGCACCGTTCCGGGCAAGAGAGCCGAGAAGTCGCCCGTGCGCTCGGCGGCCGAAGGCACGGCGACCACGTTTTCGACGGCCTGAGGCCGATCGGTGAGTCCTTGATACGAGCCAAAGAAGAAAATTTTGTTCTTCTTGATTGGGCCTCCCGCCGCGGCACCGAACTGATTCTGCTTGAGGCCAGGGACGCCCGCTGCAAAGAAGTCTCTGGAGTTGAATTTTTCATTCCGCAGAAACTCCCACGCAGAGCCATGAAAAGCATTGGTGCCTGACTTGGAAACTACGGTAACCTGGGAGCCGGCGTTCCGCCCGTATTCAGCCGAAAAGTTGGAAGTTTGGATGCGGAACTCCTGGATCGCATCGGGAGGAGGAAAATTCATTGCGGTATTCCGGGAGGGCTGGACGAAATAAGCGCCGTCAAACAGGTAGTTGTTCATGTTAAACTGGCCGCCGTTAACATCCATCGTTGTGCCGGCGCGGGCGCAAGTCAAAGCCTCCGGCGCCGAAACCGAAAGCACCCCCGGCACAATTCCCGACAAGTTCAAGACGTTCCGGCCATTCAGAGGGAGGTCCACCACACGACGGTCATCCACCAGCCCAGAGAGCGTGGGAGATTGCGTGTTAACCATCGTGCCCTGCGCGTGCACCGTCACTCCCTGCGTTACCGCTCCCACCTTCAGTTTCATGTCAACGCGGAGGTTTTGGTTTACAGTCAGCGTGAGGCCGGTTCGAGTGAGGCGCTCAAACCCCGTCTTCTCTACCGTGAGGGTGTAACTGCCCGGCAGCATCGCCACAAAATTATAAAATCCCTGCGCATTCGATTCGGCTCGGCGACTTAAACCCTGCTGGGTGAGGAGGGCCGTCACCGTCGCGTTCGGGACAACCGCACCGCTGGGATCAGTGACAAAGCCGGTAATACTC
>JBOGJS010000211.1:0-6375 GCA_050745365.1 Terriglobia bacterium
CTTCTCCCCTGGGGAGGAGGTGGGGAGCGTAGCGACCCGGATGAGGGGTCTTGATCGAAATTTTCGAAGCAGAGCACGCCGCATGTCATGTTCAGGATTGGCAGCCAAAAGGCTGTGGATGCTCAGAATAACAGGCGACGACATTTGCCATGCCCACGGGTACACTGCTGGTCGCCGGTTTTGATGGCAAACATGGGTATGATAGCGTAGAAAGAGAAGGTATATTCCCGGTCTCAGTAGTCCGGATTCCGTCGCTCCGCTGGAGTTTTTTGTATGAAACGGTATGGAGAGCATCGTTTCCCCGGAAAATTATTTGTGGTCGAGGGGATCGATGGTTCAGGAAAATCGACTCAGCTCAACCTCATCTACCAATGGCTGCACAGCGAAGGTTACGGGGTGATCTTCAGCGAATGGAATTCATCGCCCCTCGTCAGGAACACGACCCGGCACGGCAAAAAGAAGCGGATGCTCGCGCCCTCCACGTTCAGCCTGATTCATGCCACCGATTTTGCCGATCGAATTGAGCACAATATCATTCCGCTGCTCAAGGCGGGGGCGGTTGTGCTTTGTGATCGGTATATCTATACCGCCTTCGCCCGCGATGTTGTGCGCGGGATGGACCCCAAATGGGTGCGTGAGATCTATTCCTTTGCCGTCAAGCCGACCGTAGCTTTTTATTTTCGCATCCCACTGGAAGTCTCCATGAAGCGGCTGCGGGCCGGGCGGAACGGGTTTAAGTTTTACGAGGCAGGTATGGACCTCGATTTAAGCGAAGACCCCGACGAGAGCTTCAAGCTCTTCCAGGACCGCATTGTGCAGGAATACGAAAGCATGATCGGGGAATTCGACCTTACCGTTGTGGACGCGACGCTGCCGATCGAAGGACAGCAGGACCAGATGCGGCAGATTGTGAAGGCGCGGCTGGCCCAAGCCAAACGATTGAGGATAGCGCCGTGAGAGAGACCTATGGAGTGGCTCTACCGGGAATAAACCTGGCTGAACTTAGCGGAAAGCTGATTGTTATCGAGGGGACGGACGGCGTGGGCCGCTCCACGCAGATCAACCTCATCAAGCCCTGGTTGGAGCACCAGGGCCACGCGGTGGTCGATACGGGCATCACTCGCTCGGCTCTCGCCGGCAAGGGAATCAAAAAAGCCAAAGCGGGCCACACCTTGGGCCGTATCACGCTGACCCTTTTCTACGCTACCGATTTTGCAGACCGCCTCATCCATCAGATTGTTCCGGCGCTTCAGGCAGGCTTTGTCGTACTCACTGACCGTTATATTTATTCTCTGATGGCGCGCGCTCTCGTCCGCGGCCTTGACCCAGCCTGGCTGAGCAATCTTTACAGCTTTGCTCCCAAGCCGGACGCCGTCCTCTACCTCCGCATTGGCGTGGAAGACCTCATTCCGCGCGTCGTCTTTTCGCGTGGGTTCGACTATTGGGAGTCTGGAATGGATTTACACGCAAGTGAAGATATGTACGAAAGCTTTGGCAAATACCAGACGTCCTTGCTCACTCAATTCGATCGGCTTTCCCAGGAATATAATTTCGACGTCATCGACGCCGCACAGGATGTCCGCTCCATCTTCCACCAGCTTCAAAATCACATTGCGCGGGTGCTGGACGGACCTGAAAAGCCTGTCGCCAAATCTCCACTTACCGTTGAGCGCTTTGCGGAAGACAGGATGGTTGATTCTCCCAAGGCCGAAGTCGTCGTCATAGCATCGAAAGGTGAAAAGTGATGTAAGGCAAATCAAGACGTTCAATCTCGAAAGTTTAAGGGAACATCCTCATTCATCTTTCGCCTCGCCTTCCAAGCAGCGCCTGCAGTTGAAAAAGCTAGTGTGCCGTCCCAGGTAAGGCTTTCCAGTCTGGGTGGCGCATACGTCACGTCTTTTGGGATGTGTGCGATGCTGCCTGTCCGCATACATAGCAAACTACCCCGATGTATGCGCCACCCCGTCTTCCAGGCAACGGCCTGCAGTTGAAAAAAAGGCTGGCTGTGGCTGTCGCTCTCCCCCACGCATCCAATAGTTTTACTGAAAAATCGAGAAACTTCGACAGCACCCGGATCGTATACGTTAGTGACGGCAACAGGAAAGCGAGGCTCCATGCTGCTCAAGCTTGAAGAGAACGTTGTCATTGACGATATGTGGAACCACCCTGCCGAAAGCCTTGAGGAGCTCCGTGGCCTTCTTGCCCGAGGAGGTCCCGCGTCCGCAGATCACCGTCGAAAAAACTTCTACGAACTTGACGGCAATTCCCGGTCTTTTACATTCACGTCTGTCCTAATAACAAGGTTCTGCTTCTCGCGGTGTGGCCCCGAGAAAGCTCGGAGGCTGTTTTGCCGCCGGAGCGGGCCGCTTCTGCCTCGCCGGCTACCTGAAGGTCAATCACGCTCTTAGCCCACGCCGCAACCTGCTGCCCTGTTTCTGAACCAAGCGCAACGCCGGGAAATTCTTCCCACAAACGCGTTTTAGTGCTGCGGTTTCGGGAGATCAGCTTCAGAATGCTGGAGGCCAGCTCCAGGTGTTCACGGATAAATCCGGCGCGCGACACCGCTCTCACCATCATTTGCTCAGTTACTTCACAGTCGTGCCAGCGCCCCAGAAGCCGCTGGACCTTCTTCAGCCAGGCCAGCGCTTCCTCGCAGCCAGGGATGTCGAATTCTTTCATAACTTCAACCAGGTAACGAACCTTCTTGACGGCAATCCGCACCTGATGAATGTTTTCCGCGCGCGGTGCCCTTAACGATTGCGCGTATCGCTCTTCAAACCGTGACCACGCGCGTCCAAGTTCGGCTGCCAGCCGTGTGTTAAACTCGTTCGCTCCGCTTGCCGGGGTGCTACCCGGCGGCCTGTCGGCCGGCAACGGCTCTAGAAGCTGCTTGAGGCGAACGTAGGTTTGGGCAAGATTTGTTTTGCTGAATTTGCGGCGGGCCTTCTCTCCGGCTTCCTTACGGCGGTCGCGTGCGCATTCGAGAACTGCTTCCCAGATTCCCTTTTGCGCTGGCCGTTTCCGCGCCAACCGCTGTTCAATGCGTTGAATCAAAACGTCTCCATCACGGACCTTCGAGAGCGCCCTCCGGCACCTTTGGATGCGGCGGTGGAGGGGACGCATTTCGGCCAGTGAGGGAGCAAGCAGGTCGAGTACCTGCTGAGCGCGGCGGCTAGCCACGCGAAAATCGTGCACCGCCCGGGGATGATCGCCCCGCAGGACCTTCGGCTCCAGCCTGACGATCCTGTCGAGATGACCAACTGCCAACCTCCTGGCCTTTACCCAGGCGAAGTCTTCAAACCCTTCCGTTGCCTCCAGGTTACCCGTCGGGAGCTCCGTCTTGCCGGAATTCAGATTCTCTGTCGCCATCCTGCTGGGCTTCGAACCCTGGGACTACCGCAAACATTCCATTTTTGAGTTTCTTGATCAATTTTATGATGCTCCACTCCAGAATGCGAACCGAAGGAGACGTTTACACTGGATGTGCCGAATGACCACGGTCAATTTATTCTCACGGCTCGCGTAAGCTCGGAGCGCGGGCTTCGTCCCGCTTCGCGGCTTCTGGAGGATTACGGAACTAAAACCGCCGGCGCGAGCCCTGTGCTGGAGCATGAGGCACTTGGGAGCGAGAACAAAATCATGCTCCAAATGACAGTTGCGGCGTCATTTCAGTTAAAATCAGGTCATGGCGGATGGCATCGAAAGGCGGGTAGTGGGTCAGTTTGATGTAGAGGCGGCTTCATGCCGCCACCTGGCGAGGTAATCGCCGCTAGAGCTTCAAACTGCCCACTCCGCAAGGTGGATGAACTTGATCATCGAGCGGCAGGCCCGAACCGGCGTCATGCTTCGGACTGTCGTAGACGTTAACCTCTCCCTCGTCAATCAGGTTCAAACCCTGGCCGCGGCGCGCAACGGGTACGCCGCCTGAGAAGTGTAACTGGCCTTCCATTTCATGATGCGAAGCCAATCGAAGCTCTATAACCGGTGGGAGCAGGAAGTGCAGCGGGCGAAGCTATTTCGTGCCGGCGAACGAGTTGGCGTCGCCGTTTCGGGTGGTCCGGATTCCGTCCTTTTGCTGCATTTTCTATCTCGTTTGGCTCAGAAGACGGGCATTCTCATTGCTGTGGTTCATTTTAATCATCATCTGCGCGGAGCGGAATCGGACGCGGATGATGCGTTTGTTCGAGGAAAGGCCTCGGAGCTGAACGTCGAGTTTTTCCGGGGAGAGGCTGCCGTTGCCCGGATAGCGCGTGAGAAGCGGTCGAATCTTGAAGCCACTGCGCGCGCGCTCCGCTATCGTTTTTTCCTTTCCCTCGTCAATACGAACCGGCTTGACAAGGTTGCTACCGCTCACACCGCCGACGATCAGGCAGAGACCGTGCTTCTACGGTTATTCCGCGGCACGGGGGCAAGGGGGTTGGGCGGGATCCATCCGGTGCTCGACGGCAAGGTGATAAGGCCTTTCCTCAACGTGGCGCGCGCCGAAATCGAGAGGGAGATTGAAGAATGCGGGCTTCCGTTCCGCTTGGATTCCACCAATCTGGATCTGCGGCTTACCCGTAACCGAATCCGCCGGGAAGTGCTCCCACTGCTGCGAAAGAGCTACAATCCAGCCATAGTTCAGATATTGAAAGGTTTCGCCGACCGAGCGCGGGAAGACGAAGCTTTGTTGGAGGAACAGGCGCGCGAAGAAGCTCGCCCCTGGCGTATTCGAGAAGACCAGGAAGAAAAAATACCCATCCGGGCCCTGATCGGATTTCCTCCCGCGATCGCAAAGCGAATCCTGCGACAGATGATTGCTTCGGTAAAGGGTGACTTGCGCGGTATCAATAGTCTACAGCTTGACGAGCTTTTACAGTTTGTACGGTGTGTCCAAAGCGGAGGAAGGCTGAGTCTCCCGGGCAAGGTGGAGGTTTCCAGGCAACTCGAATGGTTGGTCGTCCGTCCTGGTATGAGGCCTTCCCGGCCCGGCGAATATCTCTTTTTCATCTCCCCGCCCGTTGAAATTCACATCTCTCAGCTTCACCTCAAGTTAAAGTTTCAGATTGTCGAAAATATTGGACGAGACAAATCTGAATGGAAGTATAATGAAAATGAGGGTGTCCGCATCGACTATGGCAAGCTTCGGGGCCGTCTTGTGCTCAGGAACTGGAGAGCTGGCGACGATTTTTGTCTTTCTGGGCGTCGGAAGCCCAAAAAATTAAAGGAGATCTTCCTGGAACGCCGAATTCCAGCCGAGCGGCGGCAATTCTGGCCGATTGTTCGGAGCGGGGAGCAAACGATTTGGGTGCGAGGCTTTTCCCCGCCCGACCCGCTGGCAGCAACACCTCTCTCGGAACGAATCCTGGTGATTGAAGAAGAGGGTCTGACTTCGGTTCCTACAGAGATTCGAAAACACAACGTGGAGCATCTAATTTAGGAAGGAAGGGCGCCGGGACTGCGGGCGCGAAGATCCTTGTGCAGCCCGAGGTCGCCAGGAGGTAAGCGGGTGAACTCAGCCGTTAAAAACATCATTTTCTGGGTGGTCATGGTAGCCACAGCTTTGCTGCTGTGGGCAGTGGTGAAGTCCAGCACGGGACAGCGCCCACAAGAGCTCACTTTCACTCAGTTCACCCAGGAAATCGGCAAGGGCGACATTAAGCAGGTGACAATTTCCGGCTCAGAGGTTTCCGGGGCCAAAAAGGACAACGCGAAATTCAAGACCGTCATACCCGCCAACTATCCTGACCTCTACAAGCAACTCGAAGCCAAAGACGTCAACGTCACCATTAAAGACACTTCCGGGAACTCGTGGCTTTCCTGGGTGGGTAACGGAATTCTTCCGCTTATCATCCTGGTGGGAGTATGGATCTTTTTTATGCGCCAGATGCAGAGCGGCGGAAACAAAGCCCTCTCGTTCGGGAAAAGCCGCGCGCGCATGCTCTCGAGCCAGCAAAAGAAGGTGACCTTTAAAGACGTGGCGGGCGTGGATGAGGCCAAGGAAGAACTCTATGAAATCATCGAGTTTTTAAAGGAGCCTCAGAAATTCCAGAAATTGGGCGGACGCATCCCTAAGGGCGTTCTGCTCGTCGGACCTCCGGGCACGGGCAAGACGCTTCTGGCCCGGGCGATTGCGGGCGAAGCGAGCGTTCCGTTTTTTTCCATCTCGGGCTCGGACTTCGTGGAAATGTTCGTAGGCGTCGGAGCCTCCAGGGTAAGAGACCTGTTCGAGCAAGGAAAGAAAAACGGGCCTTGCATCATTTTCATCGACGAAATCGACGCCGTCGGTCGCCATCGCGGCGCGGGACTGGGCGGGGGCCATGATGAGCGCGAGCAGACGCTCAACCAGTTGCTCGTCGAGATGGACGGCTTCGAGATGAAGGACAACATCATCCT
>JBOGJS010000212.1:0-2475 GCA_050745365.1 Terriglobia bacterium
GCAACATCTTCACCTCTCCGTCCTCTCTTTGCACTGCCAGCGTGCACTTCCGCTTGTGCACGTCGGCTCCTATGGCTATCATCGTTGGTGCCTCCTCGTTTTGGATTTACTGCCGGTCCAGTTTACCCGGACCCGAGGAGGCATCGCCTTTTCATAACATCACGGTCAATTCGATTTTGAATTGACCGCGGGTCTTTTGGTTGCGGCACTCGGGCCACCCTGCGCTTCGAAAATTTCGATCAAGACCCCTCATCCGGGTCGCTCCGCTCCCCACCTTCTCCCCGTGGAGAAGGTGCCCGACCTTTCGGCTTCGCACCGGGTAAACTCCGGAGGGCGGATGAGGGGTCTTTTTCTCACGCTGAGCAGCCAAAACCTTGTTTTAACCTGTTTGGGCATGGTAGGGTTAGTACGGGGGGGTAACTTAGAAGGAACTCGCCAGGGGTAGTGCCATTTCTGGCAGGGGGACGCGAGCGATGGTGCTGCGTCTGCCACGCGTGCCCTGAATAGCCTCGTGGCGTTTGACGCGAGCATGGGAGTTCGACTTCCGGAAGAGCCTCGCTTCCCGGCCTGGAAAATTCCTTTCCTGCAGTACGTCGTCGCAGTCACATTAGTTTTCCTGCTCGCCGGTTACTGGCGACTGCAAGTCAAAGATCACCGAAAATACGTTGAGCTCTCAGAGCGCAATCGAATCCGCGACCTGCCTATCATTGCGCCTCGGGGCCTGATTCTGGACAGAAACGGCCAGGTGCTGGTTGAGAACCTTCCCGCTTTCAGCGTTCTTCTTTCGCGAGACGAGACGGAGAAGATTGGGCAGAACGAAATCGCTGCAATCGCGCGAGGTTTGGCGCTGGACCCTGCGGCCCTGGCCGAGCAGCTTCAGCAGGCGGCGATTCTGCCGCGCTTTCAGCCCATCGTCATCAAGCAGGGAGCGACGATGCAAGATGTCGCTTTTGTTGAATCGCACCGCACGGAGTACCCCGAGCTCGACCTCATTCAGGTTCAGCAGCGATTCTATCCCAAGCACAACGTCGCCGCCGCGTTGCTGGGCTACGTGGGCGACGTTTCCGCCGAGATGATCGCGCGCACCGGCGCGCGCTACCATCCGGGCGACGTTGCCGGCAAGAGTGGAATCGAGCGCGAATATAACGGAAGTCTCGATGGTGAAGACGGAATGCGGCGGGTGGTGGTGAACAGCCGCGGGCAGGAGGTCGGCACGCTGGCACCCGTCGAGCCAAAGCCCGGCCACAACTTACGCTTAACAATTGACCTGGACTTGGAACTCGCGGCGGAGCAGGCGCTCGGCAAATGGGCTGGAGCCGTTGTCGCAATCGATCCGCACAACGGGCAGGTGCTGGCCCTGGTGAGCCATCCAGATTTTGATCCCAATGACTTTTCGGACCACATTGACCCACAGGAATGGAAGCAACTGGTGAGCGATCCGGAAAAGCCGCTCATGGACAAAGCGATTCAGGCTCAGCTTGCGCCCGGGTCCGTTTTCAAAATCGTCACTTCCGTCGCCGGACTGCAAACCGGAACCATCCACCCCAATTTCACGATCTACTGTCCTGGCTACGTCACGTTTTATGGTCACACCTACCACGATTGGACCTGGGTGCACCATCGCGGGCACGGCACGGTGGATCTTCATCGCGCAATTGTCCAATCCTGTGATGTTTATTTTTACACGGTCGGGAAGATGCTCGGCATCGACAAGCTAGCCTACTTCGCCAAGCACCTTGGGCTGGGCGCGAAGACGGGCATCGACCTTCCGGGCGAAGAGCCCGGACTGGTTCCGACGCCGGCCTGGGTGGAAAAGTATTTTCATCACCAATGGTACGCAGGTGAAACAATCTCCGTGGCCATCGGCCAAGGCGCGCTGACCGTAACCCCGGTACAACTGGCACGGATGATCGGGGGCATCGTGCTGGGCGGCGTCTTCTATACGCCGCATCTGGTTTTTCGCAAGGAGCTCGTCAAGCTAGGTGCCGATCCACCTCCTCTTCAGCCCCACCGTTTTCCGCTCGACCCAGGCACTGTGCAAGCGGTTTCTCAAGGAATGTGGGGTGTTGTGAACGAAGATGGCACGGGAGGGCGGGCGCGGATTCCCGGCCTGGACGTTGCCGGCAAAACGGGCACGGCACAGGTGGTGAGCGTCCGACTGCGGCGCTCGGCGCACAACGCCGATTACAAGAGCAACGCCTGGTTCGTGGGCTACGCGCCGGCCAACGATCCACAGATCGTTGTCGCCGCGCTCGCTATGCACAGCGGGGAGTCGTGGGTGGCGGCGGTCCCGATCGCGGCGAGCGTCATCAAGGCGTATTTTGCCGAAGCGCATCCAGGCGAACCTCCGGCCACCCAGCCACCCAAACAACCTGAGGTGACAGCCATCACCCCCTCAATTTCTGCTGAGCGTGTCCCACATCTTGCGCTGGACACAGGGGGTGTATCAGGACACGGCTTCAGCCGTGCCGATGG
>JBOGJS010000213.1:0-15807 GCA_050745365.1 Terriglobia bacterium
GCCCAATGATCCTCCGGAATTAAACCCCCTGACGATTCACGGTCTCAGCCGGGTTCATTATCCTTGGATTCATTTTGCGGAAATTCTAGCCATGCTGAAACCGGTGGTGAGCACTCACCAATGGGGCGTATATGAATTTCACGGCCTTGGTGGCGACTATCTCGCAACGAACCAGGCGGCTTTCAATAAGCTCTGCAGTTACCTTCACCAGCACCAGGAGATTTGGACGGGGACTTTTGGAAATGTGGTTCGCTACATTCTGGAGCGGAGGGCACTCACGATCAGCCCAGTGGGAGCATCCGGAAGCCAGAAGTTTCGATATAGCTTAAGGTGGCCGATGAACCATAAGGTTTACGACCTGCCTCTGACGCTCGAGTGGAAGCTGCCTCAAGACTGGACGGCGTGCCAGGTGACGGGAGATGGACACCCGCTTGGCTGTCGAATTATAACTGAATCGAGCGGCAAGAGAGCCCTGGTGGATGTCGCAGTCCAAACCAAAATGCTGGTTTTCGAGCGATGATAGACTTGGCGCGTTCCGGGGCTCGAACGGTCGGGTTGGGCGCGAGTGTTCGACCGCGCCACGGCGCGCTCTACAGACATCGAGCAAAATGAATTCCCGCCGGAAAACTGCAAACCTGCTCATCATCACGATGGCGCTCGCTCTATTAGCGTCCACCGCAACTGCGCGCACTTTTTACGTGAACTCCCAGACCGGCAACGACACGAACGCCGGCAGCCGGACCGCTCCATGGGAAACCATCCAAAAAGCGGCGGACTCCATGTGGCCCGGAGATACCGCCATGATCGCGGCAGGGGACTATCCGGAGCGGGTCCAGATCACTCGGTCCGGCGCTGCTGGGTATCCAATCGCTTATCAAGCGTCCGGCAAAGTGGTGATGAACGGATTCACAATCAACGCCAGTTACGTTTGGGTGATTGGGTTTGAGATCACCGGCCACATCAGGCGTCCCCGCGACAATACCGGAATCTATATTCAAGGAGGCCATGACGAGATCCTCGGCAACTACGTTCATGACGTATGCAGCGGAGGAATTGTCTTGTCGGGCGGAGGGAATCCCGATTCTCCTCTGACCAACCATAACCTGGTGAAAGGAAATCGAGTTGTCCATGCGAGCGGTCCCGGCATCGCTGTGGCAGGAAGATTCAACCTCATCGAGCGAAACGACATCAGCCACACCGTTCAGTATCCTCCCGGCTGCCCGGCTTCTGAGGGCGCTGACGCGGACGGGATCGATCCCTTTTTTGGCACCGGAAACGTAATTCGGAAGAACCACATTCATGACATTCTGTCTTCTGACCCGGGCAATCTGGATCCCCATATCGACTGTTTCGAAACCTGGGGGCCGGCGCGCGACATCACGATCGAGCAGAACGTTTGCGATGTAAACGAGAGCCGGTTCCTTCCGGTTCAAGGGGCACAGATTGAAAATAGCTCCGCGCCCGTGAGCCATATCACTTTTCGGAATAACGTTTTCATGAACATCCGCATGGGCGTTCATGTGGAACAGATCGGGCACACACCCATGCCTTCCATCCTGGTGCTGAATAATACGTTCTATCGAATCACCTTTTACGGCGTTCTGGCCGAGGGCTGCCCCGGCGTGGTTATCGAGAACAACGTCTTCTATGACGTGGGAAGCCATCGGTACAGCTACCTGGGCTTGGGTCCGGGCTCACTCGTGAGCAATGTCGGCAGCTACATGGGCCCGAAGGCCTGTCCGGAAGCGGGATTGGTTGTGGGATACAATGCGCAAAGCATGAGCGATGGTCGGCCTCCGGGCAGGCTGGGTAGCCGGGCACCTTATTCCCATGACCTCTGGATGATCAATCCTGGGTTTGTCAATGCGGGAGCCAAGGATTTTCGTCTTCTCCCGAACTCACCTTTGGTGGGTGCCGGAGTGGTGCTGAAGGACGTCCCGACGGACATTCGGAGCATCAAACGCGCGCAGAGCCGCGGATATGACATCGGCGCGTATGAATACAAACGATGAATAGACTGGCATCCTTTCTGGTTACACGCATCAAGCCGACCCTTCAGGTCCTGCTGATCTCGGTGTGTGTGACGTCGGCTTTCGGCCAGCAAGTGAAGGTTTATGTGTCATCCCGGGCGGGAGATCGGATGACGCCAAAGCCGCCCGTTCGGTTCGTGCCTCAGGAAAGAGCCGACCGGCCGCTTTTTCGAATCATGACAGGAAATATGTTTCAGAGGATGGACGGTTTCGGGGCGTCTTTCGAAGAGGCGGGAATGATCGCCTTGAGCGGTCTAACCCGCGCCAAGCAAGCGGATGTCCTGCGGTCGCTGTTTGATGCGCGGCAGGGCGCAGGCTTTTCGGCGATGAGCGTCCCGATTGCTGGAAGCGATTTCTCATCCGCAGGCCCGTGGTATAGCTATGATGAGGCGCCGGGCGATGTTTGGATGAAGAAATTCTCCATCCAGCGAGACCTCGGACCAGACGGGCTGATCACCTATATTCGGCTGGCCCGGCGCTACGGGAAATTTGCCTTACTGGCGTCTATGGATTATCCGCCGGATTGGATGCTGATCTCCGCTAAGGAGAATCAGGATGTGAATCCCAGGTACTATGAGGCGCTGGCCCGCTATGACCTGCGTTACCTTCAGGAATACGAGCGCCAGGGTGTGTTCATCAATTATCTCAGCCTCTTTAACGAGCCGCGAACCGCAGGCGAGGGCTACACGCAGATTTCTTATTCCGAGATTCGCAATCTACTCGAGAATTACGTCGGGCCCCTTCTCAAGAGCGCGGACGTAAGAACTCAAATCATGTTGAGCGAAGCTCCGAGCCGGGTCGATGCTTTCAAGGAATACCCGGTCGTACTGGTCGATCCTCAGGCCCGGCGCTACGTGGCTGGGTTGCCTTATCACGGCGATGGCTCAGCGTCACAACCGGGAAATTTCGACAAGATCGCCGCCCTGCATGGTGGTTATCCATATCTCCCAATGTGGATGACGGGAACCCCCAGCACCGATCCGGCGGCGAGATCATGTTCTTCCGCACACTTGCCACGCTCCAACTTCGAGGCGGGGGCCTGCTGGGGCAACATGGTTGTCTCGGATTTGAAAGCGGGGGCATCCGCATGGATTTACGGGAATATGATTCTGAATCAAGATGGAGGGCCGTGGCTTGCCTCCTCCGTCCACCGTGACCCCAACCCGCAACAAGCTGTCATCATCGTCAATCGGAAGACCGGCAAGGTAACCTACACCGGGATATATGACTACCTGGAGCATTTCAGCAAATTTGTACGCCCTGGAGCGGTACGGGTTTTATTCGATGGGAGGTTTCCTGGACTTCGGGGCGTGGCTTTTTTATCCCCGGAGCCGGCGGCCGGTTGGCATTGGATCGTTGAGTTGTTGAACAATCGAAATACGAGCGCTCAAATTCAAGTCGATTTCGAAGTTGACTGGATTCGGAGATCCTTTCGAATCACCCTGCCCGCAGCGTCAATCACGACCTGCGCTTGGAAACCTCTTCCGAACACCGTCGGCACGATGCCCTAATTCGCCGATTTCCACCCTCTTCGCGGCGCGGCCTGGAGGAGGCCCAGCATCTGATAAATCTTAGTTACCGCCTGGTTCACCATTCTTTCCCCTGCGCCAACTTGGACCCAGGTTGTTGCATTCGCAGCTCCATATCCACCTTCACTCGCCGCTTTAATCGTGGGGAAATAGCCGAAATAGCCGTTGGCATAACCGAGAAAAAAGCAGTTTGCGACCGGGCAACGAGCACGCCAAGTCTTCTGAAACTCAACAAAAGGTTCGCCCGGCATGCCCATGATCGCGATTTTCTTATTGATAAGAACCGTCGTTACAGGCAATTGCATGCGGCCCTGGATGGGGGGCAAGTATCTTGCTCCGAAGTGGTTCACCAACATTTGGCGGAATGCGTCTGGGTTCCAGCGAAAATTGAAAGTAATCGGATCCTCGGCAAAGTCGAGGCTAGGGTCCGAGGCTGAGTGTGTTTGAATTTGCTTGGCCACGCGCACGACTTCTTTTCCCAGGCGTTCGCCCGCCCACTCCCTCCTCAGCGCCGCGCCATCCTTGACGGACGTTCCACCATCGTAGACGTTGATGTCTCCCGATGCCCCCTGTATGTAGAAGCACAGCGGCTGCTGGCGAAACGCACTCTCCACCACCTTGCACATCACGCCCGGGAAATCCGCCGAATATTGGGTGTTATCCGGACCGAAGGTCACCGGGTGACACGCATAATTCACCAGGATGGCGAGCGGTGTTCCATCCATGCGATCGATCCTCAACACGGCCACGGTCGGGTCCACGGGAGCGGTGGGAACCTGGGCGGCGTTGTTCCAAATCATCGTGATTGTGCCATCCGGATTCACGCGCCGCCGATTGTAGCCGATGTATGCGACGCCATAACCCGTGCCAAGGCGAACCGGCTGGGCTTGGTTTGCGGCTTGGCCGATTGCGTGCTCGATCTTGGCGAGCGCGGGCTCAACCCAGGCAGGCGGCTGGCCGGTTGCCCCGGTCAGGGTTGGGCCCGCATGGGTGTGGATCGCCTGCACGATCAGCCAGTTAATCCCGTATTGGCGCTTGACGGCTTCCTTCAACTCGGCGAGCGAGCCCGCGTCAAATGTGCGGCCCAGGTCGAGGTCTACCCACACGAGGCGCCGTTCGCCCAGCTCCAGCTCTAGGACGCGAGCATAGAGCGGATCAAGCGTGCCGGTCGCTATGGAGCTGTTCGAATATCCCCACATTCGGACGCCGGGGGGCGGAGTGATGTCAACCCGTGCCACGCCGGCCTTCATTACCGCACAGCGTCCGCCCACGGGCATGAGGAACACGGCCAGGATGAACGAAAATTGCCGCAAATAATATCGAAGAAGACATCGCCTCATGGTAATCCCTCCGTTTCGGGCGCAGACATAGCGGCGGGTTTACCCCGCCACCCAGAAATGGCGGCATAAAACTCAATCCGGTCTCTGAGCCGAGTTTGACTCACGGTGTTCTTTCTCCCGAGATAGTTCCTGTAGTTCATAAAGCGACTTCGTCTGCTTCGGGTATCGCGGGATTGGAAACGCGCCCATTGTGAAGCGCGCCACGGTCGCACGGTGTCCTCGAACCAGACGGGAGTGAACTGCCTGTTTGGCGGTCATTTCCGGTATATAGATCGGGAAAGCGTCCGCCGCGCGATAACTCAAGATCAAGGTGCGCCTGGGATGAGGCGAAGTGTTGGGGGCAGACGCATGGGGGGTCATTCCGTTCATAAAGATCGCCGTCCCCGCCCTACCCTCGAGAGCTACCGATTTTGAGGCTTCTACCGGCTCGGTGATTCGCCCCTGGAAAATTCCATCGCGGGTGTGATTCAGAAGAGGCTGAGTCTGAGGGCCCGGGATCACCTGTAAGCATCCATTGGTCCGGGTAGCATCGTCGAGATAAAAGAGTACGGCGAGCGAATCCTGGTTGGTCAGCGGATAATATGAAAGATCTTGATGCCAGTCTACGACTGAGCCGATTGCCGGCGGCTTCATATTGATCTTGCTGTAATGGAGTTCGAGGTTGGGTCCGAGGAGCTGCTCGAGCGCATCAAGAAGCACCGCCGACTCAGAGAATTCGCGAAAGCTGGGATAATACGTGCAGGGATCATAGATCCGCCGGACGAGCGTGCCGCTGGGAGGTTGGAGCGGCTCCATTTCCATTCGCGTCGCGTCGTGGCTCGAGACCGTCGAGCCAGCGGACATTTCTTCAATTTCTTTGAGCATTCGGTCCAGTTGTGCGCGGTTTAGAAATTCGGACGACACACAGTATCCGTCGTTTTTGTACTGATTCACTTCCTTAGAACTTAGCATCAAGCCTCCTCGCTCATGCTGCGTCAAGCCAACGCTGGAATACGTCGTGGCTCGAGTCGTGCCGCTGGAGTAGCGACATTTGAAAGGCCCGAAGGGCCAACCTAATCTAAGCCCTGGGCGACGCCCCAGCCGTCCGCCTCTTAAATGCTGCCCTGCGAGACCGATTCTGTGTTCATGATTAGCCGCGGGTAGCCGCCGCCCGACAGGCTTTCCGGCTGGCGGTAATGATATCACCTACATCCTGATCGGAAAAGCGACAAGCGAAAGGCGACAACTTAAGAGCCGCGGACGCGAATCGCACGGGCGCTGCTATAATGACCTGGAAAGCACTGGAGGATGTGTCTTTGAACGTTGTGCTGATTTCAATGTACGAATTGGGACGCCAGCCCTTCGGTCTCGCTTCTCCCGCCGCATGGCTGAGGCGGGCAGGGTTCAGGGTCGCTTGTCTGGATCTTTCACGCGAAGCACCTGACGAAAAAGCCGTCGAGGACGCGGATTTTATTGCCTTGTATCTTCCCATGCACACGGCGACGCGGCTCGCGGTTGAGGCGCTGCCTCGCATGCGTCAGTTGAATCCCACGGCGCATCTATGCTTCTATGGGCTTTATGCTCCCGTCAACGAGGACTACCTTCGCAAGCTTGGCGCCGAGACCATTCTGGGTGGGGAATTTGAAGAAGCTTTGCTCAACGCGGTAGAGCGGGCGCGCCAAGGCCAGCCGACTCAAGTTGATCCTGCCGTTTCTCTTGCGCGGCTGAAATTTGCCGTTCCGGACCGCCGCGGCTTACCCGCTTTGGGACGTTATGCCCGCCTCGAGCATCCCGATGGCGCGTCGCGCGTGGTGGGTTACACGGAGGCCAGCCGGGGTTGCAAGCATTTGTGCCGGCACTGTCCTGTGGTTCCCGTTTATCAAGGCCGGTTTCGGATAGTCCCTCCGGAAATTGTGCTGGAAGATGTTCGCCAACAAGTTGCGGCCGGCGCGGAGCACATCACTTTCGGCGATCCGGATTTTTTTAACGGAATCCGCCACGCCTTGCGGATCGTCACGGCTCTGCATCAGGAATTTCCGAATTTAACCTACGATGCGACGATCAAAGTGGAGCATCTGCTCAAGCATTCCATCGATCTCCCGGCGCTGCGCGAGACAGGATGCCTCTTTGTGACCACCGCTGTCGAGTCCGTTGACGATCGCATTCTCGCGCTTTTGGGAAAGGGGCATACTTATCGGGACTTCGTGCAGGTGCTCCATCTTTTTCGGCAGACCGGCCTGGCGCTCGCGCCCACTTTTGTCGCCTTTACTCCCTGGATCGGTCCGGAGGGCTATTGCGAATTGCTGGATGCCATTGGCCGGCATGACTTGGTGGAGAGCGTCGCGCCGGTTCAACTAGGCTTAAGGCTCCTGATCCCGGCAGGCTCACGGCTACTGGAGCTTGAGCAAGTTCGAAAAACGATAGGCCCGTTCGATGAGGCCGGCTTGGTTTATCCGTGGAAACACAGCGATTCGCGCGTTGAGGCGCTCTATGCGCGAGTTCAGCAAATTATCCGGCAGGGGCTGAACCAGAAAGCCACGCGCGAGGGAATCTTCCAGCGTGTTTCCTCTGCTGCGCATGAGGCAGCCGGCTTGCCACTCCCCGGTAGGCTGATCAAAGATGGGGGCGTGGCCATCCCTCACGTCACTGAGCCTTGGTACTGCTGCGCGGAGCCGTTGGGAGAGTCGTAATGAAAGGAGATATTCGAGGTGGATTATGCCGATGTTGCAAAACTTCTCGTAAATAGCCTGGGCCTGATGCGCCCGCCCATTGGGCTGGCGTTCCTGCCGGAGCCGCCGGAGGGCATCCCGCGTTACGGCCAAGCCGTGCCAACCGCCTGCACGTTCTGGAAGGCAGCCGAAACTTCCCTTTTCTACGCGACCGCTGAGGATCACTACAACTGCCCCATCGGCGCTATCACACAGGGGTTCCAGCCGCCTCCAGATGTGATGCAACAAGGGATGGCGTTAATCGGGCAGATGGGCAAGATCGGCTACTTTGACGCGGCGGAAGTTTCGAACGTTCCCACGGTGGAAAAGCCTCACCAGGTGATTGTTTACGGCCCTCTCGGGAGCTTCAAAACTGTCTTGCCCGAGCTTGCCCTCATCATCTGCTCGCCTTTTCAGGCGATGCTGCTGTCCGAAGCGGCGGGTGCCATGGTGTGGCGAGGCGGTGGGAAAGAGATGCATCTGTTTGGGCGGCCAGCATGCGCGGTGATTCCCAGCGCCTTGCAAGATGCTGCCGCCTCCGCCAGCCTCGGGTGCATGGGCGCCCGGACGTTTGCCGGGATTCAGGAACACGAGTTGCTGGTGGCGATTCCATCCAGTTGCCTGGCGGAAACTGCACAAAAGCTCGCCGTGATGCTTGTCGCCAATGCCGAAATGAAGAGCTTTTACTCTAGCCATAAGTCCCGCTTCGAAAGCGTGTAATCCTCGGGCAGCCGTCGCGGAGGATTGACACAGGCGGGAGGAGACTGAACATGGCCGATGCGAAAGAATTCGCGGGAATCAGCAGGAACACGCTGAATTGCCTGAAGAAGGACCTCCATACGATGGGGATCACTCCGCCGGATGGGGATAGCGGCGTGATCGAATACCAGGGCGTTAAGTTTTCTATCAGCTACGCCGAGACGGCGGCAAAGCTCTCCATCCAGATTTTGACTAAGCCCGCCTTCATTCCGGAGAGCCTGGTTTGGCAGCTTCTTGACGGACGCATTCAGAAGTGCTCCGGCAAATAGCCGCTCTACCGTGCCGATGCAGCGCGAGCAAAATAGCGGCTTTAGCCGCTGCGAGTAAGGAATCAGGGGCTCAAAGCCCCGTCCTAAAGCGCGATTGTTCCGGCACGGCTGGAAGCCGTGCCCGGATACACCCCCGGTGTCCAGCAAAAGATGTGGGACACGCTCACATTGAGAATTTGAGAGGCAGCAGAGGAGATCGGTATGAGGTCTCGGAGCGCTCTTGTCGCGATCTTAGGTCTGTTTTTACTTCCGATGGCGCTTCTGGCCGCCGACGCGGCCAGGAACATGATGCCCCATTGGGAAATCAGGGGAGTGCTGAGTGAAGCTTGTACCTGCAGTGTTCCCTGCGGCTGCAACTTTGGACAAGGCCCTTCACCCCACCATTATTGCTGGTCCATTGCAGCGTTCGACATTCACAGAGGGCATTACGGAAAAATCAAGCTCAGCGGCCTGCATTTGGTTCGCGGCCACGGAAAGGAAGCCGTGGTGTGGTACATCGACGATCGGGCGACGCCCGAGCAGGCATCGGCACTGCATAAAATCGCAGCTCACATCTCAGCATCTCTGATCCGCCGGCGTCCCTCGTTCGTCCACTTTGAGAAGGCTCGCATCACGCAACTGATAGGAAAGCAGGGGGAGAGCGTTAACATTGCAGGCAAGGGTGGATTCGAGGCCGACTATATTATCGGAGGGGACGGGAAACATCCGATCAACATCCAAAACATGACGGCGTGGAACGTACATCATGATCTCAAGGCAAAAACCAAGCGTCTTCACTACAAAGATCAATATGACAGCCAATTTTACACGGCGAATACGAATGCAAACGAAGGGAAGTTTGACTGGACAGACCGGACAAGGTGGTATTTATGAGAGAAGCCTGGATTGTTTCCATCGCTCGCACAGCCGTGGGGAAAGCGCCGCGCGGGACATTGCGGCACACGAGGCCTGATGATATGGCGGCCGCGGTCATCCAGGAAGTGCTCCGCCGGACGCCTCAGGCGAGACCGGAGGAGATTGAAGACGTTGTCCTGGGCTGTGCCATGCCGGAAGCGGAACAGGGCAACAACGTGGCGCGCATTGCATCGCTAAGGGCGGGCTTGCCGGTCTCCTGCCCCGCGATGACGCTTAACCGCTTCTGCTCATCCGGCCTTCAATCGATTGCCGTAGCCGCTGAGCGGATTATGGCAGGTTTTGCCGAGGCTGCTATTGCCGGTGGGACAGAGAGCATGAGCCTGGTGCCCATGGGTGGCTATCACTTTTCTCCCAATCCTGCGCTCATCGAAGCCTACCCGGATGTTTATCTCAGCATGGGACTCACGGCCGAAAATCTTGCCCGAAAATATCACATCACGCGCGAGCAGCAGGATGAGTTTTCACTCCGCAGCCACCAACGGGCCGTTGCGGCCATCGATGCGGGGAAGTTCACGCAGGAAATCGTGCCTCTGGCAGTGACGGAGGTGAATCTCAATGGCACCACAAAACCCAAGACTCAGAAGATCACGTTTGCCGTTGATGAAGGTCCCCGGCGTGACACCTCCATCGAGGCGCTTGCGCGGCTCAAACCTGCCTTCCACGCGCACGGCACAGTGACAGCGGGAAATTCCTCGCAGATGAGTGATGGCGCCGCAGCGGCACTCATCGCCTCTGCTGAAAAAGCGCGACAGTGGGGCGTCACGCCTCTGGCGCGCTTTGTGACGTACGCGGCTGCCGGCGTAGCGCCGGAAGAGATGGGCCTGGGTCCGGTGGAAGCAATTCCCAAAGCGTTGAAACTGGCCGGATTAGGACTGGCTGATATTGGCCTTGTGGAGTTGAATGAGGCCTTTGCGGCGCAGGCTTTGAGCGTGATTCAGCAGACGGGCCTTGACCCTGATGTCACAAATGTGAACGGCGGGGCAATTGCGCTTGGGCATCCGCTGGGCTCGACGGGCGCGAAGCTTACGGCTACGCTCCTGAGCGAGCTGAAGCGGCGCGGCATCCGCTACGGCATGGCGACGATGTGCGTAGGGGGTGGCATGGGCGCCGCGGGCATATTTGAAAACTTGCAGAATTAATGCCTCGGCACAGGCCGGTCCGTATCGGGGCGTGGCTAGGCAGCCGGCGGAAAATCACTAAATCCTCAGAATGACAGCCAAAGAGACTTTTCCCCAGCCTGTTTAGCCACTACTCTTTCAGGCAATTTTCGGCATAGCTCACAAGGACAGGACAGGCATGGCAGCACTCACGGATTCAGACAGGAAGCGGGTTCAGGGTGGCAGCTTCTTAATTGAAGAGCGGCGGCCTGAAGAGATTTTCACGCCGGAAGATTTAAATGACCAGCACCATCTCATCGGGCAAACCGCCCAAGAATTCGTGGAGCGCGAAATCGTGCCCCGCCTGAGGGAAATCGAGGAGAAGAAGCCCGGCTTGCTCCGCGAACTCTTGCTGAAAGCGGGCGAGCTGGGGTTGTGCGCCACGGATGTGCCCCGGAAGTACGGCGGCCTTGGGCTCGACAAGATTTCGTCCATCATCATCTCCGAAAAAATGGCTCGTGATGGCGCCTGGGCGGCAACGCTGGGCTCGCAGGCGGGTATTGGTATTCTGCCGATCGCGCTGTTTGGAACCGATCAGCAGAGGGCGAAGTACGTCCCCAAATTGGCAACCGGCGAGTGGGTGGGAGCCTACTGCTTGAGTGAGTCAACTTCCGCCTCCGACGCCCTCCACTGTAAGACGAAGGCCACACTGAGCGCGGATGGCGAGCATTATCTCCTGAACGGGACCAAGATGTGGATCACTAACGGCGGCATCGCGGACGTCTACGTGGTCTTCGCGCGGGTGGATGGAGAGGAGTTTACTGCGTTTATTGTCGAGCGCGGCTTTCCCGGCGTAACGCCAGGCGCGGAAGAACATAAGATGGGCATTCGGGGCTCCTCCACCACGCCACTGAACCTGGAAAACGTTCCGGTGCCCGTGGAAAACGTCTTGGGCGCTGTCGGCAAGGGCCACCACATTGCCTTCAATATTCTCAACATCGGACGGCTGAAGCTCGGCGCCGGTTGCATCGGCGGTTGCAAGATCCTCATGGCCCCCACGCTGAAGTGGGCAAGCGAGCGGGAGGCATTTGGCCGTCCCATTGCCGATTTTGGGCTGATTAAGGAGAAGCTAGGCGAGATGGTGGTGCGCGCGTATGCCGGGGAAAGCGCTTGCTACCGGACAGGTGGCATGATCGATGAACTTCTTGAGCGCGCGGATCCTGATGCTCCGGAAGCTACCGAGCGGGTTCTGGATGCGCTTCAGGAATATGCGGTGGAGTGTTCGATTCTGAAAGTCGCGGGTACGGAGGCGCTGGACGCGGTGGTGGATGAGGTGGTGCAAGTTTTCGGCGGCTATGGGTTTAGCGAGGATTACGAGGTCGAGCGCACTTATCGCGATCAAAGAGTGAACCGCATCTTCGAAGGCACCAACGAGATCAATCGTCTCCTGATTGTGGATATGCTTTTGAAGCGTTCGATGAAAGGGGAATTGGCGCTGATCCCGGCGGCCGAAAGAGTGGTTGACGCAATTCTCGACCAGACGCCCGTGAATGGCGGGGATGAGGGCGTGCTGGGGGCGGAGTTCCGGCTGCTTGCGGGCGCAAGGCAGACGGCACTGCTGGTGGCGGCAACGGCAGTTGAAAAATATGGGGAAGCGCTCCCGGAAGAGCAGGAAGTGCTGGGCGCGCTCAGTAACCTTGTGATTGAAGTTTATCTTCTCGAAAGCGCGCTGCTTCGCGCCCAGAAGGCATTATCTGCCTCGATGGAGAGCGCTCAATTTCACGTCGATGCAGCGCGCTGCTTCGCCTGTGAGGCGGCTGACCGGATGGAAGAAGAAGCGCGACGTGCCCTGGCGCGGATCGCTGAGGGGGACACACTTCGCACTCGCAACGCCATGTTGCGGCGGTTTATGAGGCGCGCTCCGCTTGACACAATCGAACTTAAACGCCGCCTCGCCGATCGCGCGTTCGAACTCGGGCGTTAT
Source organism: Terriglobia bacterium (assembly GCA_050745365.1). GTDB lineage: Bacteria > Acidobacteriota > Terriglobia > UBA7540 > UBA7540 > RH2-MAG17b. The sequence continues at coordinate 12,611 of JBOGJS010000213.1, forward strand.
CCGTTTGCATGACTTGTCCGCCGGCGGGGCGCCCGAACTCGCGGCGAAACCCATCTCAGTTCAGCCGCCGGTTGCGATTTTTCATCATCCAAGCCATACCAGAACGCCACCACCATCCCAACGGACCGCGAAACGAATCGCGTGCAGATTCCCCCGTTTTTGACGACAGCGACAAGTCGAGCGTCGAAATCAGGACATCTTCCCCGAACACTGAGGCCTCCTTGATGATGTTCCCATCAGGACCCACGATGCGGCTCTGGCCGTGCGAACCCGTAAGATCTGGATTGGCAGGAGCATTAGACGCAACCACGAATATGCCGTTTTCCACGGCCCTGGCCTCGATCTGCGCTCGGTAAGGGATCATTTTGGACGGCTCCTTGAGTGAAGACTCCGAGCTGATGTAGTAAAGGATGCGGGCACCCGCGAGGGCTGGAAGTCGGACCAATTCGGGATACCGCTCGTCGTGGCAGATGATGACTGTCGAAGGGATTCCATCCAGGTCAAAATACGCAATATGGTTGCCCGGCGTGGCCCATTTTTCACCCGCCAAGTAGATTTTGCCATACCGCTCAATCAGTTCTCCGCGCGAATCGACCACGTCTGCCGCGTCATAGGCGTGACCGTTCACCTTGTAAGCAGTTCCGAAGACCGCAGCGATTTTCCTGTCACGGCAGGTCTTCTCGAGTCGACGCTCTGCTTTAGCAATTTCGCTCGGGGAAGCGGGTATCGTCTTAAGGGCATAGCCCGTCAGCGCGCACTCAGGAAAGACGGCTACCTGGACGCCCTGTGCGGAAAGCGCGTGGAGAAATTCGATCATGCGCCTGCAATTATCCTGGATGTTCAGATGAGAGCGGAACTGAACGGCCGCAACCTTCAGGTTGTGTGGCAGCGCCTGCGCGCCTCCTGTGGGGATGCCCAGCCTCTGCGCAGAAGTTCCTTGAATCTGCGCGTCGGCAATCGCCTGACGACGGAGTGGCGCAGCAGACGCGATGGCGAGCATCACGACCGCGAGCGTGCCCAGAATGGCTAGAATTGTTTTGCTCATGATGATCCCTCCTATGCTGCCTGTGAGCGGGGTAGCGCAGACCTCCGCATTGAGGTCTGCGGCCGTTGCTCGAAGATCGCGAGAAGCCGCGGACCTGAACAGCGCAGGTCCGCGCCCCCCTGTCATGCCCCGGGTTGGCAGCCGAGGGCTGCGGACGCTCGGGATGACAGCTTCCGACGTTTTTCGGCAAGCTGTCAAATTCAAAAGAATAAACAAACTGTACTGCCAAGTTATTTGGTGTCAAGATCGTCTTTCACAATCCTCAACCGTCGTCTACTCGCGGAGCCGAAAGGAAATGCGTGGACATCACCCGGAGAAAGTTTGGCCAGGTTATTGCGTCAGGTCTCGGCGCCGGCATCGTTCCTGTGCAGGCTTTCGCTGCGCAGGCCGATGGAGTCGTTCGGCGGCCGAATATCGTCTTTATTTGCTCGGATGAGCACAATGGCCGCATGTTGATGGGAGGGCCAGGCAAAGCAGTTCCTGTGAAGACGCCCAATTTGGACCGCCTGGCCGCTCTCGGGGTGACTTTCACGAATGCCTACACGTCCGATCCCGTGTGCGCGCCGGCGCGGGCGGCCTTGATGACCGGTCGGTTCGCCTCCGACGTGGGTTCTTACTGTAACAGTACCCCGTTTGATGGCCGCGTGCCCACATGGGGGAACTATCTTGAGGGCGCGGGATACTTTTGCTGGGCAACCGGGAAAATGGATTTGACTCCGGACGCTGACATCGGCTTCAAACAAGTAAATACGTCCCATGGGCATTTCATGCACCCGGACATCACTTCGCTTTTCCGCATGCCTCTTTGTTATCGAATCGATGAGCGAAAGCAGGTGAACGGCGAGGCGGGAAATAAGAGCGCGCACGATCGCGCTGTGGTAGAAAACGGTCTGGAATTCCTTCGTAGCGAAGCGGATCATCTTGGGAAACCCTGGGCAGCCTATCTGGGTATGACCATGCCTCACCCTCCGTTTGTGGCGCCGCAGAAGCTTCTTGACCTGTACCCCACCTATGAAGTCCATCTTCCCAACATTCCCCCCAAGTACCTCGAGAACATGCACATTGTGTTTCAGGCCTTACGGAACTTTAAGTTGATATCGACGCCGATCCCTGAAGAGCGCATTCGGCGCGCGCGAAGTGCTTATTACGCCATGATCACCGAGCTTGACGGGAATATTGGCGAGGTTCTGGATCAAATCGAAAAAACCGGGCAGTTGAAAAACACGCTCTTCATTTACACCTCTGATCACGGCGAGATGCTGGGCACAAATGGACTGTGGATGAAGAATGTTTTGCTGGAAGGCGCGGAACATGTGCCGCTGTTCATGGCCGGGGCAGGATTGCCGCGAGGAAAGATCGTCGAAACGCCGGTTTCGCATATGGACCTTGTAGCCACCATGCTGGACGTTGCGGGAATCTCGATTCCCAATGGCCTTCGCGGCCATTCTCTCCTTCCCCTGATCCTGGGAGAGCATACAAAGTATCCAGAGCACGTCTATGCGGAGTCCAATTCGGAAGGCAATTGCACGGGATCCTACATGATCCGGAAAGGCGATTGGAAATACATCTACTTCAGTTGGTATGACCATAACCTGCTTTTCAACCTCAAAGAAGATCCCGGAGAATTCCACAATGTGGCGGACCAACCCCAGTTCGCTTCGGTGATTCGGGAATTACACGGGATTTTGACCTCCCTGGTTAATCCCGATGCCATCACGGGAGCGGCGTTTCAAAAACAACGCGGTATTTTGAAATCGATGGTCGAGAAAGACAGCCCGAACGAATTTTGCGACACATTGAGCAGCCGACTTGGCCGAGGGCAAGCCATCGCTCTCGCCAAAAAATATTTTCCGAAATGGGAGCCGCCCGCTCAACCGCAATAGCAAGAGAAGAGACTGATGCCTATCCAGAGCGGATTGTGGAGGGCCTTGTATCAGGGCACGGCTTCAGCCGTGCTTTAGGACTGCGCTTTAAGCCCCTGATTCTTTACTCGCAGCGGCTAAAGCCGCTATTTTGTTCGCGCTCCATCGGCACGCATTATGAAAGGGCGCCCCTTTAAGGGTATGGTTCGTTTGGTGAGCACCACCAAACCTACGACCCAAAGGAGCACCCGATGAATAGTATCAAGTATGTGGGCATGGACGTCCATGCC
>JBOGJS010000214.1:0-14671 GCA_050745365.1 Terriglobia bacterium
AAGCAGGCGCCAGATCGTCGGCCAATCCAGTCGTGGCGCCGCTTACATATTTCGGCAGCGAAGTCGTTCCATCACGCTGCCCTGCATGCCGCGCTGGAACATGGCGACTTAAACCACAGGCTGCTAAGGCAAAGCTCGCAGTCCTTGACCGGATAAACTTGATGGGCCTGATTCAGGATCTTTACGCTGCCCATAAGGATAATCAGACCTTCCTTCACACCCGCTTCGGCTTGGGCGAGGATGCCCTGAAGCCCTACAAGGAAAGCCTGGACCGCTGGCTCTGGCCGGATGTGATGCGTAATCAGCAGCCCTCTGTTGCAAAGGCCAAACAAGCCATTTCCAGTTACCGAAAGGCGATCGGCGAACCTGCCGGACTCGCAGAACTGATGGTGTCGTTTTGCGAAAGTGCTGCTGGCTTCTGCAATGATGTCGGCTACCAGGATGAAGGCTACTTCGATGCTCTGGTCCTTATGTTCGAACAGGCGCTCAATGTCATATGTCAGATCCCTGCAAGCGATCGGAGCGCCTTGATCGCTCGGCTGGACCGCGTGTGCACCATCAGTCACAATTTTGGATATGGCGTCGGCGATGATATCGACGACCTGCTTGCAAAATACGTCCGCACCTGACTGATCCTCGCAACTGGTTCACTCTTGCACCGGCATGCTACGCAGCCTTGCCGAAAACTCACCGTGGCTGGGGCGGGAGCGGCATGGTACGCGGAGGCCAGAGCGACGTTGAGGACTTGATGCCGACTGCGTAGGAGAGACCCAGTGTTTCGATTCCCCCGCGAAAAGCGTTGTCGTCGCCATAGGCAGCATCGGCCAGCACCACGCCGCGCGGCACAGCCTCATTGACCGGCGATCGGATGTGTCCCAGCGCCATGTCCGGCTTGGTCTGAAAACGAATCTCTTGGGGAGCGCCAGCCTGTCCGCGCCGCTGCGCATCGTTTGCCCATACTCGGGAAGATAGAGCTGAAAGGTCACGGAGCCCGATTCTTTCAGTGCTGGGCTGAACCGTCGCTCAACTCCCAACTACAGCCGGGTCATGCTCGGTACAGCTCCGAAACGTGAGGAAATTGCGGTCTGGATCTCACCTAAGCCATAACTTATGTGTTCGCGCATTGCCTCCTCGGCAACTTGTGAATCTCGTCGAATAAGACACTCCATGAGCTTCTCATGCCGCCGGGGAGGCATCTGCACCGTGGCCGTGATGTCATATAGCCAATTAAAGGTCAGCGCCTGATTCTTTTCGATGGTACTTCGTAAGACTGAGCATCCCGTACATTCGGCGATGCGCATATGAAAAGATAAATGGAAGGCTTGTGCGCGGAAAACAAGGTCCCGATTGTGATCTTCACTGGCCTCCTTTAGCAGGGTGTCAACACGCTTCGCCATAGCTTGCAGCTCAAGCTGTTCCTGTGAACTAGCCTTTTCAGCGAAGAGACGGGCGGCCTGGCACTCCAACGCCTCGCGCAGAATGTAGCAGTCCCGCACATCCTGAGCGGTTGGAATCCGAACTCTCGTTCCCACCCGAGGCTTGCTCTCTACCAAACCTTCCTGTTCCAACCGTCGAATCGCATCCGAGATGGGCAAGAAGCTCATGCCATACTGAAGCGCAAGCTTTCGCCGTGATAAAGGAGCCCCTAAAGGAAATTCTCCCCGTAGGATTCCCTCATAGATTGACAAATAAGCTCGTTCGGACAGACTAGCCGCTGTAGGGTGGGCCGTCCGCGCAATGTGCGACGTTGTCACTCGTCGTGTACTCAGAAGTCTCCCCCCCCCGGCGCAAAAAACCGCAAATACTTCTTGACAAAATAATCGCATACGAAGAATATCATTATCAGGCTGAAATGTCACAGCAAATCAGATTCCTCTAAGTCTAAGTTTGGACTGGTCTGTGACGTTCGCCTCGGCGTAAACACGGTGCACGGCTAGGCTGGTAGCGCTAGCCGGTACAGGAATGATCGAAGTGAACTGGATGCCAGCGAAAATGGCGCCCCTGGCGTCGCAGCGGCCTGGATGTGTCGACAGATTCTGCGGAGGAGATGATAAATGGGAAAAAATACGCGAGCCCCCTTGTTCTCGAGAGCTTCCATCCTCGTACTTTTCATTGCGATGAGCATCTCTTCCTCCGCGGTCAGGGCGCAAGATGCTCCGGCGGGCGAACAGGCCACGAGCGCGGCGAGCTTGAAAAGCGAACCGGCAAGCCCCGCGTATCCGGATCCGCGCTTCAAGGCGGACATTCTTCTGTTTGTGGCACATCCGGACGATGAAGGAGGTGTCACAGCTTATTTGGCCAGGGCTATGGATGAGCATAAGAGCGTCGCCATCGTATGGATGACGCGCGGCGATACAGGCGGCGATACAGTTGGCTGGGCGAAAGAGGGTGCCCTCGGAGCCGAGCGTGAAATGGAGGCGCGTCAGGCGGCACGTGTCATAGGCGTAACGAACGTTTGGTTTGTCGGCGCTCCGAACACTCCGAGCCAAGATGTGCTGTGGTCTCTTGAGAGGTGGAACCACGGGGCAGCGCTTGAAGAAGCTGTTCGCATCGTCAGGCTCACCCGCCCGGAGGTCATCATCGCAATGATGCCCCACTATGCTACGGGAGAAAATCACGGGGATCACCAGGCCGCCGGCGTAATTGCCACCGAAGCATTCGACATGGCGGGAGACCCCACAAAATTTCCCGAACAGGTAGTGGCCCCCAGTGTGATTTCCAGCAATTTTTTTGGCACCGAGGGACTTCGCCCGTGGCAGCCCGAGAAGATTTATTACACGTTCGGGGGCGGCGAAGGGCCGACTTATCCCACAACCGATATTTCTCCCTCGCGCCATGAGACTTACTGCCAGCTCCAACGCGAAGCCGCAATCTCTCATCTGACCCAGGGTGCAGGACGATCCTTTCCCGGGGGGCGTACAAGACAATGCAGGCCTGTTCATTTGGTTTTCGGCAAGTCGCTCGTTGGTGGGTCAGCGACCGGCGACGTCTTTGAGGGGGTTGTGCCAGGTCCCATTCCCTTTGTACCTGCAAGAGGCTATCAACCCGAGACTCACACCGGGCTATCCCTTGAACTTGGAGGCCAGTTCGCGTATTACCGCGAGTTCTATGCTGCGCATAACCTCGAACGGATCGCCAACTTAGAGCCCATCCAAGAATTCGGGGTCACTCCTGGCGACATTGTTACGAAATGGGGGCAACCTGGCGGCGAGCTTCCTGTGCCATTACTCATGCACAATTACACAGACAGCCCGGCGCAGATTGAACTGACGGTTGACCTCCCTCCTGGCTGGACTGAAGTCACCGGATCTGGCCAGTACCCAGTGAGGGCTCATGATCAGTATCCGGTCGAGTTCAGAGTGATGGCCCCACCCCCACCGCAAGGAAAAGTAGGTACGTGGAACCAGATCACTTGGCGCGCGCGATCGGCTGGGCAGGAGATTGGCTCCGTCACGGTCAAGGTCTATCTGGAAGCCCGTCCGGGAATGCCTCAATAGCAGCGGCATCCCAAGCAAGTGGCGTTTGCACGGAGTTCTGAAATACCAGCCAGAACGCCGTGCGAACGCCAAGGGATTACTAGAGAGAACGGCGCAAATGATCGTTGCATAAGTAAGTACAACTGTGGCACTGAATTCGGCACGTCCTTTAGGAAGGAGCAAATTAAGTGGAAAACAGTTTGCGGATTTATTTCTTATCGAGTATTTCCATCATCTTGCTTGTCGCTGCCGTCAGCGTCTGCCCCCCTGCGGCGACGGGGCAATCCGCTGCGTCGGGCCAACAGGCCTCAAGTCAGGGGAGCTTGAAAACGGAACCGGCAAGCCCCGTGTATCCGGATGCGCGCTTCAAGGCGGACATTCTTCTGATTGTGGCGCATCCGGACGATGAACAAGGTGTCACAGGTTATTTGGCTAGGGCGATGGATGAGCATAAGAAGGTCGCCGTCCTATGGATGACGCGCGGCGATACAGGCGGTGACCGAGTTGGTTGGGCGAAAGAGACTGCCCTCGGCGCCGAACGTGAAATCGAGGCGCGTCAGGCGGTGGGTTTCCTAGGCATAACGAACGTTTGGTTTGCCGGCGCTCCGAACACCCCGAGCCAGGATGTGCTGTGGTCTCTTGAGAGGTGGAACCACGGTGCAGCGCTTGAAGAAGCTGTTCGCATCGTGAGGCTCACCCGCCCGGAGGTCATCATCAGCCTGCTGCCCGACTACTATACGGGAGAAAATCACGGGGATCACCAAGCCGCCGGCGTGATCGCCACCGAGGCGTTCGACATGGCGGGAGACCCCACAAAATTTCCCGAGCAGGTAGTGGCCCCCAGCGTGATTTCCAGCGACTTTTTTGGCACGGAGGGACTTCGCCCGTGGCAGCCCGAGAAGATCTATTACTCAGCCAACCCCGCAGTGCCTTTCCCGGCGGATGAAGGACCGACTTATTCCACAACCGATATCTCTCCCTCGCGCCATGTTACTTACTGTGAGCTCCAGCGCGAATCTGTAAGCTTCCATCGCACCCAGAATGGAGGCTTCAATCAGACCCAGAATAGAGGAGCGCGACGGGGCAATTCTACTGCAAGACCATGCAGGCCTGTTGATTTGATTTTCGGCAAGTCGCTGGTTGGCGGGTCAGTGACGGGCGACGTCTTTGAGGGGGTTGTGCCTGGCCCCATTCCCTTTGCACCTGTAAGAGGGTATCAGCCCGAGACTCACACTGGGCTCTCCCTTGAGCTTGCAGGCCAGTTCGCGTATTACCGCGAATTCTGGGCTGCGCATAACATCGAGCGCATCGCCAGCTTAGAACCCGTCCAAGAATTCGGGGTCATTCCTGGCGGCGAGCTTCCAGTGCCCTTACTCATGCACGATTACACAGACAGCGCAGTGCAGATCGATCTGACGGTTGACCTCCCCCCTGGCTGGACGGAAGTCAACGGATCTGGCCAGTACCCAGTGGCGGCTCGCGATCAGTATCCAGTGGAGTTCAGGGTGGCGGCCCCACCGAAGGGCACACCGGAAGGAAAAGTAGGTACGTGGCAACAGATCACATGGCACGCGCGATCGGCTGGGCAGGAGATTGGCAGCGTCACGGTCAAGGTCTACCTGGAGGGTCATCCAGGAATGCCCCAATAGTAGCGGGCACCCCAAGCAGCTGGTGTTTGCACGGTTCTGAAATACCAGAAAGATTACCGGAGAGAACGATAGAGATGACGGTGGCATAATTAATCGCAGGGTACGTCTTCTACTGTTGAAGGAAATCATGGCTGAGATAAAGGGGACAGGCGTTACTCGCAGAGACTTTGTGAAAAAGGCAGGAGTCGTCGGCTTGGTGGCCTCCGGTGCAGCGATGACGGCCAGGTCCTATGCGCGGATACTTGGTGCAAATGACCGCATACGTTTGGGCCAGCTCGGCTGTGGCGCCTGCGGCGAAAGTCATGTGCATATGGTGTACTTGGCGTCCAAGCAGACTCCGGTGGAAACCGTTGCCGTGTGCGACTTGTGGAGCATTGCCCGGGAGCACCGCGCGGCACAGGTAAAAAATCTGTTCAATCTGCAGCCCCAGCAGTACCAGTACCCGGAAGAGTTCCTTGCCCAGAACGATCTCGATGGCGTTATGATAGCGACCGCCGACTTCCAACATGCCAAGCTGTGCGCGGAAGTTGTCCGCGCCGGGAAGGATTGCTACGTCGAAAAGCCATTCGCCAACGTGCTGGCGGATGCCAAGGAAGGTCGCGCCGCGGTAAAGGGTTCAAAGCAAATTGTCCAAATGGGCACGCAATACCGCAGCGAGCCCTATCACATTGCAGTTCGAGATATTATCCGCTCTGGACGAATCGGCGAGATCGTGAAAATTGAGCAGGAATGGGATTGCAATGAGGAGCGATGGCGGTTCCGGCGCGACGACACTGGCACTTCGCGCGAGATGTTAATGGATGAAAAGATGCAATGGAGAAAATGGCTGTATGACCGTCCCTCGCAGCTCCGCGAGCAAGATACGGACTGGAGGAGATGGTTGCTCGATAAGCCGTACCGCACTTTTGATCCCCATGTCTACTTGGAGTTCAGGCTATACAAGGAATTCTCTTCGGGTATCATCGATCAGTTTCTTAGCCACGCGTGTGACCTGGTCCATTTTTGGATGGGCGAGCCTTATCCGGTCAGCGTGGTATCGAATGGAGGCATCTTTGCCTGGAAAGATGGGCGGGAAAACCCTGACACTCTGGTCACCGCTTTCACTTATCCCAAGGGGTTTCTTTACACCTATCGGACTACTCTTGGAAACAGCTATCGCAGTTTCAGTTTGATTCAAGGCCGGGATGGGACCATCGTCAATTATGGTATGGAGGGAGCGTCCTTGTTTGTCGTGACCGACCAGGGTGGAAGAAGAGAAATTAACCCTTGGGAGAATGGGCCCGCAAGTACAGAAGTCCCGCTGCCGGTACCCAGTCAAGATAAAGCGGAGATTGTGAAGGTTCCAGGGGCCCCGCCTCCCAATTCACTGGGCCCGCCCGATGACGACCCGACCCACTTACTCAATTGGCTGCAAGCGATGCGGGATCGCAAGCAGCCTGCTGCCACAGTGGATGATGGTTTTTCGCACTCCGTCTCCTGCATCATGGCCACCCAGTCGTATTGGTCCGGCCAGAGGCTTTACTGGGACCCGCGAAGTGAAACTATTCTTGACCATCAGCCCCAGCAACAGCGGGCGACTACAGGGAGTTGGCCAGCGATGCCGAACCAACTGGGTGTTGGATAACCCTAGAAAGCAGCGAGCGCAAGAGGCTGGCAAACGCTATCGTAAGTTACGAAATCCACTCGCATATGCGGTTGGATCCGTACAGAAACGACGCCTTAGGCAGGTAGCGAGGAAGCTGGGATTGTCATCTTTAGCGGCCCGATGAATGTCTGCCCGGACGAAAGGGCGAAGTTGGGCGTGATGTCTTTCTCAACCTCGATTAACATCCCGCAGAGCCGAAATTCGAACGGAGGCAATCATGTCGAAAGAACCCCAGCAATCTGAAATGAGCCGTCGGGATTTTCTTAAGACTGGCGTTGGTGTGACCGCTATAGGGCTCATGGCTCAAGGCGGAGTTGCTGAAATCGTACCGCCGAGGGTTCTTAACGCGAGTGATCGGGTTCGCGTGGCTGTAATTGGACTTCACGGCCGTGGTAACTACCACATCCATCGATTAGCCGGGCTTCAAAACGTGGAAATAGCCGCATTATGCGACGTCGATGAGTCAATCCTCAATCAACGGCTTGCTGAAGTTCAGAAGATGGGTCGGCCGAAACCCACAGGCTATCAAGACGTGCGGAAGCTGCTTGATGATAAATCGATTGATGCTGTCACTATCGCCACGCCAAACCACTGGCATTCGCTGATGGGAATCTGGGCGTGCCAGGCCGGTAAAGACGCCTATGTTGAAAAGCCATGTTCGCACAATCTGTGGGAGGGTGGACAACTGGTCAGCGCGGCCCAGAAGTATAACCGTATCGTCCAGCACGGCACCCAGATGCGATCAGCGGTAGCCGTTCGTAACGCGATGGAGAATATGCGCAAAGGATTGATCGGCGACGTTTATCTGGCGCGCGGTTTGTGCTTCAAGTGGCGGAATACTATCGGACACACTCCACCAAGCGCTGTACCGCCGGGCGTGAATTACAATTTGTGGCAAGGACCAGCGCCCGAGCACGTCTTCACTGAGAATCGCTTTCTTTATAACTGGCACTGGTTCTGGTGGTATGGCAACGGCGATATTGGCAATCAGGGCATTCACCAGCTTGATGCAGCACGCTGGGGCCTTGGCCTCGGGTTCCCAAACAAGATCTCGGCGATTGGGGGACACTTCATGTTCGACGACGATCAACAAACACCCAACACTCTGAACTGCGCGTTCGAGTATCAAATTCCTAATGCCAAACCTAAGATGCTGGAATTCGAGGTACGGCACTGGATTACCAACCATGAGGCTGGGATTGGAACCCCAGCGCTCGGAACACCTGTGCCCGAACCCCGCGCCGCCGCTTCCAAGCTGATGCCTCCGGTTGGTACGCCAAGCACAGTCGGTGACATCTTCTACGGGTCGAAGGGGTATCTCGCCATGGGTGATGAGGACGCCGATCTCTATCGCACCTGGCTCGGAGAAGAGCAGAGGCCCGGTCCCACTGAGCACGAAGGCGGAAACCATTTCCAGAATTTCATTGACTGCGTGCGCTCGCGTCGCTCGCAGGATCTGAACGCGCCCATCGAAGATGGCTACATTTCTTGCGGATTGGTGCATCTGGCAAATGCTTCATACCGGCTGGGTCGCACCGTGCAATTTGATCCGGACTCCAAGCAGGCCATTGGGGACGATGAAGCCAACCTACTGTTGCGTGATGGGGACCGCGGTTATCGTGCGCCATTCGTCGTCCCGGAAATTGTCTGATCGTGCGCACGCGACGACAACATCTGGAATTGGGGGCTTTCGGGTTCCGGGTCGCGCTGCGAGTTGCACCTCAAAGTCTGAGGACCTAGGAGAATATGAATAGGAATGGGCTTGTCCATTCTCTTCGAGTGGGAAATCTCAATGTCGAAGCGTACCGGGACACGGAGGCTATGGCAAAAGCTGCAGCGGAGGCGGCCGCCGAGCATCTACGTGCGCTGGCGGACCAGAATGAAACGATCGCTGTGATATTCGCTAGCGCAGCCTCCCAGGCGGCGACGCTCGAAGTCTTAACCTCGATTCCAGGTTTGCCATGGGACAAGGTTGTTGGCTTCCATATGGATGAATACGCGGGACTGTCCGGGCAGCATCCTGCTTCATTTCGGAACTATTTGCGGGCGCGCCTGACAGATAAGGTGAAGATGCGCCATTTTTATGGGATTGACGGTAATACTCGTAATTCAGACGAGACCTGCCGGAAATACGCGGACTTGTTGCGGCAGCACAATCCGCAACTTTGTCTTCTTGGGATCGGTGAAAACGGTCACCTCGCCTTTAACGATCCGAGCGAAGCGAATTTTCATGATCCTTCCGACATCAAAATCGTTTCCCTCGATGAAGAATGTCGTCAGCAGCAGGTCAATGAAAATTGGTTTGAAAGCTTAGCTGGAGTGCCCACGCGGGCTATTACTTTGACGATTCCAACTTTGATGAGAGTGCCGCGCTTGATTGCCTCCGTCCCTGGGGAACGGAAGGCGCGCATTGTTTGTCGGACGCTAACCGAAGAGATTTCAACCCGCTGCCCGGCAACAATTCTGAGGATGCATCCCGACGCCACAGTCTATTTGGACCGTGACTCGGCTACCGGCGCGCCACAAAACTCCTTTCCCCAAAAAACTTCTTGACAAATTGATCGTATTGAAGGACTATCTCTGCTAAGCTGAAATGTCACAGCAAATCAGTAGTCTCTGAGTATGGACTGGCCTGCACCGTGTGCCCCAGAAAAGCAAACACGTTGTATGGCGCGGCCAGTAGTGCCGACCGGAATTGAAACAAAAGCCCGTGGAAAAGGCGCCTGCAGCATCTCCCACGCCTGACGTACGCGGCGACCGGTTCCGGAATGATCAAAGCGCGCTGGCTGCCAGCGAAGCTGGCGCCGCAGGCGCTTCAGAGGCTTAGGGGTATCGATCGATTCTGCGGAGGAGCTAATAAATGAAAAACAACACGCGAGTCCCCTTCTTTCTGTTATGTGTACTTTCAATCGCTCTTGTGCCGAACCCACGAGTCTTCGGGCAAGCTGTTACAGCAAGCGTTGTCGGCCAAGTGAGCGATTCTACGGGCGCCGTTCTCCCCGGGGCTAAGGTCACTCTGACCAACCAACAAACTGGCATCACAGCCTCAGCCGTTACAAATAAGAGCGGTAATTACGAGTTCGCCTATGTGCAGCCCGGCGTCTATACCGTCTCAGTCGTGCTTCAAAGCTTCCAAAAATCGCTCAGAACTAACGTCGACGTCATCGTGAATTCGACACTGCGTGTCGATGTAAAGTTGACGGTCGGTTCTGTCGCCCAAACCGTAACGGTCAATAGTGAAGCACCGGTGATCGAAACGGACCGTGCGGATGTAGCCGGGGTGATCACGCCTGTGCAAACAGCGGAACTGCCAGTTGGCGCCAACCGCAACTTCCAGACCCTTGAAAGCCTTATCCCCGGCGTATCTGCGACCTACAAAGAGCACTCCTCCTTCATGAATGCGCAGAATGCCCAGAACTTCACCGTAAATGGTCAAGATGAATTGTCGAGCAATTTATCAATTGAGGGAGTCAACGACAACGTACGTTCGGGAGAACTATCGGGGGCTTATGTTCCGCCCGCAGCTGCAATTCAAACAGTCGCCGTGGAAACGAATAACTATGCGCCGGAATTTGGCAGATCAACGGGCGCCGTAACAAACGTGATCTTGAAGTCCGGAACGAACCATTTTCATGGTTCGCTGTATGAGTATAACGGTGTTGCAGCAACCTCAGCCCGATCCTACTTCAACAACACCGGTACGCTTCCTGGTTACACGGATAATTATTGGGGCGGGACAATCGGTGGCCCTATCCGCAAAAATCGCACCTTTTTCTTCGCCGATTTCCTTCGCTCCTCCGACCATAATGGACTTTATAGCCTCTTTACAATACCGACGGAGGCTTTCGACACCGGAGATCTCAGCGCAAGTCCCACAGCTATCTATGACCCAGCCACCGGCAATCCAAATGGCACCGGTCGGCAGCAGTTCATCACCAATGGCGTAGCGAATGTAATTCCGGCTAATCGTATCGATCCAATTTCGGCTAAACTTATTGCACTTCTCCCCAAACCGAACCTTCCTGGCTTAACGGATAACTGGCAGGGAGACCTCCCATTTGACGTCGACACCCAATCATACGACGGGAAGCTGAACCAAGACGTTGGCCAGAACGATCACCTCGTCGTTCGTTACAGCTATGAAAAGGTCACGACGTACCAGGGACCCGCGTTTGGCGAGGCAGGCGGTCCAGGCGGGACATCTGCCGGCTTCGAGGGAACTGGGCTGGATAATACATGGGCCTTGGGAATTGAATCTACACATGTCTTCTCCCCGACCCTCGTCATGGAAACGCGGGTGGGTGTGAACCACTTCTGGAATACTGCGCAGCAGGTAGACTACGGCACGGATGCCACCACGGCTCTCGGTATTCCCGGTATCAACATTTCCCCGTTCAATAGCGGCATCACGACCATCCAGGTCACCGATTATTCAGAGCCGCTTATCGGCTATAACAACGGTCTTCCCTGGGCCCGCGGAGAGACGCATATCGACCTGAACAATGCCTTTACTTGGGTGAAGGGAAATCATACGTTCAAATTTGGCTGGGAAATACAGCGAGTTCGGGACGACCTCCTTCAGGGACAAAGCCCCAACCCCCGAGGCGTCTACACGTACGACAATGGCCAAACCGCATTGAATGCCACACCGTCGCCAGCATCGGGATTTGCGAATGCCTGGGCTGCTTTCCTACTCGATGTGCCCGACAGCGCCGGCCTTGCTGCTGCAGTTAGCGATTTAGCCTGGAGACAGTCGCAATTCGCTGGATATGCCCAGGATACCTGGCAGATTAGCCCCAAGCTGACCGCCACGTACGGTGTGCGCTACGAAACTTACGAGCCCTACAAACCAAGGGCGGCGGGGGGCTACTCTGACTATGATCCGTCCACAAATACCGAGCGGCTTGCCGGCATAGGAACCGTGCCCTTGGACGAAGGGATGCCGTGGAACAAGGCAGACTTTGGGCCACGGCTGGGGATTGCATATCGGGCTAGTCGCCGCACCGTGGTACGAGCAGGCTTTGGCACCAGCTACGATCCTATGGCGGGTGTCGGTTATGCCCATAATTACCCGGAAACAACAAGCTACAATTATCCCGCACCCTCCACTTTCGAGGCTGCGCTGAACACATCGGGGCAAGCTGTCGTTTTTAGTCAGGGATTTCCACCAGTGACCCCTTATTCGATTCCATCGAGTGGAATTATCCCAGCGCCGAAAGGCCAGGCAGGTACCGTCTTAAATCTGAACTATAAAGATCCATATGTGATGTCCTACAGTCTGGCAGTTGAGCGCATACTTAGGGGCGGGTGGACAGCAACTGTATCGTACGTAGGCAATTTGGGCCGCCACCTTAACACGGGTTTCGGCCTCAATGACGGACAGGTGTTGGGGGCGGGTCAAGCAGGGGAGCCCCTGTATATCAAGTTCGGCCAAACAGCCGGCGCAAGTTTGCAATATGGGGGTACGAATTCCGCCTACAATGCGCTCCAGGCGCGTCTAGACCATCGCTTCAGGAATGGCTTCCTTTGGACGTCGTCCTACGCATGGCAGAAGGCGACGGGTTATGAGTCGGGTGGTGTTAGCGGTCCAGGCGGGTTAAGCTTCAATTACCTTCCCGCCTTCCGCAGAAATTACGGGGTGCTGACCTACAATTCGCCGCAGACGTATTCGCAGAGCTTAGTGTATGACTTGCCGTTCGGCCAGAAACAGAGGTTTTTAGCGAACTCTAGTCCTGTTATTAGAGACATCGTTGGCGGGTGGAAGGTGTCAGACGTATTATTCATGGGAGTGGGTTTCCCGATCACTTTTACTGCAAGCTCAACAGGCCTAAATACCCCAGGTAGCGATCAGGTTCCCGACTTGATTGCTCCGTTCAAGAAGCTGGGGGGCATTGGTCCTAATCACCCATATTTTGACAAGAGTTCCTTCGCGACGCCTGTAGGCGCTGTATTTGGAGACATGGGTCTCAATGGCTATTCAGGCCCAGCGTTAATTACAAACAATACGTCTTTGCTTCGCGATATCACGATCCATGAGTCTACGTATTTGGAGCTGCGGATGGATGCATTCAATTCGTTGAATCACCCGGCGTTTGCTGTACCCACGGGATCCATGACCTCCGCCAGTTTCGGACAAGTAACAGCGATGAGCGGGAGCTATAATCCACGCCAGTTGCAGTTTGCTGCAACCCTGACTTTCTGATTGTTGTATGTCCTGAGCAGAGCCTACAAAAGGACTCTTTCTTTATACTTTCTGTGGTGCTAACCAAGGGGCGGGATCGGCACGACTGTAACAGCGTGGCTCGGTCCTGCCCCGACAAGTTGCTGGAAGAGGCAATGTTGGCAACGCAGGTGTTGCGGGCTGTTAGATTCGACCCAGCAACACATCTCGCGGGAAGAATCTCAGATTAGGCCTCGCTTCATCGATCTGGACAATAATTAAGGGAACGATGCTTCTTTCACAATCTGGATTGCTTGAGATCAGAACCCAGGGAGAAGTGTATTTTGGCCGACAATCTGCCGCGATCGGGTGCGGTACTTTTCAAAGATCCCCGGAACTCGGTAAAATCTCCCTCCGCAGGCCGGACGAGATGGTGGATTGTCTGGACGCTATTCGGTTCCACGGTTATCAATTACATCAGTCGCCAAACATTCTCAGTTCTTTCGCCGGTGATTGCGAGCCGTTACCACTTCAGCCACACTGATCTGGCCACGATTCTCAGTACATTTCAGGTTTCGTATGCGCTTACTTGGCTTTTTGGAGGCATCCTTCTTGATGCCTTGGGAACCAGGATTGGTTTGGCGGTAGCAGTATGCTGGTGGTCCGTCGTGAATATGCTGACGGGCTTCGCCAGTTCCGTTTTTAGTTTTGCAGCATTTCGCTTCATGTTAGGAATTGGAGAGGGTTTTAATTGGCCAGGAGCCAGTAAGACCGTTGCCGAGTGGTTTCCCCGCGAGGAGCGCAGCCTCGCGGTTGCGATATTTGATAGCGGCTCCAGTGTAGGAGGAGCGCTTGCTGCTTTAGCAATTCCATGGATTGCTCTGACCCTCGGTTGGAGATGGGCATTTGTTTTTTCAGGTGTCATTGGCCTTTTTTGGTTGTTCCTGTGGTTGCACATCTACTATCCCCCCGATCATCATCCGCGGGTTACTCCGGAAGAGATCGCTTTGATTCATGCAGGCCAGGAGATGGGATCCAAGTCTGGCGGTCAAGGAGTCCAACGCTGGTTCGATCTGGCAAAGAATTCAAATGTGTGGGGTATTGTGTTTGGTCGTGCATTGACCGATCCGCTATGGTGGTTCTATGTTTTTTGGCTACCTCAGTACCTGAGCGATGCACATGGTTTCGATTTAAAGCAGATCGCCCTCTTTGCCTGGATACCGTTTGTCGCAGCGGATCTAGGGAACTTTACTGGTGGCGTGATCTCCGGCTACTGCATTCGACGAGGTGTCCCCGTAATCCGCACCCGCAAATGGGTGTGTGCCGCTAGTTGCGTACCAATTCTCGCGGGTATTCCTGCCGTTGCTGTTCATAACGTCTACCTTGCTCTGCTTCTGATCTGTGTAGCTTTATGGGGTTACGCGAGTTGGTCCACGATGGGCCTGACTCTGCCTTCCGATCTTTTCCCGCAAGATGTGGTTGCAACAGTTACAGGACTCAGCGGGTTTGCGGCCGGCATCGTCAGCGCAGGCTTTACTTTTGTAGTTGGAATCCTGGTAGATCGATTTTCATACGGACCGGCATTCCTGGCCGCCAGTCTGCTGCCGGTTCTTGCGACACTCTGCATCTTTTCATTGATTCACCCGGCCAAGACCTAGTGTAGTGTCCAACAAATAGATGGACAACTAAGAACGAGCGGCGTTATCTTTTGTCCATGCCTGCTCCCGTCTCTCGTTTGCAG
>JBOGJS010000215.1:0-4381 GCA_050745365.1 Terriglobia bacterium
GACCATAACGCGACGACGCCAATCCTGCCGGAGGTCTTGGAAGCGATGATGCCCTACCTTACGACGGAGTGGGGCAATCCATCTAGTGCATATAAATTCGGTGCGAAGCTGAAATCAGCGATCGAGACGGCACGCGAGCAGGTGGCCGAGCTAATTGGCGCTCATCCGCTGGATATCATCTTTACCTCGTGCGCAACGGAGAGCAATAACGCCGCGATTACCGCAGCACTCAAGGCGAATCCCGGAAAAGAGCACATTGTCACGTCCATGGTGGAGCATTCCTCGGTGTTGAACTATTGCATGGCGCTCGAGAAGGAGGGCTACCACGTCACGTACCTGCCTGTTGACCGTGACGGCTTGCTGAAAATGGCCGACCTCGAAAACGCTATCACGGACCAGACCGCCGTGGTGTCGCTGATGTGGGCGAACAACGAGACGGGCGTATTATTCCCCGTCGAGCGGATTGCGGAAATCTGCCGTTCGCGTGGCGTCCTATATCACTGCGACGCGGTACAAGCGGCGGGCAAGGTAGGGATTGACGTGCGGAAGCTACCGGTGGATTATCTGTCACTGACGGGTCACAAGTTTCACGCGCCGAAAGGGATTGGCGAGCTCTACGTCCGCCGCAAGGCGCCGTTCTCGCCGTTGATTTATGGCGGCCACCAGGAGCGCAACCGGCGCGGTGGCACGGAGAATGTTTCGCTGATTGTCGCCATGGGGAAGGCTGCCGAACTTGCCCGCAAACACTTGCCTGACTATGAAGGCAAGGTCCGCCCGCTGCGAGATGCGCTGGAGGAAGGCATTCTCAGTTCAATTCCTGACACCGAGCTGAATGGCCACAAGACGGAGCGGCTCGCCAACACAACTAACATTACGTTTCACGGAATCGAATCGGAGGCGCTGCTCATCCTCCTCGACAAGGAAGGCATCTGCGCCTCGTCTGGGTCGGCGTGCCTAGCCGATTCCGACGAACCATCACACGTCGTCAAGGCAATGAAGCCTGAAGGTGCCGCTTCCCGGCAAATGATTCGTCTTTCAATCGGCACCGACAGCACAGCTGAAGATACGCGTGCGGCGTTGTCAGTTGCCCCAAAGCTCGTGCGAATGCTGCTCGATCCGTGGGACTCTCGGTCGAAGGTCACCTGAGGTCGGGGCTTGGCCCCAGGCCGCGCTAATTCAGCGCTGAGCCGATCAGCGGGACAAACTTCAGCAAGTAACACTCGCTCGAATTCGGAAACACCGTCGCAAGGAAGGCCTGCCAGCGTGCGCGCATTCCGACCCACTCCAACTCAATCGCTCCGCTCGCGGCCCGTACGCGCAGGATGATGTCCCCCGCTAGAGCCAGCTTCAAGAGCGTACGCGCGAAGTATTTGTGGTCTGGGTCTGATGCGTAGGCCTGGAGGTCGACGAGAAACTCCGCCAAGGTGCCCTTCCCCTTGAGATTCGCAACGTAATTTGCGAAGGCATCGGAAAAGATTTTATGTCGTGCGATGTCGCGAATCTCTGAGAAGCCTTTGAACGGGGTGTAGTTGAGCATGTTTCTCTCAATCGACTCGTCAGTTGGATCAGTGACGTAGGCCCGCCTTGAGACCATCTCGTAGGCTTCGTGTGAAACGGCATACCTGTCGTAGATGTCGTAAAAGCGTCTCCACGGAGTCTCGTGGTGTGGATTCCTACCCAGGTGGCGATCCGTAATGCCGAACACGTGATTGCGGAAGTCGATCGGAAGGACATGGACCATCTTGGACTTATCCAATTCCAATTTCGTAATTGTTCGGCCTTGAAGGCACAGAAGACAGTGAACAGAAAAATAACCGGCGTAGTAATTTGTCACGCGCGCCCACGTCTCCAGGCCACTTCGCGCAAGGATGTAATGAGCCATTGTGTTGCAAAACGCCCTCTGAAGAAAGTCTAGAGCTTGGTTCATCAAGCAGACTGTTATCTTTGCATCCTGAACATAGACGACGGCACTATCGATGGTCGATGCCGTATAGCCCTTGGAGACCAGCCACGGGCCGAGGTAGGCTGAGACAGACGTAGGGTCCGACACAAATGGCGACGCTGCGAATGCAGCCTGTTGGTCCTGCACAAGCCAAGAGTGGGTCAGCATGCTTTCCAATGGTGCAACCGGAGATCTCACGACTTTCGGCATTTTACCCGCCAAATACCGCTACGTTCACGCGTTTCGTTAATTCTGTAATCCCACCTTCGCCGACATACGAGAATCCCTCAGCCTTTGTCTCCGCAGTGCTGAACGAAAACTTCTTAAGTTTCTTGATATAAGGCGCGAAGTTTTCTTCGCCGATTGTTAAGCCGGTCGCGTCACTGACAGTAACGCCCTTGTGCCTGAGGTCAGCAACGATCTGCTCCAGCAGATTCAGCAGCGCGGATACCCCGACGTACTTGCACAACAAGAAGGCCTTGTTGTCCCACTGAGCTGAGTACGACTTGGACATGGCCTTGAAATACTCGAGTAGCAACTCGTGCTGCATCCGCTCTTCGAAGAAATCTGGGTCCGTGCTGGCAAACAAGTGTCCCTTCCTAAAAAGCTTCTTTAGAGCGGAGATGAATGAAGATTGGCTGATGATCCGGTTTCCGGTGCCCACCATTGCAATGCGATCCTTCCACGGAGAATCAATGCTCTCATCCAGGAAGACGACGAGGTCTTGGCCTCTCCTGTCCTCGAAGGCAACGGCTTCCTTGTCGCGCAACATGGGAATAAGATCATAGACGAGTGACGGGTTGATTTTCCGTTGGTTTCCGTTGATCGACCGGAACAGGAATGCTTTGCCTGAGTCGTCGAGGTCAATGAATGCGGCCACGACCACATCAAGGTCAATTTCCCCTGAATACTGTGGACTGAACGCCCAGAGCCGGTGCTGCCCATCAATAACAAAGGCTTCGCCCGCCTGCTCGGCGGAGATATGGAGTTGGCCGTCTCGGAAGAAGCTTCTGGAGCTTAGGCTGACAATGATTGCATTCGGAAGTAATGGGGGATTGGACCCGTTCGACGCGAGGAACTTACCGATATCTCTGAGGCGGTCAGGGCGCAGCCCACGCTGAATTCCAGTCCTGTTGTATTGGGTGCGTTCCGACGTGTATGAGATCTCGAGCAACTTCTTTGCGGAGAGGGTAAATAGGTAAAATATTCCTTGGCCCTGAGTAACCCGTATAGCTGGGACTGGTTCCAGATAACCGTCTGGTTCGGGCTTCTTTGCCATGGTTATCCACCTCCGTCCCGCCAGAACTGGCGAGCCGTGCCGGAAATGAGCTTGCCTTGCAGCCGCAAAGCAGCCTCGGCCTTCCTGAACTTCTGGTGAATGACACCGCCGAGGATCATCTTCTGTTCGGAGTCGCTCAGCGTTTGCGGGGAGAAGTGGACGCCACATTCGGCCAGGTCGGCGAAGTTGGTTTCGCTGGCGCCAACGGTCAAAAATTTGTCGGTGTCCTGCGACGCGAGCCAGAGAGGGAAGCCCCATGATCGTCCTTGCCGGGCGAGCGAGCTGAGAAGACCGGCCTTGCTTTCCTTCGGCAGCAAAAGGTGTGCCTCGTCTACGAACAACACCGTTTTGATCGGTTGAATATCCTTCTTGACCGCGAGACTCTGATTGAGCCTCCTGATGAGAAAGTTCAGGATCAAAGCCACGGCTAGCGCCTTGGTCTCGGTGTCGTTGCCGAACTCTTTGAAGTCGACCACCAGCGAGCCGTTCAACCATTCCTCCGCAGTGATCGCCCGGTCCGCGGTGGCGAACAGGTGCAATCTTTCGATCTTTTCGATAATCGCCAGATCCACGCCGCTAGCACCGCTATTCACCAACTCCTGTTCCAATGACCGAAAATCCGGTGTTGTGAGGCGCTCGTAAGCGTCAGCAATGTTGCGTTCCTGCTTCGCGCCCAATTGCGGGGCAAAGCACCGGATCAGATTGGCAATTTCGTACGCGACCTGCGCATTTTGCGCTGGGTTTGTGTGCCGGTACAGCGGATTGATGGGCAGACCTTGCTGGATAAGACGAACATGGCGCACGCCGGTTTGCTCCAGAAATCGCGTGCGATTCTGCCGTTGCTGGGGGTTGTTGCGGTCGTCCTCTAGTTCACCCTTCATGTCGAAAAACACGAACCTGACGCCGACATTGCTGAGTTGGGCCAATAGGTCAAGCGCAAGCTGGCTCTTGCCTGTTCCCGGCTGACCGGAAATCACAAGTAACCCGTTGTTCGTACCGGGGCCATTCAGCGACCACTCGGGTGCATCCACCAAAACCTTGAGTTTCACTTCAGTTTCGACCACGGACAAAGCCGGGACTGACGGCCTGAGTCCCGTGCCTAGTTCAACGCTGCCGGCTAACTTTAGCAACTCACTCACGAACTTAGCCTGGTCGTTGCC
>JBOGJS010000216.1:0-7319 GCA_050745365.1 Terriglobia bacterium
CACCCGGCTCGCTCCGCTCGCCACCCTTCTCCCCACGGGAGAGGGCTGGAATTTTAATTTCTACTCCCTCCCGATGTGGTTTTCTTCTGCCCGGGCCTGAAAAATGTAGAAACTCAGACCTTGTCCCCAGGGGGAGAAGGTGTCCTACTCCGGAGGGCGGAGGAGGGGTCCGGCATCGGCCCGGAAAGCTTTCAGTCTCGCAGCACGCGAGCCTCCTTGCGGAACCCACCGCCCGTTTCCCGCATCGCATAGCGTTAGGGGGTATATCTATACTCAGTCCTGTTGGCGGAGGTTGAAGCGCAATGGCAAAGGACCCGGTTTGCGGCATGGAAGTTGATCCGCGCGGAGCGGCTGCCGAGAGCGACTATGGGGAGACGACGTACTATTTCTGTTCAGCCGGCTGTAAACGCAAGTTTGAGCTAAACCCTGGGCGGTTCGACGAAAGGCAGCGGGAAGAGAGACCGTACGTCTGTCCGATGGACAGGGAAGTGCATCAGCCGGATCCCGGCGCCTGTCCCAAGTGCGGCATGGCCTTGGAGCAGGAGACCGTTAGCTTCCCTGCGAGCCCCACCGAATACACCTGTCCCATGCATCCGGAGGTCGCGCGAGGGGAACCGGGATCGTGTCCGATCTGTGGAATGGCACTCGAGCCACGGGCCGCGGCTGTGGAAGACAGGCCCAGTCCTGAGCTCCAGAGCATGGCGCGGCGGTTTTGGATCAGCCTGGCGCTAACGGTGCCGGTGGTCTTACTCGGCATGTCGCATATGTTTCCCGAGCTAGGATTTTCCGGCCGCGCCGCGGTCTCGATCGAACTGGCGCTATCCACCCCGGTCGTCGTGTGGGGCGGATGGCCTTTTTTCGAGCGGGGCTGGGCCTCCATCGTTCATCGCAGTCTGAACATGTTCACGCTGGTTGCGGTCGGTACAGGAGCCGCCTACCTTTACAGCGTGGTCGCGGCAATCGTTCCCGGCATTTTTCCAAGCGCCTTTCGAGATTCGCACGGTAATGTGGCCGTCTACTTTGAGGCGGCCGCCGTCATCGTGACTCTGGTCCTGCTAGGCCAGGTCCTGGAGCTACGAGCGCGAAGCCAGACTTCAAGCGCCCTTCGGAGTCTTCTGGGGCTTCGGCCCAAGATGGCGCGCAAGCTTCACGAAGATGGACGGGAAGAAGACGTGCCATTAGAGCAGGTTCGCGCCGGCGATCGCCTGCGGGTGCGACCGGGAGAAAAACTTCCCGTAGACGGCATGGTGCTGGAGGGGACAAGCTCTGTAGACGAATCGATGCTCACAGGCGAGGCGATCCCAGTGGAAAAGGCTGCCGGCAGCCGGGTGGTAGGAGGCACGGTGAACGGCACAGGAAGCCTGGTAATACGGGCTGAGCGAGTGGGGAGCCACACGCTTCTCGCCCAAATCGTCCGAATGGTGGGTGAAGCTCAACGGAGCCGGGCACCCATCCAGCGCCTTGCGGACGTCGCGGCGTCGTACTTCGTCCCCGGAGTCATCGGAGTGGCAGCGATCACATTTATCGTCTGGGCTATAGCAGGCCCTCAGCCGCGCTTGGCCCACGCCTTGGTCAATGCCGTGGCGGTACTCATCATTGCCTGCCCCTGTGCCTTGGGCCTTGCCACGCCGATGTCCATCATGGTGGGTACAGGGCGGGGCGCGACCGCCGGCGTGCTGATCAAGAATGCAGAGGCCCTGGAACTGCTGGCGAAAGTCAACGTGCTGGTGGTGGACAAGACCGGCACCCTGACGGAGGGTAGACCCCGGTTGGCTTTGGTCAAGCCACTTTCAAACATAAACGAATTCGAACTGTTGGGCCTGGCGGCAAGCCTCGAGCGCGGCAGCGAGCATCCCTTGGCGGCGGCCATCGTCCAAGGGGCCGAGGCCCGGGGCGTGCAACTTTCCGATGTCCGTAACTTCAACTCGCGCCCAGGCAAAGGAGTGGTAGGAACCGTACAGGGCCGGACGGTTGCCTTGGGCAATGCGAAGCTCCTGGAGGAACTCTCGGTTCGATTGGGCGACCACGCGAACCAGGCGGAAGCTCTACGCGAGGACGGCCAAACGGTGATGTTTGTTGCCATCGATGGGCGGCTCGCCGGCCTCGTTGGAGCCGCTGATCCCATAAAGCCTTCAACGCCCAAGGCGATCGAGGCCCTGCATCGAGAGGGTATGCGCATCATCATGTTGACCGGAGACAGCCGGAAAACCGCCGATGCCGTCGCTCGTAAACTCGGGATCGATGAAGTCATCGCGGACCTTCTGCCGCAGCAGAAAGGCGAAGCGGTGAAGCGCCTCCAAGCTCAACGGCAGGTCGTGGCCATGGCGGGCGACGGAATCAATGACGCCCCGGCACTGGCCCAAGCCTCAGTCGGGATCGCGATGGGGACGGGAACGGATGTGGCCATCGAAAGCGCGGGTATGACTCTGGTGAAGGGAGACTTGTGGGGGATTGTGCGCGCCCGACGGCTAAGTCGCGCAACCATGCGAAACATCCGGCAGAACCTCTTCTTCGCCTTCATCTATAACTCGCTTGGGATTCCGATAGCAGCCGGAGTGCTTTTTCCATTCTTTGGCCTGTTGCTGAGCCCTATGATTGCCAGCGCCGCCATGACGTTTAGCTCTGTCTCCGTCGTGAGCAACGCACTCCGGCTCCGCCGGCTGCGACTAAGCTGAAAGGAAGCGAAAAGATGCAAGCCCCGGAACAGAAAAACTCACGGCGCGGGAGGCGCGTCGGCAGGGCGCAGCCCGAAGAGCAGGCGCAGCCTGAGGAGCGGAAAGCCGCGGCGGTAGACCCTGAAATCAAGCTCTCCAACGTGATGCGCCTTCGCCGGATTGAAGGTCAAATCCGCGGCCTTCAAAAAATGGTGGAGCAAGATCGTTATTGTCCCGACATCATCGCTCAAATTTCTTCAGTTCAGGAAGCGCTGCGAGGGATTGCCAGGGAGCTGATGCGTAACCATTTGCGGCATTGTGCCACTCTCGCGATCACGAAGGGATCCCGAGAAGAAGCTGAGGCTACCTACGACGAGTTACTGGAAATTATTTACCGGCATCTGCGTTGAGGAAGGCCGGCATCTGCGTTAAGGAAGGGAAGCAGAGCGGAAAATCCCGGTATGTCGGACTCCCTCGATTGTGAAAAGATTCCTCCGTTGAGCAAGCTCAAGTCTCGCGTTCGCATTGGGCCGGCTGGCTGGTCGTATCCTGACTGGAAGGGAAAGGTGTATCCAGTTAAGAAGCCTCGTGGCTTCCACGAGGTCGCTTACCTCGCCGGGTTCTTTGATACCGTCGAGATCAATTCATCCTTCTATTCTTCACCTCGCGCCGAGCCCGCCCGCGGCTGGCTTCGGCAGGTGGAGCACAATCCGCGGTTCATGTTTACCGCCAAGCTGCTGCATCGTTTCACCCACGAGCGTAACGCAAGCGTCGAGGACGAGCGCGGCTTCAAGGAAGGAATTCGACCGATTGCAGAGGATGGCCGCCTGGGAGCGCTGCTTCTACAATTTCCCTGGTCTTTCAAAAACGCGCCTGAAAACCGGGAATACCTGGCCGCTTTATGCCGCCAGTTCGGAGGGTATCCCTTAGTGGTTGAAGTGCGCCACAGCTCGTGGGAGCAGCCGGAAGTTCTGGAGATGCTTGGGGAAATGGGAGTGGGGCTTTCAAATATCGATCAGCCGGTGATCGGGAGGTCCATCGCGCCGGGGGAACACGTCACCGCGCCTCTCGGCTACGTCCGCTTGCACGGGCGAAATTATCGGAACTGGTTCCGCAATGGGAAGCCTGAAGAGCGCTATGACTATCTCTATACCCTCAAGGAACTGGAACCGTGGGCTGCGCGCGTCAAGCGCATTATGGATTCCGCCTCAACCGTCTACGTCATCGCGAATAACCATTTCGAAGCCAAAGGGCTGGTGAATGCGCTTGAACTCATGGCCATGATTTTCGAAACCCGAGTGCGCGCGCCAGGGTTGCTCGTGGAAAATTACCCGCAACTTAGAGATGTGGCGATCGAAGAGAAAATGACAGCTTCAGAGAACAGCCTGCTTGACAACCCTCTTCTTTAATGACAAGAATCGTATAGGCGAATAAAAAACGAAAATGATGAGAAGGCCCGAAGCGCCTCGGGAATTGGGAATCAGTTTCGCTTTTTTATTCCCTGTCGACTATGCGAGCTGCTGCGCTTCGTTCCCAGGTTGAATTGGCATTGGGCGCGAAACTGTTCACGCCATCCATCCTCCAGGAGCCGTCTCGGGTCCCCACCGGCTTTGCTGAAATCGATGCTGTCACCGGGGGCCTGCCCCGGGGAGAACTTACTGAGATTTACGGGCCCGTTTCGTCGGGACGAACCAGTGTGGGAATTTCTGTGTTGGCTCAGCGAACGGCGCAGGGAGAAATCTGCGCCTGGGTCGATGCGGGCGATGGCTTCGATCCTCGCACGGCTCAAAACATAGGAGTCACATTACATCGCCTGCTGTGGGTACGTTGTCGCGATCTGGAACAGGCGATTCAGACGACGGACCTCATTCTCGCGAGCGCCGGATTTGGCCTGGTGGTACTCGATCTCGGTAGTGTCCCTCTAAGGAGTTTGCACCGCCTGCCCCTGAGTTTCTGG
This sequence comes from Terriglobia bacterium, assembly GCA_050745365.1. Lineage (GTDB taxonomy): Bacteria > Acidobacteriota > Terriglobia > UBA7540 > UBA7540 > RH2-MAG17b. Next base: position 4,612 of record JBOGJS010000216.1, read on the forward strand.
TTTCGTTTCCGCCGGGCCGTTGAGCATACGCCGACTCTCTTGCTGGTTCTGGCGCCGGAAGCCTGTGCAAAATCCTGTACGCGGCTCTGCCTCAGGCTGCGGTTGGAAGAGGGGTCCTGGTTGGTGATTCCGGAGACAAAGCCGGTAAGCCATTCTCACTTGCTTGGGGGATTGCACCTCAACGCGGAGGTAACTCGCTCGCGGTTCGAGCGGCCATCCCGGATGCGCTTGAGAACCAAAATCATTTATCGGGCACGTAGAGGCGGCTTTACGCCGCCATTTTATTCACACGTTCTGAAGGCATGAGTTTTGCTTGCATTTACATTCCGAATTTTGTTTTTCAGGCTGCCGAGCGTTCTGAACCCGAGCTGCGTTCCTGCCCCGTGGCGATGGTGGAAGGGAAAACGCTCGTTGTCGCGGTCAATTCAATGGCGGCGAAGGCAGGCATCGAGCCCGGCATGAGCGTTACACAGGCAGCGCAAGTCGCCTCGATCACGTTTCGCCCTCGCAGCTCCATTCAGGAGCAGATTGCACATGCCGCTCTGCTGGATCTTGGCTTTTCCTTCTCTCCACGCGTCGAGGATGTAAAGGTTGACACGGTCATTCTCGATTTAGCCGGGCTTGAACATTTATTAGGGCCGGTTGAAAAAGCCGCCCGGCGAATGGCTGACTGCGCCTCTCAACTGGGCTTTGAAGCACAGGTCGCCATCGCTGCAGCGCCCGAGGCGTCGCTCGAAGCCGCCCGCGGTTTTGCGGGGGTCACCATTCTTTCTGCCGGGCAGGAGCTTGAACGCTTGGGCAGCTTGCCTCTTAAAATCCTCGATCCTCCCGCGGAACTGCTAGAGACCTTCGAACGTTGGGGAATACACACCCTGCAGGCTCTCGCCCGGCTGCCGGCCGTACAACTCGCAGAAAGGCTAGGGCAGGAAGGTGTAGAACTCCAGGCACGAGCACGCGGGACGTTCTCGCGCCCGCTCGTTCCCACTCAGCCGGATTTACAGTTCAAAGAGGTTATGACTCTCGATGATCCCATCGAGCAGCTCGAGTCGCTGGCGTTTGCTCTCGGAGTGCTGCTGAACCGGTTGCACGCTCGCTTGAAATCTCGCGCGCTGGCAATCAACGAGCTTTTCATCGAGATGGACTTGGACGTGCCCTCTGGGAGCGAACCAAAATACGAGAAAAAGCTGCGGCTGCCCGTTCCTACCGGAAACGTAGTGACGCTGTTAAAATTGCTCCAACTCCATTTGGAATCGTGTCCGCCTGCCGCTCCCGTGACCCAAATCAGGGTCAAAGCAGAGGCAGCCAAGCCACGCGCTTTGCAGGGTGGATTGTTTTTCCCCGCTGCGCCCGATCCCGAAAAGCTTGAACTCACACTGGCCCGCCTCGCCAAGGTGGTGGGCGAGGGAAAAGTCGGATCGCCCGAAATTCAAGACACGCATCGACCCGATGCATTTCGCATGGTCCGGTTCAATCCTTTCGAGAGCGGGCGGAAGACAGAAAAGAGCGTAGTTCCCGCCGGAAAAGATAATTTGACCGCGCTTCGGATTTTTCGCCCACCCCTCGAGGCTAAAGTCGAAACGCGCGCCGGTTTGCCCGTGCGCGTTTTCTTCGGTGGGAGACACGGCGAGGTGATCGCAGCAGCCGGACCGTGGCGAACTTCAGGAGAGTGGTGGAACGATGACGGCTGGAAGCGAGAAGAGTGGGAGGTGGAGCTGAAGGTGAGGCGGCGAACCCACGATTTCGAAACCACCATGATTGCGGTCGAGCTCTATCGCATCTATCGCGATCTTCGGAGCGGCGACTGGTTCCTGGAAGCCAATTATGATTAGCCCGATCTACGTTGAGCTTCATGCTCGTTCGGCCTTTTCATTTCTCGAAGGAGCCTGCTTGCCGGAGGACCTCATCGCTTCGTGCGGCGAATTTGGCATACCGGCAATGGCGCTTCTGGACCGTGATGGCGTTTATGGCGCGCCTCGGTTTCATCTGGCGGCCGAGCAGGCCCCCGGCATTCGCGCCTTGATCGGCGCTGAAGTGACGGCGACCGGCGGGTTTCGTTATCCGCTCCTGGCCGAAACGCGCGCCGGTTACCAGAACCTTTGCCGGTTAATCACCCGCATGAAGCTGCGCGCTCCGAAGGGCGAGGGTGCGATTGCCCCGCCAGAATTGAGCGAATATTCGGAAGGCCTCATCTGCCTCACTGGCGGCGCGGAAGGCCCCCTGGCAGCAGCCCTGGCAAGCGGTGGTAGCGCGGCCGGAAGACGTTCGATCGAAGAACTGTGCGCGGTATTCGGCTGGGACCGCGTGTACGTTGAGCTACAGCGGCATTTCGAGCGTGACGAAGAAGCTCGTAACCAGGCTGCCGTTGAGCTTGCGCGCCGTTACAAGCTTCCCCTGCTGGCTACGAACGGAGTTTGCTACAGCACTCCCGAGCAGCGCGAGATTCAGGATGTCTTCACCTGCATTCGGCATCATTCCACGCTCGAAACTGCCGGAAGGCTTCTTGCCCGTAATTCAGAGAGGCACGTGAAGGGCAGTCGAGAAATGGCTGGCCTGTTTCGAGACCTGCCCGAGGCCATTGCCAACACCGAAGCGCTCGCCTCGCGATTGCAGTTCTCCCTGCGGGGTCTAGGCTACGAATTTCCCCGTTACCCGGTCCCTGAAGGCGAGACGCAGATGTCTTTCCTGCGGCGGCGTACTGAGGACGGGAC
>JBOGJS010000217.1:0-7570 GCA_050745365.1 Terriglobia bacterium
GTCCAGAAACTCTGCGGCATTTCGTTCGAGAAAAACAAAAGCCGCGGAGTTAGAAGACGACTCCGCGCTTCCTAATACCCACGGCATAGGCGGTGCCGTGGCTACCCCTTTTTCAGTCTCGTGGGATAAGCCCGCCGCCACGTTCATCCCGGGCCGCCAAGGCGGATGAGCTCAGCCGCCATAGCGCCAGGAGCCTACCCAAGCTCAGGAGCGGGATCACGCGGGCCGTCAGGCGGCGTCGGCGTCGCCGCCCGAAGACAAACCGCAGCGCGCTCCCACGCGCGTTGCCTCGAATCTGAATTGGGGATAGGTAATTAATTTCCGAATTGCTTGAGCTTCCAGGACTTCCTGGGTTCGTTCTTCCTCTCCCCGCCACCTTCCAGCCATAGCACCAAACCTCGCGCGCCAGCCGCTCCGTCTTATGCTGTTCCCGATTCCAGTCCACCCGGAAATGCAGGCTGATCCTCTTCACGATGCTCCAGTAAAGTTCCAGTTGCTCCCGCTCGCCCGTTCGTTCGAGCGTTTGGGTGAGGCGGCGGGCATAGCGCCCGTGCTTGAGAGCGTTCATTGACGAGCGCGCTTTGCCTCGCGCGGTGCGGGGACCGGTGGATTTGCGGGCATTGGCCCGGCAGGCGGCGAGGCGCGCCGGGGTGAGCTTCGGAGACCGGCACAAATGGGAGTGTTGCGGTTGACGGCAAGAATGAGTGTCCATAGCAGATCAAGCATAGGAGGGCGGAAGGCGCGGCGGGAGACGATTGAGACGACTGGGACGGCTGAGATGGTTTGCGCGCTGCGCCACCCGTAACGGGTACCCGCTGATCGCAGGGTCGAAAAACCCGGTCATCAGAATAGGCCGTGCTGAAAACGAATGAGTTATGGCTTTTCATAAATTTTCGCGGGCCGAAGGCCCTAAATGACAGACATCACAAGGCGATGTCTGCGCCACCCGCGGCCAGCAAGGCCCTGACCGTGCCTACCCCAAAGGCCCACGGCACAGAGGCGGTGCCGTGGCTACCCGCTGCGCCACCCGTGGGCCAAGGTGCATGGGCTAAACTAAAGGTTTCAGTGAAGAGAGGACTACCGCTGAAGGTTTTTGCGGTATCCTGAACGATTAGAATGGAGACGTTATGGAATTTCTAAAGGAAAGCATTCTCGAACTCATCATTCAAACTTCCACCAACCTTCCGCCGGATGTCCGGCAGGCCATGGCCTGGGCTCTGAAGCGTGAGAACGCATCCTCGCAGGCGGGACAGGCGCTGAACATTATTGGCGAGAACATCGATCTTGCCTATCAGAACGAAGGGGCGATCTGCCAGGATACGGGCTTTCCCACCTTTGAGATTAAGACGCCGATCGGCGTGAACCAGATCAGCATGAAGAAGCAGATTCTCGAAGCCGTAGTGGAAGCGACAAAGCGGGGCAAGCTGCGGCCCAATTCAATGGATTCGCTTACCGGGAAAAACAGCGGGAATAATCTGGGTACGGAAATTCCGGTGATGCACTTCGAACAATGGGAGGAAAATGAGATCGAAGTCCGTCTTCTTCTAAAAGGCGGAGGCTGCGAAAATAAGAACATCCAGTATTCCGTTCCGTGCACGCTGGAGCACTTGGGCCGCGCGGATCGCGATGTTGAAGGCGTTCGCAAATGCATCCTGCATGCAGTGTGGCAGGCGCAGGGGCAGGGCTGCGCGCCAGGGGCCATTGGCGTTTGCATCGGCAGCGATCGCGCCCACGGCTATCAACTTGCCAAGCAGCAACTCTTCCGCTCGCTTGATGACGTTAACCCAAATCGGGACCTCGCAAAGCTCGAGAAAGACATCATGGAACAGGCCAACCGGGTTGGCATGGGCACCATGGGCTTTGGAGGAAGGGCTTCTCTGATCGGCTGTAAAATCACCACAGCCCATCGGCTGCCCGCCTGCTTCTTCGTTTCGGTGGCGTATGATTGCTGGGCGTTTCGCCGGCTCGGCGTGCGGCTCGACGCTCAAAATGGCGCAATCACAAAGTGGCTCTATCGTGACCCGTCCCGGCCCGTAGAACGCCTCATCGCGCAGGGTGCCGGCTTCAAGCTTTCAGGCCGCGAAGTGCGCCTGGAGACGCCGCTTTCGGAAGAGAAAGCTCGAGCGCTCAAGGTGGGAGATTTTGTTCTCGTCAATGGTCCGCTCGTCACCGGACGCGACGCTTTGCACCACTTCCTCCTCCATCATCCGCCGCCCACAAACCTGAGCGGCGCCATCCTTTACCATTGCGGCCCGGTGATGGCAAAAGAGGGGACGGCGCCGCATGAGCGCTGGAAGGTGCTTGCCGCCGGCCCCACCACGAGCATCCGTGAAGAGCCTTATGAGGCGGATGTTATCAAGCGTTATGGCCTTCGGGGCGTGATGGGTAAAGGGGGAATGGGGAAAAAGACACTCGCTGCGCTCAAGGAGTGTGGCGCGGTTTACCTCCACGGGATCGGCGGCGCTGCTCAATATTACGCGCGATGCCTGCCCCAGGTGCTTGGCGTCGACCTGCTCGAAGAACTGGGTGTGCCGGAAGCGATGTGGCGCTTTGAAGCGCGAGACTTTCCGGCTATAGTTACCATGGATGCGCACGGCAATTCATTGCATGAAGACGTGCTTCAAGAAACGGGCGCTCAGTTGGAACAGGTGGGAGCGGGATCGGCGTGAAGCAGCGAGGAAGTAGCGGGAGAGGCGCAAGGAGCGCCAGTCCCTGCGGGTGGCGTATTCTCCTGCTGTTTCCTGCCCTCTTTGTCTTCTCCGCAACGATTTCGGCACAATCCACAGCCGCAGAAATTCCCCTCACGATTGCGAAAGACGTTCCCCTCCACGTCATTCTCACCCACCGTGTGCCGATTAATAAAAAACCTGGCGAGCCGGTTGTGGGCAGGCTGGCTGCTCCGGTCTACGTTTACAATGAAGTCGTCCTGCCTGCTGGCTGCGAGATGTTGGGTCGTATCGTGCGAATCCAGGGAGTGCCCCGTTGGCGTCGCGCCCAAGCGATCATGGCCGGAAATTTTACACCGCTCCGAACGGCTGGGGTGGAGTTCGACACGCTGGTCCTGAAGAATGGCAGGCAACTGCCCATCTCCACTGCTGTTATGCCAGGCGCCGCGCCGATGGTCCGTCTCGAAAGCGGCGGAGGCAAAGTGGGCAGCACGAAAGGCGTCGCCGCCGGAGCCATTCGTGAAGCGCGGCGCGAGGCCAGCGCGCGGAAGAAGCGTGCTCTGGCTTCCCTTCGAGCGCCGAACAAGCTTCACCGTGCGGCAGCTTGGCTGAAGGCGCTGGCGGTATCGAAAGCGCCTTATCATCACCAGGCATTTCAGCCTGGGACCGTCTTCACCGCAGTACTCGAGCGGCCACTCCAGCTTGGCGTGGAACGTCTGCCCGAGGCGAAGCTGGACCATGTAGGCTCTCCGCCACCACCTGACAGCGTCCTCTATGCCCGCCTGCTACAGCCGCTCAGTTCCGCCACCGCCCATTCCGGCGACTCTGTCACCGCGCTGGTAACGCGGCCCCTATTTTCCGCGCGCCATGAGCTGATTATCCCGCAGGGCAGCCGTCTGGAAGGTACGGTGGTTCGCGTGAAACCGGCGCGGAGGCTCGACCGCAACGGCAATTTGCGTTTCACATTTCAGCGCATCGAGCCGCCCGCCGCCGAACCTCGAATCATCCACGCCAGCTTGCAGGGCATCGAAGTACCTCAGAAGGCAAACCTGACGGTCACGGCAGAAGGAGGAGTGAAGCCCGCGGCTTCGAAAGGAAAATACCTGATTCCAGCGCTCTCCGTTGCACTTGCGGTATGGACAAATACACCGGATCGCGATGCAGATACCCAGCCCGGCGCGCCGGTTCCAGGGCAGGGCGGCGCGATGGGCCAGACTCTCGCCGGGGGCTGGGGATTGGGCTGGGTAGGTACTGTGGCTTCCCTAACCGCGAATTCGCGCGTGCTTACCTCAATGTTTGGCTTTTACGGGGCCGCCTGGTCGATCTATTCTCATCTTTTGGCTCGCGGTCACGACGTAGTTTTCCCTGCCAATACGTCTATGGAAATCCGCTTGGGCACTCACGATCGCAGGAACACAAGGTTAAAATTACCCGGATCGCAGCCTCGTGGCCGGCAGCCGATCCAGTGAGTGGTAGCCACGATCAGTCGCATTCTGATTGACCGTGGTTTCTTTTCGATGCGTAAAAGGCCACGGTCAGCAAAGCCTGACTGTGGCACAAGAACTGTGCCGTGGCTACCCCGTTGGTCGCAGACATCACACGACGATGTGTGCGCCACCCGCGTGGCCGGCAGCACCTTGCGTCAAGGCCACAATAGGTCGGTCTCCTGACAGAGGGAAAACGCCTGGTCGCGCACACGCCAAGCAGCGGCATGTATGCGCCACCCGCTGTCCGTGAAGCCCTGACCGTGGCTACCCCGCCCGCGCAAATCCGTTAATTGTCGTGACCCAACCTCCGGGCGTATGATTCCAATTCCGGCTTCAGAGGCTTCGAGGGAGAATATCAAGCCCGCCGCACTGTCCCACAGCTTCTGCGGAATCTTCATACTTCTGTATTTCAGGAGCTCATTATGGCCTTTCTCTTTCACCCCCGCTGGGGGCTTTGCGGTTTGCTTCCAGCCATTCTGTTGCTTCTGGGGGCTCCATTCGCGCCGGCGCAGCCTGGCCCAACTATTACTCTCCACGTAGACGCAACCCAGGCACCCATGAAGATTATTCACACCGAAATGGTGATGCCGGTCGAGCCGGGCCCACTCACGCTTTATTATCCCAAGTGGATCCCGGGCGAGCACGCGCCCGACGGCCCAATCGTGAATCTTGTTGGGTTGAGGTTCACGGCGAACGGCCAAACCATTCGCTGGCGGCGCGACCTGCTGGATATGTTCACTTTCCATTTGACCATCCCCGCTGGCGTTTCCACCCTCAACGTAAAGCTGGACTACATCGAGCCAGAGGCAATTTCCGGCTTCAGCGCAGGAGCCTCAGCGACGGATAAATTGGTCCTGATCAGTTGGAACCAGAACCTGCTTTACCCGGCCGGTGTGCGAGCGCAGGAGATCACTTACATACCCACGCTGAAATTGCCGGAGGGCTGGAAGTTTGGCACGGCGCTGCCTGTCGCGGAACAATCGGGCGACGAGGTTGAATTCAAACCTGTTTCGCTGAACCGCCTGGTGGATTCACCTGTGATTTCCGGCGAATACTTGCGCGTGGTGAACGTGACACCGCCCGGTGAGCCGATCCATCACGAGATGGACATCGCGGCAGACAGTGAAGCGGCGCTCAACATGAGTCCGAAGCAAGTCGAGGACTACACGAACCTGGTTGCCGAGACGGGAGTGCTTTTCGGGATGCGGCATTACCGCGACTATCATTTCCTGCTCACCCTCAGCGACCACGTGGCACATTTCGGTCTCGAGCATCACGAATCGGATGACAGCCGCGTGCCCGAGCGATCCCTCGTCGAACCCGGCCCGCGCAAACTGATGGCCGAACTTCTGCCGCACGAATTCGTCCATTCCTGGAACGGAAAATTTCGTCGCCCTGCGGATTTAAGTCCACCCTATTACGAAGAGCCCATGAAGACGGACCTGCTTTGGGTGTACGAGGGCCTTACCGACTATCTGGGTCCTCTTCTCGCCACGCGCTGTGGGCTGTGGACGCCCAAAGAATATCGCGAATATCTGGCGATGATCGGCGCCATGCTCGGCCCAGGGCGTCCGGGTCGCACTTGGCGCCCGCTGCAGGATACCGCCAATGCGGCCCAGATTCTCTATTTCGCGCCTGAGGAATGGACCAATTGGCGGCGCACCACGGATTATTACGAGGAAGGCGACCTGATCTGGCTTGAAGTGAACACAACCATCCGCCACCTGACCCACGGCAAGAAATCGCTTGAGGACTTTTGCCGTCTTTTCTACGGCGGGCCGAACCTTGGGCCTCAACTGAAGACTTACACCTTCGACGACCTGGTGAATGCGCTCAACCAAGTCGCGCCTTACGACTGGGCGGCATTTTTCCGCGCACGTCTCGAATCCACTTCGCCCAATCCGCCTCTCGGAGGCATTGAGGCCGCGGGATGGAAACTGATCTATAACGACAAGGAATCGGACTTAATGCGCACTTCAGAAGACGCAAATGATCTTGTGAACGCAGCTTATTCCATCGGCCTTCTCGTTCAGGATGCCGGCAGCATTCAGGACTGCATCGTGGGGTCACCCGCCTATAAAGCCGGAATTTCAGCAGGAATGCACCTGGTCGCGGTGAACAGCCGGGCTTTTACGCCCTCGGTTTTCCGCGATGCGCTTCGGGAGGGGGAGAAGAGTTCTCAACCCCTGCGCCTGCTGGTGAAGAACGATGACTACTACCAGACGTACCGCCTCGAATATCATGGCGGCGAGCGTTACCCGCACCTCGTACGTGAGGAGGGGAAGCCGGATCTGCTGGATGCCATTTTAAAACCGCTGGCGCCGAACGATTAGATGATCGTTGTCGAAATACCTGTGCTGTAGCGGCGATGTCCTCATCACCGGACGGCGGCCAAGACGCCGCCGCTATATTCGCGGCTCACGGCCCGTCGTATCGAGGCCGGGCTTTCGGGCCCGAGACTGTACATTACATTATTCGAGAACGATCATCTGGGAGAGTCGTCATCTGCGCCGAAGGAGCGCTTGTCCGGTGGTATAGTTGAGGATATCAATCGAGTCCGGCACAGACCGGGGAAGGAAAGCGATGACGGCTGAGGAACGGCTGACGAAGCTCGAAGAAGCGATGCTGGTTCAGGCCGAGCTCATGACACGGCTGGAGAGGCGTGTTGAGGACTGGACGCAGAACACGCAAAGCTGGATCCGAAGCGCTGAAACGCGGATCGCTCAACTCGAAGCGATTTCCACTGCGGTCTTGGAACGTATGGATCGCTTCATCCAGGGGCGAGAGGGCAACGGGCAGAAGTGATTGCGGCGGGTGACAGCTCACGCCGTGCGAGGGAATGCAGCACCAGTCATGCCGCCTTGCGGAACTCGGAAGCCGTGAAGAATGCCCCCTCAACCGCCCTGCTACGTCGGCCACCTTCTCCCCTGGGGAGAAGGTGGGGAGCGAAGCGACCCGGATGAGGGGTCTCGCCCGTGTTTCAAAGCGGCTGCTCACGGCTGGCGAGAAAAGCCTTTTCGATAGGCGTGGAGAATGTCCTCGAGTGAAATGACGCCCTCCACCCTGCCAGGTTCCGCCCGATTCAATACGGGCAGGAGAGGATGATCCCCGATCAGCCGCATCGCAACGTCGAGTGACTGATCTCGATATACCCACGGAAGGCGCTCAGCCGTCTCCAGACCGGAAAGTTTCTGACTACCTTTTTCTTGCCGAGCCCATTCTTCAAGCGCTCGTCTTGTGATCGTTCCCCAGTGTATTTTGCCGTAGGTGATGAGGAAGCTTTCCTGGGAAAGACTGGCTGTTTTTTCGAGCGCCTCCGCAACCGTATCTCCGCCTGAAATTACGAGCCCTCCCGGCGGCCGCATGGCATCCTCGACGCGTAGAACGGCTTCTTCTCGCTGCTCCTCCATTGAGGGC
>JBOGJS010000218.1:0-4806 GCA_050745365.1 Terriglobia bacterium
CCTGAACCGCGCAGGTCCGCGTTACACCTGTCATGCCCCAGATGGGCAGCCGAAGGCTACGAACAGGCTCAGGGTGACAGGCCTTCTTGGTTTCTTTCACTCCCTCAGGGCAACCCAAAGCACAAGACATTCGGGCCAACGGCCAACGCGATAAATTGTTTTCCGTTCGCCGTATAAGTCATCGGCGAAGCCTTGGTTTCTCCATCGGTCGGAAAACGCCACAGCGTCTTCCCATCTCGCTCATCGACTGCCACAATGTCCCCTGTCGGGTCGCCGTAGAAGAGCAGTCCGCCCGCCGTCGCCAATACTCCTGCGTCTCTCTTTCCCTCGACAGGTCCGAACTGCGGGATTTGCCAAACCAGCTTTCCGCTGTCAATCGCCAGCGCCCGAAGATACTTCTTCGCAGGTTTCGCGTGCGCTGCCGCCTGATTACCAGAAGAAAGCTTCACATCGCACTTCTCAAGCGCCATCACGTAATAAAGGCGAGTCACCGGGCTGAAGGCTGTTGAATTCCAGTTTGTCCCCGCTTCCGGGCAAACCACCCCATCCTGGGGTAAAAGCTCAGGACGGCCATCCGCGCCGATTCCGCTTGCCCAGTTCTCTCGCACAAAGGGCTTCGCGAGCAGAACATGGCCGTTGGTGCGATCCAGCACGTAGAAGAAACCATTCCGATCAGCGTGGATCAGAAGCTTACGATTCTGTCCCTGATACCGCGTGTCAACCAGGACGAGGGGCTCGGTGGTATCCCAGGAATCCACGTCGTGCGGAGTTGTCTGGTAATACCACTTGATTTTTCCGTTATCTGGATCGAGCGCCAGGATGCAGTCAGTGTAGAGGTTATCTCCTGGCCGGGTGCTTGCGTCGTAGTCCGGATATGGAGTGGCCGTGGCCCAGTAAAGCGTGTCTGTTTCCGGATCATAGGAGCCCGTTAGCCACGTTGACGCACCGCCGTCCACTCTAGGATTTCCACCCCAGGTTTGAGCGCCCGGCTCGCCTTTGCCAGGAATCGTCCAGCGCCGCCACACCAGCTTTCCGTTGGAGGCCTTATAAGCCGCCAAAAACCCACGTATACCCCAATCCGCGCCCATTACCCCGGCAATGACCATGTCCTTCACCACCAGCGGTGCCACCGTTGCGCCATAGTGCATCGGCGCTTCCGGCATCACCTCTTCCCAGACAGGCTGCCCCGTCGTACGGTTAAGAGCCAGCAAATGCGCAGCCTCCGTCGTCATAAACACTTTGTCGCCCAGAATCGCCACTCCACGATTCGTCCCGAGCGACGCGTCTCCAAACGATCCTCGACTCCGTGGGCGCCAGTACTTCCAGATCTCCTGGCCGGTACCTGCATCGAGCGCATAAGCCGAGTGCGGACCCGTGATGTACATGATGCCGTCCGCAACCAGTGGCGTCATTTCCAGCCCGAAGTACTTCATGTTTTCGTGGAAGTAAGGCGTATTCGGCAGGAATTGCTTCCATAAAGGAACTGTAAATATCCACTTCAAACGCAGTTGGCTCACATTGGTCGTATTGATCTGAGTGAGCTGGCTGTACCGGTTGCCATTGAGGTTGCCGTTGTAGGTGGGCCAGTCGCCGGGCCGCGGATGAAGAATTCTCCGCCACGTAATGCCGCCAGACGGAGAGGATGGCGTCGCCACTCCAGGCTTTACACCCGTCAGGCTGCTGAGATAGGCAATCAGATTCTGTAGCTCTTTGGCACTCGCCTTCGCCGGCGGCATCAGCGATTCTTTCTCCTGCTGAACCGCTGAAATCTGGTTGTTTTCGAGCAGATGAAATTGCCCCTTCAAATCCTCGACCACGATCTCGAAATTGCTTCGGCTGCGCGCAAAGCCGCGAACCGTCTTCCCATCCCGCAAGTCGACCGTCACCATCCCATAGCCCGGTGTTATCCGCGCGCTCGGCGCAAGCAGCGACTCTCGAAGCTCATCCAGCGTTAATTCGTTCGCAACATCCGACAAATCCGGCCCCACCGCTGACCCTCGCCCGTCGACCATGTGGCAGGAGGAGCATTTTCCCGCGCCAAAGAAATAGTCTTCTCCCGCCGCTTGGTCACCTGGCACGGCGCTTTCCGCTGCCGGTGAGTTCAGCGCATGCACAAAAGCAGCCAGCGCATCCAGTTCATCCCCCGGCAGATTCGCAAACGACGGCATGCCGCCCGAGGGAATCCCATTATGAATTGTGTTGCGAATCTAGGAAACCGAACGGCGACGAAGCCCGCGGACTCCCACCAGCGGCGGCCCGTGATCCGTCCCATGCGCATCGGCGCCGTGGCACCCTGCGCACTCGACAGCAAACATCTTTGTGGCCGTCTCGAACTGCGATGACGTGGCTGGGGAATTCTGGGCACGCATCAACGATGGACTCAGAATCAGCAGCACACAGATTGTGGTGGGGATCGAACGCCGCGGTCCCTCGAACCATCCGGCATTCGGACCACCGCACAAAGCGGCCACCCGGCTTTTCAATTTGATGGGCATTCCCAATCGATGTTCTCTTATCCGGCATTCCTCGATCGTAATGCCGCAGTCTCGCAGGGCGTGTATCAGGGCATGGCTTTTAGCCGTGCCATTGGCAGGCGCCCACATTCACCGGGCTTTCAGCCCCTGTACGACAGCGGCTAAAGCCGTGACTCTCTCCGCTGCTCTTCGGCACGGCTCAAGCCATGCCCTGATACGTTGCGGCCCATTCAGGCCGCTGCACGAGACCGAAGTGAGGCACTTCTCCTCGAATCAAAAATTCAGCTTTAACGCAAACTGCCATGCTCGAGGTTCGGAGATGTCGCTCGTAACCGTTCCAAACGCCGAGCTCGTCGGCGTGGTATTGGGCGCTGAGAAGACAGGATGATTGGCCACGTTGTAACACTCAGCCCGAAACTGCATAGCCACATGTTCCCCGACACGGAAATTCCTCGTGAGGGCTAGATTGACCCCGGTGAAGGCCTGTGACCGAACCCCACTGAGCATCAACGGGAAGGTTCGTATGTTGTCTTCCAATTGCTGTGACGATTTTCTGTTGAAGCCGGCATTGACGTTGAACCATTCCTGCGCGCTTTGTTGACTTGCCGGGAGCGCGATGTCTTGGATGTTGCCGGTGAAAATGATATCTCCCCAGGCGAGTGGCACACCGGACTGGTGATCCTCTGAGCCAACGAGCTGCCAATCTCCGATGATTGTGTTCGCGGCCGCCGGGAGGTGGCTAAGAAAGTGCCGGCCCTGGCCGACCGGAAGCTGCCAGATCCCGCTCATCGAGAACAGATTTGGCACGTCCATATTGGAAATCGAACGATACGGCACCGGGTCTGTCGGGTTAAGAAACGCCGTTTCCTGCATGTACTTCGAGTGAGTGTAGGCGGCCTGTAAGGTGAAGCCCTGTGAAAAGCGCCTCTCCACCTGGACCTGCAAGGCATTATAGGTCGAGTTCCCAATCGGCTGTGCCACAGTGATGCTGCCAAACTCCGGATACGGCTCGAGGGCAGTGGCGCGCGAGATGGTGGTGCCGAAGATCGGATTGAGTCTGTATAGCGGACTAGGAAAATGGGCCGACAAGGAGTTAATCGTCGTCTTGTCCCGAGTGGCTGAGGTGCTCAGATCTTGGGCTGGAGTGTTGTTGATCGAGCGATTCACGGGAAGGTGCGTTACCTTGTCCCCGATATAACTCGCGTCGACCACAAACCTGCCCGGGAGCTGGCGCTCAAATCCGAATGACCACCTCTGAGAGTACGGCGGCTTCATATTCGGATCAAAATAGGTGAGGGACTGGCCGAAGGCGGTATTGATGCCATCGCCCGCGCCCGAGGGTGAAATCAGACCGTTCGGGAACGGGTTTTGGAGGGTCGCTACATAGGTGACGCCATTGTTCAGCGAGGCTTGGATGGGGGTGGTCTGCGTAAAACCGATTTGCGAAGGCGTGAACGTATCGACCCCGTCCGTGCCGAAGTAGATGCCATACCCGGTTCGCAGCACGGTGTTGGGCGTGAAGTGCCAGGCAAGACCGATCCGTGGCATGAACTCGTTCGTCGTCGGATAGGGGCCGTTGCCGATCCCATTTTGGCCGACAAAGGTCAAGCCACCCGCCGGGTCGAAATGGGGTACACCCGGAATCGGGCTCTGAGCGTACTTTGCCAAGGCTTGAGCCGTCAAGGCATTCGGGCCTGTGGAATTGAAACCTGCATTCAGACGGTCGTACTTTTCAGTCGCGGGCGTTTCAAGCTCGTATCTCACGCCAAGATTAAGTGTCAGTTTGGGTGTTATGCGATAGTCGTCCTGAACATAGAGCCCGAGGTAATCGTCCTGGAGGATGTAACTTTCTGTGTAAGGCGTCACCATCGATCCGCCGGGTATGCCCATGAGCATTGCGGCAAGCTGCTGCCCGAGAGGGGCGGAAGGAGAGTTGTCAAACGGTCCCTGCGTATACGTGGTCGAGAAGTCAAGAAGCGGCGAAATGGCTTCCGGGTAGCGATTACCAAAGCTTCTGAGGTCACGCGCGTCGGCCCCGAAGCGGATGTTATGAGAACCCTTCTCCTTCGTTAGGTCGGCAACCCAATCGTTCGACACATAGGAATTTGTGCCATCGCCACTCGACCAGTTTGATAAATCCGTGAAAGGGCTCGCCTCTACTTTCGGAACCGTTGATAACTTTGGGTTCACGAGGCTTGCCAGGGCCGGTGAAAAGCCGAGCGACGTGAGATTCGTTCCCTCGGTCAACCGCTTTTCCGGGAACTCCGCCGCCGTCAGACCATACCGCGCATTGAGCACGGTAGTTGGATTAATGATCCAAACGTCGTCAATG
>JBOGJS010000219.1:0-7147 GCA_050745365.1 Terriglobia bacterium
TCTCGAGTCTCAGCGTTACGTTGCTCTTCATAATGAGCCCGCCGGAAAAATAATTCCCCGGGGGCACAACCACTTCGCCACCGCCCGCGCGGTTGCAAGCATCAATTGCCGCCTGAATCGCGGGCGCGTCGTTCGAGACCTTATCACCCTTCGCGCCATATTGGCGGATATTGAAGGTCGTGTTTTGCCCCGTCTTAGCCGGCAATGCTAATCCCGATGGGAACGCGCTCCCGGTTGCCAGAAGGGCGGCAGTCGAAGCAGCCATCGGCCGCAGGAATTCACGCCGGTTCAGTTTATTCATAATTGATCCTCGTTTCGGCAGCACCCGTGCCGTCCCAAAGTTCCGTTTCGGATCATCGCCCTCGGTTTGAACCGATCTCCACGGTTTGTGGTCACTTTGCTCCGGGTGGCTGGTATCCGAGGCGCCTCGACAGGTCCGCTGCGGCACTCATCACGAACTGCGCCAATTCAGGAAGCTGTTCCCGCCCGAAGCGCTGAGCCGCCCCAGCGATGCTGATGGCAGCAACCACCTTGCAAGAATAATCCCAGACCGGGGCGCCGATGCACGATAGACCCGACTCCAGCTCCTCTTGATCGATGGCATACCCGCGCTTTTTGATGCGAGTCAACTCCATGCGTAGATCGGACCGGCGAGTGATGGTATTTCGAGTGAAAGGCCTCAGCCGGCAGCCGCTCATGATTATCCTGTACTTCTCCTCAGGCAGAAAGGCGAGAATTGCCTTTCCAAGTGATGAACAGTAAACCGGAGATCTGCGCCCCAGCGTCGGAGACATCCGGAGCGCGTGATGGCCGTCCGCGGTGGCAATGGAAACCACCTCGAGATCAGTCAGAACACCCAGGCGAGCGGTCTCCCGCGTTTCCTGGCTGAGTCTCTCAAGGAAAGGAATGGCTTCCTGAATGACATCAATCTGCGCCGCGGCCTGAGCTCCCAGTTCCAACACCCTTCCGCCTAACCTGAACTTCGACGTTAGAGGGTCCTTTTCTGCAAATCGGTATCGTTCCAAAATCTTCAAGAGGCGATGGCAGGTACTCTTGCTCAGACCCAGGCGGTGTGTTAATTGAGTAAGAGACTGGCCTCTGGCGCTCGCCGCCAGTACGTCCAGGATCGCAAACGCGCGATCTATAACCTGGGTCTGGTACGGAAAGTTGCCCTCGCGATCAGATTCCATGTCGCCCTTTTATCTGCGCTCGGCAAAAGACGTTTGGCGTTGCAGAATTGTGGATCTCTCGCCGAACACGGCATGCAGAATGCTCGCAGCCTCGACGAAAGCAGCGGGGAGCGGCAAGGGAGAACCGGATACCGAACCGCCACTGATGCTCATGAGAGCCCATATTATGAGACTCTGTCTCCGATGTCAAACTTTCCAGTCTGTTGTGGGCTCGGCACTGTGCACCCCGGTCCCTCACAACCTGCGTTCTAGCTGGCCTCCTAGGGTACCAGCTAGACGCCGACGTGCGAGAATGGCTCCACAAAACAGCCGACGGATGTACCATAATGTGAGATGCTATGTCGCGTCTGTTGACAAAGAGATGTCGCGGTGCTATACAGGGCGAGTGTGGTTTGCGGGGAACACTCGAACTGGGCCACCCGATCCACGGGCTGGCCCGGAACAAATCTTAGGGGTTGAAAAGCGGTCGCCGAACCACGCCATGTCACAGAGAGCTGTTTTCCGCAAGTCGCCAGCATTGTTTCCGACGCCGGGGGTGGGTGCGTCCGATGCTAACATGGACGCCGTTTCCGGGAGAGCGGAGGCCTCTGCATGAAGCATTCCATCACACGCAGGGACTTTGTTAAGACGCCGGCCGCGCTGGCGGCGGCCGCCGGGTGGGCGGAATGGACCGGCGCGGCGCCGGCTGCGAGCGCCCCCGGCCCAGCCTCGAGTGCGAACGCCGGTGCATCGGCTCCGATCGAATGGCGTAATCGACGGCCTGGCATGCGTTACCGACAATTGGGTCGCACCGGGTTTATGATCTCTGAGATTGTGTGCGGCGGCGACCCGATTTCGCCGGACAACTATAAGCATGTGATTGCCGCGTTCGAAATGGGTTTGAACTATTTCGATACCGCCCCGGCTTACGGCGGGGGCCGGAGTGAGGAGGGCTATGCCCTAGCCCTGCACGCTGTCGGAAGAGACCACGTATTTCTCACAACGAAAATCGATCCGTTTAAGGAAAGCAGGTTCAGCGCGTATCTGAAAGTTTACGAGACGCTCAGCGCCGCCGAGCAATGTCAGATCCTGCGCGATACGAATGCGGACATCGCCGCGCGCGGCGTCACCTTGCCCAGTTACTTCGGACACTATGACTCGGGCCAATACCGGCAGGCGGAAATGGCCGCCATCGCTGGCGTCATGGAGAGAAAGTATGGCTCGAAGATCAATCGCCAGAAAGTCTACGTTGACACGATTTTAACTTCGATTGAGGGAAGCTTGCGCCGCCTTAAAACCGATCACGTGGACGTCATGATGTGCCCGCACGGCGCGGCATCGCCGGCGGAGGTGCGGATTCCGGAGATCTATGAGGCGTTCGACAAGCTCAAAAGGCAGGGGAAAGTACGTTACCTAGGGGTCTCCGCGCACAACGATCCCGCCCATGTGCTGAAAGCCGCGGCGGAAAACGGAGTTCATTCGATGGCTATGTTCGCTTACAACATTATGAATCGCGAGTACGTGGAACCTGCGATCGCCGACGCGCACGCGCGGAATTTCGGCATGATCGCGATGAAAACTTCGCAGGCGGTTTTCTATCCCGACCGCTCCACGCGCCCCGTTCCTGAACGGGCTGCGCTGCTGAATCAAACCGTTCCTGGAAACCTCGGCGTACACCAGAAGGCCTATCGTCTGGCGCTCAGCAATCCGCATCTCTCGGCCGTTATTTCGAACATGGTGAATGAACAACAGGTGCGAGAGAATCTGCACGTGGCAATGAGGGCTTGAACTACCCCGTGAAGGGCCGAAGTAGCTGTGTTGACAGACCGATATCACGGCACTAGAGGAAGCTTTGCAGCGAGTGTGAATTGCATTGATGCAGGCCCACCCATTCTCTCGAAAGAATTTCAAGGATTCGAGGAGGAGCTATGAACTCCAGTGTGCGATGTCTGATGGCAGTTATCGCCCTCAGCTTTTTAATAGCGCCAGTCAGCTTTGGTCAGAGCACCTTTGGCTCGATCACGGGCAGGATAACCGACCCCAGCGGCGCAGCAATCCCGGCGGCACATATTCTCCTGACGAACCAAAGCACGGGAGCTACCCGTCATGCGATTAGTAATTCGGCCGGTATATTCGATATACCTAGCCTCGATCTTGGCACCTACAGGGTGCGTCACCGCTCAGGGCTTCGCCTCGTACGAACGGAGCAACCTGGTTCTGGCGGCCAACCAGATTATCAACCTGAACGTGCATCTCACGCTGGGTAAAACCTCACAAGTCATCCAGGTAAAGGCGCCGACTCCCATTATCAACACACAGGGTTCAGATATTTCAACCACCATGACCCTGAAGTCCGTAGAAGCCTTACCCTCGATCGGGCGCCAGGCTGGTGATACCGGGCTTTACAGTTTAACTGCCTTTGCCCCGGGCACTTCGTTCGATACTCCACATACTTATTTCACTGTTATCGGCGGCACGCGAGAGGCGACCGGGGAACAATCGACTATGGATGGAATTTCGGTCGCAGCCTATCCGCAGGGCGCCTCCCCGGTATCGATGGATGAAGACATGATTTCAGAAATCAAGACGGAGGACGCGGTTGCGCCGGCGGAATTCGCTACTGCAGGCAATATCCAAATCGTGAGCCGTTCGGGGACTAACGAGTTCCACGGCACCTTATTCGAGGATTACAACGGCAATGCTCTCAATACGCGCGATTTCTTCAGTCCAACCGTACCCTTCCGCGCTTACAACGATTTTGGCGCCAGCGTTGGGGGGCCGATTAAGAAGAATAAGCTTTTCTTCTTTGCCGATTACGAAGGATCGCGAGAGGCAGCCTCTGGAACCCTTGTTGAAACCGTTCCATTGGCGGCCTGGCGGGCGGGAGACTTCAGTGCCCTGAGCCAGAAGCTTATCGATCCGACCACCGGCCAGCCTTTTCCAGGGAATATTATTCCTTCTGACAGGATCAGCCCGGTTTCGAAGGCCATTCAGAGCTATACGTATCCGCTGCCGAACTCAGCCGGCCCAGGAGCGGTCGCGAACAATTGGATCGAGAACGTACCATCTCAGACTGGCTTTACGCGGTACAACCGGTTCGATGGCCGCGTGGACTATGACCCTGACAGCCGGGATAGCTTATGGGGACGCTTTAGCTGGATTCGGATGCCCTTCCACCCGGCAGGGATTTATCCGCTCTATCGGGATCAAACTCGCCACGGCCAGGACGGCGTGCTGTCTTGGACACACATCATATCGCCAGAAGCGGTCAATTCATTTCGTTTCGGGGTTACTTACCACAACAATTTCTTTACGGCCAACGTCATCGGCAGCAACCTGCTCCAACAGTTTGGCATTACCGGCGTCCCCACGGTCGGTGTGCCCACGGGTCCCGACTTCGACATCAATGGAGTGACAGCTTGGAATCCGGGTCAACACTCGGACGACTATAACGCCAATCCCGATACTAGTTTCGAATGGCTTGATGATCTTAGTTGGACCCGCGGCCGGCATCTTATGAAATTCGGCTTCGATGTGATTCGCGAACGCTACGATGGAAACTCGATCGGTCCCACTGTCTATGGCCAATATAACTTTACCGGCACTTACACCGGCTTAGGTTATGGGGACTTTCTGCTGGGCATTCCGCAAACTACCGAGCTTCAGATCCCGACCCCTAATCGCGCGTTGAGGGGAACCACTTTGGGAATGTATGCGCAGGACGAATTCAGAGCCACAAAAACACTGACGCTAAATTATGGCATCCGGTGGGAGCTGTCAGAACCTTACACCGATAAGCATGGAGTAATATATACCTACGACACCAAGACGGGCGGCCTGGTGGTTCCGGACAACGGGCTGCGGCTCATCAACGCTTTTTATCCCAAGAAGATTCCTATAATTTCTTCTTCCCAGGCGGGATACCCAGCCGGGTCGTTGATCAATACCGATTACGCGAACATTGAGCCACGCATCGGCTTCGCCTACAGATTGTTTGGAAGTCAAAAGACTGTGTTGCGCGGAGGATACGGGATATATTCAAATCTTATTCTACGAGCCGCTGGGTTCGGCGATGGAAGGGGGACCGTTTTCTGGAAGCGAAACTTACTTTAATTCGATCGCTAACGGCGTCCCGCTGTTCAGTTTTCCCTCGCCATTTCTTCCCTCTGGTACCGCCGCAACACAGAACGTCTCGGGGGTTAACCCGAACCTGAGGACTCCCTATACTCAGGAATGGAATCTGACGATCGAGCGCCAATTGGGCTCTCTTGGGCTCAGAGTTTCCTACCTCGGGAGTCGAAGCGTGAATCTTATCTACCGTCGGAATCTCAACGAACCCGCCCCCAGCACGACGCCTTTCTCGACGAGCTTGTTCCCAAACCAGCTTTTTAGCTCGATCACCTATGCCGATAACGGCGGGAATGAATCCTACAACGCCCTGGAACTCGAGGCACAGAAAAGGATAGGGCGTAACCTCACCTTCAACACAGGATTCACCTGGGCTAAGGACCTCACAGACACTCAAGATGACGGCGGCGGAGGCACAACGTACGGCGGTCAGGTACTCCAGAACCAATTTTGTCGTGCTTGCGAGTATTCCAACAGCGAAGTGGTGCCCGCACGGCGCTTCTATGCCTACGCCGTATATGCTCTGCCCTTCGGACAAGGCCACCGGTTCCTGTCGGGGGCGCATGGCGTGGTTCAAGCGGTTTTGGGTGGATGGCAGACGGGTTGGACGGCCGTGTTGCAGTCAGGCGCGTATTTCACGCCGGCCTTTTCAGGCTCTGACCCATCGAACACCGGCGTGATCGGTGGGGTTCCCGATCTCGTACCGGGGGTTGCGCTGTACCCCGCCAATCAAACTGTAAGCAACTGGTTCAATCCCGCGGCCTTTCGGGTCCCAGGCTGCCCGGCCGCGAATCCGCTATGTCAGGATCCGAAGATAACACCAGCGAACGTCGGGAGGTTCGGCGACTCGGGCTTTAATTATCTCGTTGGTCCTCCGCTGCGCAATCTGGATTTCCAGCTTTCAAAGCAATTCAGGATTCGAGAGCGCGCCACGCTTCAGTTTACATTGCTAATGACTGATGCATTCAACCACCCGAACTTTACGGAACCGAGCGCGAACATCAGCGCGCCCGCCACAGTAGGTGTTATCAGCGGCACAACAGCCGCAATATGGGGCGATCCATCAAGCCGCGACATAGACGTTGTTCTTCGCCTGATGTTCTAGAGAGCAGCAGCACCCGGCGATCTGGTGTGATTAGCCGCTGTATAGAATTCTGCGTGCGTGGCGGCTCACGCCCAGCGTGTTGCTGATGCGAATCGAAAGCGACTTCGCGCTCTTTTGCCGCCCCAATGCTGCGCTTCAACTGGGGAGTACCATCTGCGGATTGTCGGTGGTCAGCGAGTTGCTAGGCATTGTCACACTATGTTTAAATCCAAAATGTGGGGTTCAGCGCAGATGATTTTTAGCGCAGCAGTCAGGTAACATGGGCGGGCGAGGCGCAGCAGCGTTCAAAATCCATCTTGATCCAGTTTGGACGGGGAAAGGCTGGCTCGCGCCGCAACAGCTCCAAGTGATCAAGCTCCAACACCTCGCCCTTCCGCAACTCGAAGTGATCCGCAAACAGGCCATCCGGCTACGGGATACTCGCATTCGATGAAATCACGGACTACGGCGTTTTTTGTTCTTGCCCTTCTGATTGCCGCTGTCTCGGGCACGAAACTTGCCCAGTCTCAAAGCGGCGATGAAAACTTGCAGTACGGCCTTCGAGCTCTTCAGCAGCATAACTTCGCCGCCGTATCGTCGCATTCTGCCTCCTCACTTATACAGAATGCGCGATCCTCTCTCCGCCTCCAGCGGACAGATCACGTGCGAACTGAACCGGACATTTCAGATGCTACCAAGAATATTGTTGACTTGTGCTTGACAACAGGTTATTCCGGTGCTACAAGTCTAACCATCCTAATTCTTT
>JBOGJS010000220.1:0-2724 GCA_050745365.1 Terriglobia bacterium
ATTGTTGTAGAATGCGTAGACGATCTCGCCCCGATGCAGGAATTGGCGGACGTAGCGAACCCAGACGTGCGTTTCGCGCTCGCGGTTGACGATGATCTTGTCCCAGGCTTTCGTTTGCTTCTCGATGCCTTTGCGGTCACCGATCCAGCGAATGTAAGTGAAGTCGGCGGTCAGCACGTCAAGCTTCTCGGCAAGCTGCGTGATGGTGGGCATCCAGACTTGATCGACCAAGGCGAGTGCGACACCGTGAGCGCGAAGTAAATCGAGAAGCGGCTGGGCGAGCCAATTCCGGTTGCGGACTTCGATGGCGTAGCGGTGCGTGCGCGGCAGGCGATCAAGATAACAGGCCAGCCGCGCGAGGAATTCGTCAGAATCGGGCATCGCCTCCTGATTTAGATAGGGAAACTGCAACAACAGCGGGCCGAGCTTTTCGCCGAGCAACTCCATGACGCCCAGAAACTCGTCGGTTTCCCGCTCGCAATCCAACAACAACTTTTTGTGGGTAATTTCCCCTGGGAATTTCGCGGCAAAGATGAACCCGGGCGGCGTCCGGTCGCGCCATCCCTGGACCATTTTGGGGGACGGGATGCGATAGTACGTGGAATCAACTTCGACGGTGTTGTAGTGGGCTGCGTAAATCGGCAGAAAGTCGGCGGGCGGTGTGCCGGGCGGATAAAACGGCCCCTCCCAACTCTCCGCGCTCCAACTCGACGTGCCAAGGCGCAAGTTTGGAATCGGATCAAAATCCATTTGGAATGCGCGCCTGCGAAACTACGCTGATTCGTGCTCGTGCAGTATCGTCCCAATCCGATTCATCCAGGATGGATGCGGACTGATATTATCTTTGCTTCAGAATCCGTCGAATATTTCGCTTTCCGTGCAGAACTGCGACGACTTGCAGGGGGTTCGACTGTGCAAGGTAAACCACTTAGTAGGGTCGCACGGGCTAAAGAAGAACCGGCTGAGCTGTGAGATCCGCACGCCGGTGCCCCTTCCCTGGCATCGCCGCCAGACCAGAGAGGGCATCATAAATTTCAGCCCGCACGCGCTCCGCGGCCCCAATGTTGTCCTGTGCAATATATTCGTAGATTTCGGTAAGGTCCTGGGTGGCTTCTGGTGATAGGCGGAAACGGCTCATCCACGTTGGCGCCGGAGATCTTCTCCGCGCAAGCGTAGCTTCTCAAAGAACTCGTCTCCATCGACGCCCTCGCCCCGCTCAAGCTGGTGGATGCCGCGCGAGATCTTCTCCTCAATTTCCTGCTGGGTGTATTCTTCTCCCAGCTCCCGCGCGATCAGGAAGTGCTTCAAGGCGACACCTATGAGGTCATTGGGATCGTGAAATCTGCCTGATTCGATTTCTTTTTGAATTAACTCTTCCGTTCCACGGTCCAGCGTTACATTCATCTTGGGCTCCGATCCGGCAGGCACGCCGTGATGCTCCGTTCCAGAGTATAGCTCTTCCGTATTGCAGGCGGAAGCTGACCGGAGCGCGAGGGGCGCCTTCCAAAGGTTTGCTCGATAGCGACATGACTTGATCTCAGCGCATCAGCGCGCGCATTGTGCTGGCGGCGGAGCCGCCGTTTTCCACAGAATTCTTCCACCTACTACAGGTTAACTTCAGGACTACAGGTAAATAACTACAGGAGGCGCCGCTAATCGTCTGATCTGATTTGGGTTAAGCGGCACTCCGCGAACTCAATCACGTGCCGCCGCGAACTCAATCACGTGCCGCCGCGAACCCAATCACGTGCCGCCGCGAACCCAATCACGTATTATGCGCGAACTCAGTCACGTGGACACCGCGGTTAGATTCACACGGGGCTGTGGATATTTGGGGAACCGTTTTGGCTGGCTTGATGAGCAGGAACGCTCCCGTCTGCACGAGCGTGGCTGGACATTCCGGCCAGAGCTGCCCGATGACCTTAAGCCACTGGATGATTTGACGGCGAAAGTCCCGTTCTCGAAGCTTGTGGGACATGCCGAGTTGGGAAGTGAGGCCCTCTGCGCCAAAGAGCGGCACCGTAGCCGGGCGTCTGGCTGTCCAGCAGCGCCAGACGTAAAGGTCCAGGTTGCCGGGTGAATCCGCCAGCGCCTTGACGACCACGAGATCGACCGGAATCGGGTGCTCCTGAATTCCCTTCCAGAATTCTTCCGAAAGCACGATCACGTTTTCGGTTCTCGTCTGTGATGGCCTTGTGGACTCGGACGCGGCAGGTCCGGCATACCAGAGCTTGGCATTCTTGACGAAGCGAAAGCTCT
Source organism: Terriglobia bacterium (assembly GCA_050745365.1). Classification (GTDB taxonomy): domain Bacteria; phylum Acidobacteriota; class Terriglobia; order UBA7540; family UBA7540; genus RH2-MAG17b. The sequence goes on from JBOGJS010000220.1 coordinate 2,260, forward strand.
GGCGTTCCATGACGGTGGCTTCACCCGCCTGTTGATCGCTGGAAAAGAAAAACGTTGAATAGAATATCCGCTCGAAGCCGGCAATGAGGCGCTTGTAATACCGGCCATCTTTCGGCAATCCGAAGGTTTCGAGGATGGCTGCGGCGGAACGGAAGCGAATCTCGCGAGCCTTCTGCCATGTAGCCATCGTAGCGATCCAGATGAGCAGCAATCGATCTTGACCGAAAGGCAGTCCGTAATCGGGATGGCCAATCACGCGCAGGCGGAAGCGGCCGTTTTGACGGGAATATTCGAGTGTATGCTTAGAGGGACGACGAACCGGGATGCCGCAGAGCACAAAAGGGCGGGCGCTGAATGCCCGCTCGGGTTGATGATCGTGCCGCCGCTCACGGATCTGAGCGATGGCATCGAGCTTTTTGATTTTCCGCTTCGTAATTCCAATTGCGGCAAAAGCAGATGCAACAG
>JBOGJS010000221.1:0-5328 GCA_050745365.1 Terriglobia bacterium
TGCAAAAAGGGAGGTCATTATCAGGGCGAAAGTCTGCTTCCTGGTGTCGGTGTCTGTGCTCCTGGTATCTACCATGGGCCGGGCGGACTTCAAGTACACTCAGAGCACCCAGATCACGGGCGGCGCGGCAGCTCCCGGAAGCCGGTGCTCAATCGTGAGCTCTGGCTTGAACTGGAAGGCGCTGCCGTTCAGCACAAGGTGAACCGGACCTGGGTGCGAGGCCACAGTCCGAACCAAGACCAAAACCGGGCCCATTCCTTGGCGCGGCAGGCAGCAATGGCTGGCGCGGCGTGATGGCCCTATCATTATAAGATGTAGGCCGACGCACCAGCCAGCGTTTTGGACACAACCGGGATAACACTCAGCCGCCGGTTGGCAGCTCCCGCTTCGGCAGGGCCGTGGGAGAGGCGGCTATAGGGCGAAGATTCCGGGATGAAAGGACTCACCCCTCAAGTCACAATGAATCGAGCAATGCTTTGGCCTTCTCCGATTCTGCGCCTCCGGGGTGTTCACGGATGAATGCCTCCAATAATTTTCTGGCCCTGTCCTTCTTCCCGCCCATCGCGTAGGCCTGTCCCAGGCCGAGCTGGAAAGTGGTGATCCTTTCGCTATTGGGAAATTCCTTGACGCCTGCCTCAAAAGTCTTCATCGCTTCCCGGGATTGCCTCAGCGCTAGGTAGTTGAGTCCCATTTCCAGCAGGATCCATTCTCTCTTGGCAGGGATTTTTATGGCCTGCTCGTTCTTCAGAGCCTTGCCGTAATACTCATTGCTCACAAGGTATAACCCCGTGGCTCGCAACTGCTGGCCCATCCCCTCCAGGGCTTCGAAGTTATCCTTACCTTGATTCAGCATTCCATGAAAGCGGTTGATCTCCGATACGTCTCCGGGCAGGGCCTTGAGTATTTCCGTGAGGTTCTTGGCGCCCACAAGCCCGTTCCAATGGAGAAGCTCCCCGCCGTAAGAGTCAGTGAAAACAATGTACGGCAGGGCATTGACGTTGTATTTTGCGGCGAGGCGTCTCTGTCTATCAAAATTGATCTTTACAGGAACAAACTTTCGGGTGACCACCTCGATCAAATCCTTATCCGAATAAACCTCCTCCTCCATCACTTTGCAAGGAGCACACCAGTCAGCCGAGAAATCAAGGAGCATTGGCTTGTTGGTTTTCCGTGCCGCCATGCTGGCCCGATCTATGTCTTTATACCACTGGATCGCTCCGGAATCGGCGGCCAGCACGCATTGCAGGGAAAGGAGGCAAATCCCTACTAGCAGGCACATTCTCCTCATGGTTTTCGTCTCCGGTTCCTGTTGCGCGTCAGGGCGCGATTTCACGTCGCCCCAACAGACGCTGCGTCTGTCGGAGACCCCGCTCAGTGCGGGCCTCTAACGGGGGCTTCCTGCTCGCCGTTCCCTTTCTTCCGGGGACTCTCCTTTCTAAGAACTCGAAATCTTAAAATTCGAACTCCACGCCTAACTGCGCCTGGAACGGATCGCCGGGCGTGTTGCTGGTGTAATACTTCCCGGTGGAAGGATTCCTCAGCTGATCGAAGGCGGCAACAGGCGGAAGCTGGACGAGGTCGCCGCTTTGAAACACCGTGCCGTTATTGCGATAGACCAGCGCCGGGCCCGCCAGAAGAACGTTTGCGAAGTTGAATAGGTTGAAGAAGTCGGCGGAAACGATAATGCTACCGCGCTCGTTGGGGAGCGGGAAACGCCGGTCCACCCGCACGTCAACGTCATAGAACGGCTCGTTCCTGTAAGTGTTGCGCTTGATCACGCTGCCGTTGAGCAATGGGCGGTCTTCTAACTGGCCGTCCAGGTTGCTATCGGTTCCGGTCAAGCCACTGAAGGGCAGCCCCGACTGAAATCGTTCCGCGCCGGACAGCTCCATACCGAACGGCAGATAGAAGATGTCCGTGGCCGTGAATTGATGCCGTATGTCGATGTTGGACCAGTTATATTCGTTGTTCAGATCGGCGGCGCTGTCATATTCGATTTCGCCCACGGGACGTTCGGCATCCGCATCGGACAGGTTGTAGCCTTGCGTATAATACGCGCCGATCACGAAGTGCCGCCGCTGGATGTTCAGCGAGATCGTAACCGCCCGGTACAATGCGCGAGCCGAGGAGTCCGACATGATGTCAAAACCAAATTGCGGCGCCAGGGGCCGGGTTCCGGAGTAGATCAGCCGGCCGGTCGCGTCCGGTACCGGCGTGGGCAGATTCATGTCGATCTCTCGCGGCAGGTGCACCGTGTTGATGTAGGTAAAATCGACCCCGAGAATGATGTTCGGAGCGAGCTCCCGATCGATTTCCCCCTTCCATTGAAGCGACCTGGGATTCTGCCAGTTGGGGCTCATGTAGTACACGCTCTCCCCCACGGACGGGCTCTGGATATATTGCTGATACTGGGCTGTCGTCAGCGTGGGCAGGTTATTGAGAGGCGCGTTGGCCAGGTTGATGCCTGCGGCGGCAAACGCGTTTTGGAGCAGCGTGGGATTGGTAGAGGCCGCGGCGTATCCCAGGCCCAGGTTCGGATTTCCGCCATTGAACAGAAGCGACTGCGCGAACTCGGGCATCTGCGTCGTACCGTAGTAAATACCCCCGCCCGCGCGAACCACGGTTTTGCCATTGCCTCTGACGTCCCAGGCGACTCCCAGGCGCGGCTCGAATTCCTTCAGTTGATCGGGAATCGTTGTGGCGCCGGGAGAGCGGTCTTGAGGCGCGGTCGCGGGAAGGTAATTGGGATTGAGTTCCGCTTCGTAGCGGAATCCGTAGCTGATGGTCGGCGGCAGCACCCTCCATTCGTCTTGCGCGAAGAATCCCAGCTCATCCACCGCCGTCTTGAGCGCGCCGCTTCCCGTAAACTGCGTGTAGGAAAACGGCTGCCGAGCTAGGAAACTGCTGAGGCTGGTGAACGTGTAAGCCCCGTTCGCGCCGGGATCATAAGTTGCATTGGTGCCGATGCGGAGGATGTCCCCGCCGAACTTCACCGTGTGAGCCCCGCTGATAATCGAGAAATCGTCCGCCGCCTCGTCGCGGTTGTCCACGGAAGGAAACTCTCCGTTTCCAAAGCTGACGCCGGTGGCCTGCGGACCATAGACGCCGACGACGGCCCCGCCGTTCTCGACTGTCACCTGCGGTCCGGTACCTTCCGGCGTTCTGGGACGGTCTTCTCTTCCCAATTGGAGGCGCAACTCATTTAAGCGGTTGCTTGAAAGAGCCGAGGTAAGCTGTCCAAACAAGGTTCCGCTCCAGACCTCCACCACCGTCTGGTTCGAAAGCGCACTGGTGGTAACCGAGGTCAGGCTGGGACCGGTCATCAGCCCGTCGCTCCCGGTCAGCGAGGTGCTGATGGCATGCGTGAAGTCAAACCGCACGAAAGCAGTGTTGGCGTCTGAAAACTTATGGTCCACACGGGTCAGCACCGACTGGGAATTGTCCACCGCGACTGACGTTCCTTCCGGCGCCACGCCCAGAAGGGCTTGAGCCCCGGGGGTATCTTGGACGCCTTCCGTGTCCAGCGCCGAATAGAGAATCTGGACCGGCTTGTGGGCCACCTGAATCTCCGGAGCGATGAAGAAGAACGTGCGGTCCTTCGAAATCGGCCCGCCCAGCGTGCCGCCCACTTGCTGATCCCGGCCCACGGCTTGGTTGCCGAACGCGTCGAGCGCGGTCAAATCCCCGTTGCGGAAGTAATAAAACGCATTGCCGTGGAAGGCGTTCGTTCCCGACTTGCTGGCCATCTGGACAATGCCGCCGGTGGTTCGCCCGAACTCGGCCGGGGCGATGTTGCGTATGGCGTCAAACTCCTCCAGCGCATCCATGTTGAGCGTGGGGGCGGCTCCGACGCCTCCGCGGGTGTTGCCCGTCCCGCAAGCGAAGCTGCTCAGGTAATCGGCGCCGTCCAGGGTAACGTTGGTGAAGATGCCTCTCTGACCAGAGAGGGAAATGCCCCGTCACTCCGGCTCAATCTGGCCGCCGGGTATTTCCCAAATCAGGTTTTGCAAACGCCCGCCATTGGAGGGAACTTCCTGAATCTGCAAATCTGTCAGAACGGTTTTGGAGGAGGCTTGGGTCGGCTCGGTGGTCAGGGCCGTAACCTGAATCGCCTCAGTTCTGGCTTTCACGGTCAGATGAAAGACCGCAGAGATGGAGCTGCCCAAGGTGACAAGGACTTCCTGGGTCTCGGGGCCAAACCCGCTCGCCTTTGTAGTTACCGCGTAGGGGCCAAGCGGGAGAAGTGAAACGGCATAGCGGCCCGCGTCATCCGTGGTTGTGCTTCGGACGAGGTTGGTGTTTTCGTTTTGGACGGTCACTTTGGCTCCCGCCACGGAACCGCCCGACTGGTCGAGGACCTGGCCTACGATCTCACCGCTGTTGGCCGCTGACTGACCCCACAGCAGTTGGGGCGGACTGCAGATGCCCGCTAGCAGGATGATTGTTGACAAAGGGAAGAAACACAAAGGGGAACGAAAATACGATTTCATTTTTTTTAACCTCACGCTCTCGACAAAGTTTGATTGTCCAAAAGTTCCATGAACATGAACAGGTTGCAGCGCCGCAGCACGATGAATAGAACGGCCTTGCAGGACGAATCCGCCTTCCCCGCACCAGCCAGGCCGATGGCTCCGAGTAACCCCCGCGCTTGCCGGGCTACTTGCTGAACGGGTAATCTACTACGGGATCGGAGTTCTATCCACTTCTCATCGCCCATCTCTTTCAACCGTTCGATCCAGAACCTGACTTGTGCCCGCGCAGACGTTGCTATGAAGCAACTCAATAGCAGCGCAGCAAAAAGCAACAGCCCGAAGCCAACGTTCCCTTTGAAATCTGGATGGTGAATCATTGTGTTCCTTCCTCCCACGCGCTGAGAGTAGCCTAGCTCAAGCCCTAGGGTTATTGATCTTAACCCAATACATGGGGAAGTCAAGTGTTAACTTTGACAGGGTGACGTCAAGCTGCGTGTGTGAAAAGGCGAAGGGTGTGACTTCGCCAGTCTTCATTGAAGCGGCTAAAAATGGCGAAGATGATGCGATCCACGCCCGCCGGATTGACAAAGCAAACCATCGGCCGGGTTCGGCGGCGGACCTCCACAAAGCAGCGCTCGATCAGATTGGTGGTTTTCAGCTTTCTCCATAAATACCGCGGCAGACGGTAGAACGCCAGCAACTCGGGCACATCTAGCTCCAGTTGCTTCACCACCGCCGGGCGGCCGAAGCGCTCCGCAAAGCTTTCTCGAAGCTTGCGCCGGGGCTTACGGTTTCAGTGATCGACGCAATCGAGCACTGCGCCCGCTGGTTCCGCGTGTATTACGATTCATATGAG
>JBOGJS010000222.1:0-18789 GCA_050745365.1 Terriglobia bacterium
CCCCTTCGCTCCGCTCAGGGCGATTCGAAGAGGAGCGAATCGGCTTCCCACCTTCTCCCCTGGGGAGAGGGTGCCCGACGTAGGAGGGCGGATGAGGGGTCGTTTTTCTCACGCCGAGCAGGCCGCCTGTCATGCAGAGCAAAGGGAAGGATTGCTACCCCTCAAGCGAAGAACCCTCCGACCTGGCGCCTCGATTCGCCGCCAGGCGCACAACTTTTTCCGCTGCGTCCTTCATTCCATTTGCCACAGTGAAGTTGAGTCCCGATTCGCGCAGGATCTTCTGCCCCAGATCAACGTTCGTGCCTTCCAGCCTCACCACCACGGGCGCCTTGATGCTGAGGCTCTTCGCCGCCGCCACCACGCCGTTCGCCACGATGTCACAGCGCATAATGCCGCCAAAAATGTTAATGAGCACGGCGCGCACGTTGGGGTCACTTAGGATAATTTCAAAGCCGCGGCGCACCTGCTCTTCGTTCGCGCCACCCCCGACATCCAGGAAGTTCGCCGGTCGCCCGCCCGCATACTGAATGATGTCCATCGTGGCCATCGCCAGACCCGCTCCATTCACCATGCAGCCCACGCTTCCGTCCAGACGAATGTAATTCAGTTTGTACTCCGAAGCCTTCACTTCGAGCGGATCTTCTTCATTGAGATCCCTCAATTCCGCAATTTCGCGATGGCGGTAGAGGCTGTTGTCGTCAAAGTTCATCTTGGCATCGAGCGCCAGCAGGCGGCCGTCGCCCGTAATGACGAAAGGATTGATCTCGGCGAGCGATGCATCCGTACCGATAAACGCCTCGTACAGCGCTGAGAAAAACCTTTGGGCGGGGCTCAGCAGAGCAGAGTCGAGACCCAGTCCGAAAGCTAGATTTCGCGCCTGAAAAGGTTGAAAGCCTGCGCCGGTATCGATGAGCTCCTTCAGTATTTTTTCTGGACGCTCGGCGGCCACCCCTTCAATTTCCACGCCTCCCTCGCTCGATGCCATGAAGGCCGGGCGCGCGATCGAGCGATCCACCACGAGCCCGAGGTAGAGTTCCCGCGCGACTTCCAGCCCTTCTTCTATCAGCACCCGCCGCACGGTGCGGCCCTCCGCGCCCGTCTGGTGCGTCACCAGCTTCATGCCGAGCATCTGGTCCGCGATTTGCGCAGCCTCTTCCGGGCTGCGGGCGAGCTTTACGCCCCCACCCTTGCCCCGCCCGCCCGCGTGAATCTGCGCCTTCACCACCACCCTGCCGCCCAGTTTTTTCGCAATCGAGCGCGCAGCTTCTGCTGTTTCCGCCACTTCACCACGAGGGACGGGAACGCCATATCGTCCTAGGATTTGCTTGGCCTGAAATTCGTGGATTTTCACTTCGAGAAGACCGGCTTTCTCGATCTACTGCGCGGGATTCACGTTACAATCAAGGATTCCTGATTGACCCGATGAGCCAGTATAGAGAAACCGGACTCGGAATGCAACGAAGCCATGCGGGATTAGGTCAGTTTGATGTAGAGGCGGCTTCACGCCGCCACCTGGCGAGCGAAACTCGCTGCTACAACTTCAAACTGACCCACTGCGAACCATGCACACCGAAGCGACGCTTGAAAAGCTGAAGCGGGGCGAAAGTCTCACTCGTCTGGAGGCGCGAGGAGTAATGCAGGATCTGCTCTCCGGCAGCGTGCCGGACGAGAAGATTGCGGCGCTGCTCGCAGCTCTTCGCGATAAAGGGGAAACCTCCGAGGAAATCACAGGTTTTGCCGAAGTGATGCGCGAGCGGGCCAGCGCAGTCCTTTACGAGGCAGGGGTGAGAAATCTCCTGGAATCAGGACCGCTTCTCGATACTTGCGGCACAGGCGGCGACTGCAAGGGCACCTTCAATGTTTCGACAGCAACGGCCCTGGTAGCCGCCGGGGCGGGAGCGCGCGTGGCCAAGCACGGCAACCGCTCCATTTCCAGCCGCTCGGGCAGTGCGGATGTTCTCGAAGCACTCGGCGTGGCGATTGAGCTGCCTCTTCGACACATTCCTGAATGCCTGCAAACGACAGGCATGGTGTTTCTCTATGCTCCCCATCTTCATCTGGCGATGAAACACGTCATGAAGGCGCGCAAAATGCTCCGGACGAAGACCGTTTTCAACCTACTCGGCCCGCTGACCAACCCGTTGGGCGCCTCGACCCAGCTTGCCGGCGTTTACGAGCGTTCGCAAACCGAAATAATGGCGCGCTCGCTCGCGGCAGTGGGTACTGCGCGGGCTTTTGTTGTCTCGAGCCACGACGGGATGGATGAAATTTCCATCTCCGCGCCGACTCAGCTCTCAGAGCTCTGCCCCGGATCGGTCAAAACACGTGATGTGACGCCAGAAGAGTTCGGTTTCGCAAGGGTTCCGGCAGATGCTGTTGCGGGAGGCAGCGCGGCGGAGAACGCGGAGATCGTCCGCCGGGTTCTTGAAGGCGAGCGAAGCCCTTACCGCAACATGGTCCTCGTCAACGCCTCGGCCGCTCTCCTGGTGGCAGGGCTCGCCCCGAGTTTTGTCGTGGGCGTTGAGCTTGCCGCACGCTCCATTGACTCGGGAGCTGCGAAACAAACGCTCGCCGCATTGCGCACCTTTACCCAAAATCATCGCCTATAGCGCGCCGGCCACGCTCTCCTCAATGCGCCCCAAAATTTGCGAGCCCCACTTGAATCACCGTGCGGTTTGCTGAAAACTTCCTACCCTTGCGGCGTTTCTCCGTCCATACCCCATAGACATGGCCGTTTAACGCGGCCAGTCCCGTGTAATCCCCAATGAAAATACCGTCGGCATCGAACGGTTTCTTCGTCCAGGCATAATTGACGAAGGAATGGCCTCCGTCAGTCGAGCGAGTCAGCACGACGATCTGCTTCTCGTTCTCGGGATCATTGCGGCGATCGTAAAACATAATGTATTCATCGCCGGTTGCCGGATCCACGGCCAGCCACTGAAAGAAGTGGTCTTCGCCGTCATGCACGGGATCAGAGTTCACCTTCATCGCCTGCGACCAGGTCTGGCCGTGGTCGTCCGAAGTCGAGGAAAATACGTCCACCTCGCCGTTCCGGTAATCGCTCCAAGTCACGTAAAGGCGGCCGCTGCGCGGATCAATCCCGATTTCGGGAAATCCGTTCGCGCGAGACACACCCTGGATGTGGAACATGATCGGAGCGGTATGAATAATGTCGCGCGCTCGGGTGAAACTCCGCCCGCCATCTCCCGAATCCGTGAAGACAATATGATTACCTTCGCTCCAAACCAGGTATAAGGTGCTGTCTGGGCCCACCGTGCCATCAAATCCTTCATCGGCACCGTTGTCATCCCGGGGTAGACCCCGATGGCGGTCAATCTCGATAGGTGTCGACCAGGTTTGTCCGCTGTTGGTCGAGCGCGAGAACATGATTTCAGAATTCGTCAGGGTCCAGCGTGTCCAGCCAACGTATAGATTTCCGGAATGAGGCCCGTGGGAGTCGTCGGCGACGATGTACGGCTTGTCTTCGAAAGGGATACCGGGACGGGTGAGTTGCTGGGCCACGGCTACGTCATGGGCATCCCAGGTCACTCCGCCATCCTTCGACCGGCGGACGTAGATGCCGTTCCGTGTTGCGCCATGACCCCAGTAATTGTGGGTGCCGAGCTGATCGAAGGCAATGTAGCAAACGAAAGCTTGCCCTCTGTCGTCATATGCCGTTGAAACGTCACCCGAGATCCGGTAACCCGTTGGCGCAACGCCGACAGCAATGCGCCAATGGCGCCCCGCATCCCGCGAATACGCGACGTGGGCATTGACCTGGAAGGCCGCGACGATCTGCTGGGGGATCAGCGGACTGATCGCGATTGAGGGCTCCGTGAAGGATCCCGGCTTCGAATTAAGTGTTAATACCTTAACGCCGGGAGGCCGCGGCAGGGAGCCGGCTCTCGCCCTCGAAGACAGAAAACAGCAGCCCGCAAGCAGAAAGCATGCGGTCGAAGCGATCCTCAATCCTTTAATTCTTCCACGCTTCAGCATAAGAAAGCGCGGCTCCGGAGTCTGCCGGGGGGACATTCTCCACCCTGTTTTTGCCGGTTTCGAACCTAAACATGGTGAGTAGTCTCCGAGGCCCAACTTCACACATTCGGCTTCGCCTCGATTATAGTCCTCCAGGGCAAGAGTTTTGGCAGTGGGGTTATCCGTTTCGCTTGGTTTTATGCGTCCGTCCTTGCGTACGGGTGACGTCGGGCTGCAGTGCCATCCGTAGGTTGCACCTACGGCTACGCACGGCCCGGCCCCTTGCGGGGCCATATTCACTTCCCAAGTCCTCACTTTTATGTCGCGCACCCCAGGGTTTTTTCTCGCTTGTTCTACCGTACATTGTACGGTAATATCTTCTAAGTAAACGAAGGCGGTGATCCGGCGGTGAGGGAGACTGTGAAGGAGAACTGGGAGCAGCCCATAGAAAACCCAACACCGGCGCTGCAGGCAGCGGCGATGGTGGAGGCTTCTCTTCTGGTTGTGGAGGACGATGCAAGCGTCTCCGCCTTTCTTAAAGAGAAACTCGAGTTGGACCGCTTTGCAGTCTATCTTTCCGCCGATGGAACGAACGCCCAATTGACCCTCAACCGGTGTGACCTGGTGGTCCTCGACCTCAATCTGCCAGGAGCGGACGGGCTGGATGTGCTAAAAGCTATTCGCTCCAGGAACGCATCACTTCCCATTCTGGTTCTTACGGCGCGATTGGCAGTGGAAGACCGCGTGAAGGCGTTGGATTTGGGCGCCGATGACTACCTCATAAAGCCATTCGAATACAGCGAATTAGCTGCCAGGCTGCGAGCCTTATTGCGGCGCGTGCAACCGCGCCTGGAGGCCATCCGGAGATTTGAAGATCTCGAGCTAAATCGCATGGACCGAACGGCGAGCCGGGCCGGGCAGCCGATTGGGCTGACTCCGAAAGAATTCGCGCTGCTTGAGTTTTTTATGTTGAATCCCCGGCGTTGCCTCACTCGTGCCATGATCATGGAGCAGGTTTGGAAGCTTTCTTTCTCGACCACAACGAATGTGGTCGACGTCTACGTCAATTACTTGCGCAACAAGGTTGACAGAGGCTTCGAGCGTAAATTGATCGTGACGGTGCGAGGCGCAGGCTATCAACTGGGTCCTTAACTTCACCCGACCCACCCCGGAAGTAAATAAAGCATCATCATTCCCGCGCAACTGGGAACGAACCTCCGCTCTCCCTCCTGGCTTACAATATAGCTGAATTGGATTTTAAGCCTAAAACCTACACGCTGCTCGCACGGTACTACGACGAATTCTTTACATCTCATCTGGATTTGTATCGTGAGGCCCGGCGCAGATTACTGGGTGAGATTCTTCCTCAGGCGCGTACCGCCTGCGACCTTGCGTGCGGAACCGGGACCACGGCGCTGGAGTTGGCGCGCGGTGGGATTAAGGTCTATGGTGTCGATCTCTCACGCGCCATGTGCCGACTGGCTCGCGCCAAACTGCGTCGCGCCGGCGCTCAGGTGACCATCATCGCAGGCGACATGCGTACCTTCCGGCTTCCGGAACCGGTGGATCTCGTCACCTGCGAGTTTGACGCATTGAATCACGTACCAAGGAAATCCGATCTGGCCCGAGTGGTCAACCAAGTGGCGCGTGCTATGCGTCCGGGCGGACATTTCTATTTCGATGTGAACAACCGCCTTGCATTCCAAACCCTCTGGCCAGGGACGTGGTGGTTTGAGAAGCCCGGTGTAGTAATGGTGATGCGAGGCAGCTATGACGGCCGACGTGAGAAAGGCTCCGCCGACGTTGAATGGTTCATCCGCAAGGAGGGTCTCTGGCGGCGATTTCGCGAGCATGTCGAGCAAGTCGCTTGGACGCGGAAAGAGATAGTTCAAGTGTTACGCTCGGCCGGGTTCCAGCGCATCCACAGCACTGACGCGCTCACCTTCTCGGGCGGCGACCCGAGGATGCGCTACGGGTGCCGCACCTTTTATGTGGCACAAAGGGGACCTACCAATGTGCTCATCAAAAGCTCGCAGAGGAGACCTAGAGATGCAGTATGAACTCAAAGCCGGAGGAATAAGGATCCGTCCTTTCACTCCGGAAGATGCTCCGGGTGTTGTCTCCGTCGAAAGGCGTGCCTTCGCAGCTAGCCGCTGGACAGAAACCGACTATCGACGCCTCGCCCAGCAAGAGGGCAGCATCATTCTTGTAGGGGCAGATCGGGCCGGCCGGCCCGGAGGAATCGCCGGCTTTATCGCGCTTCGGCAACTCTTTGACGAAGCGGAAATCCTGAACTTGGCGGTCGAGCCCGCCTGCCAGCGGCGAGGGGTGGCCCGAGCGCTTATCGAGGCGGTTTTAATCAAGCTTCAGGAAGGAAAGGTGCGAACAGCCTATCTCGAGGTGCGTCCCTCGAACCATGCGGCCATTAGGCTTTACTTTTCCGTGGGATTCATCGTGGATTCCGTTCGAAAAGGCTACTACAGCGGTCCCCGTGAGGATGCTTACGTTTTCCGGCTTTCAATCCCTCCAGCTCGACGCGAAATCGCCGCGGGGTAGCGCAGAGTTTCGCTGCTCAGAAACTCTGCGGCATGTCGTTCGGGCATAAACAAAAGCCGCGGAGTTAAAGGACCGTCGCGGGCGAGCTGAGCGTCTCGTGTAGAGCTAGCCCCCCATGAACATGCCCTGGCGTGACCCCATTCGCAAGCTTGAATGGCTGCATGGGGGTGTGTTAGGCTTGCCGCAGGAGAGAAAATCCAGACTGCGGGGGTGGTTTTCCCATGAGCAATTCGACCGGGACCATCCGGGAGAAAATGATGGTCACCAACCAGGAATTTCAGCGCTTGTGCGAAGAGCACGAGCATTACGACTCTCAGCTCGAAGCCCTGGCCCATAAACGGTATCTCACCGAGCAGGACCAGGTGGAAGAGACCCGCCTGAAGAAATTGAAGCTGCGCGCTAAGGATAGAATGGAGGACATGATTCACCGCGCGGGGGTCTGACCCCCTTTGAGGTGAAATCGAGGATGAGCTGCGACTCCACCACGGAGCGACGGGAAGGCACTACGCCTGAATGAAGGCTCCTATCTCGCATTCTTTCCAGTCTCCAGTCGATCCCCACAGCAAAACTCATGGTTAAGGAAGGATACTGGTACGGGTTACCTCTGCTCTTCATTGCCGGCGGACTGTTCGGGGTGCATCTCTTTATTCCCGCGGTGCTATTTCTCATTGCCGCCATATTTGTGCTGTCGTTCTTTCGTGATCCCGAGCGCGTAATTCCCCAAGAGCCGGATTTGATTGTCTCTCCGGCGGACGGCCGCGTGGTTCAACTGGCGGAGGAGGACATGGAAGGTATTCCGGTGCGCCGCCTGAGCATATTTATGTCTCCTCTCAATGTTCACGTCAACCGGTCGCCCGTTGCCGGGATCGTGAAGATGGTGAGTTACAAGCCGGGTGCCTTCCATGTGGCTTCGCTGCCCCATGCTTCCGTAGAGAACGAGCACAATATATTTATTATTGAAAATGAAGCAGGAACCGTGCGAGTGAAGCAAATAGCTGGAGCTTTGGCGCGGCGCATCGTATTTTGGAAGCGGCCGGGAGACCGGCTCCAGCGTGGAGAACGAGTAGGTTTGATCAAGTTCGGTTCCCGAGTCGACGTGATTGTGGATACCGGGACTGAATGGCGCGTGAAGACTGGAGATTATGTCCGAGCCGGAAGCTCCATCCTTGGAGTCGCAAAACCGAAGATCTAGATCCGCGGCAGAAGTACGGCGGCGGCGGGGCATTTACCTCCTGCCGAGCCTCTTCACCATTGGGACTCTGATCTGCGGCTACATCGCAATTCTCTCCACGCTACGTGGCGCTCAAATGCTCGCGGCCGGAATGGGCCCCGGCGCAGCGCTCGCCGCCTTTGATGATGCCGCGCGAAAGATCGGATGGGCGATCGTTTTTGACGGGCTCGACGGCCGGATTGCACGCCTTACCCATTCCACCTCCAATTTTGGCCGTGAGTTTGACTCATTGGCCGATGTGATCACCTTCGGCATCGCTCCGGCTTTTCTGGCCTACGCCTGGGGCCTGCAAGCCATTCACCCTGGTTACGGACGGCACTTGGTGCACTACATCATGGAAGCCGGCTGGCTCGTGGGGTTTGCTTTCGTGATATGCGGAGCAGCGAGGCTGGCGCGCTTCAACATCGATCATGGTGCCACGGTTGATCGGCGGTTCTTCATCGGCCTTCCGATTCCCGCCGCGGCGGGTGTTGTGGCTGCCATCGTGCACTGGGCGAAACTTCCGATTGAAAGCTGGATTTGGGGCATCATCTGGCTGGCCATCGTCGCGGCGGCGGCGTACTTGATGGTCAGCCACGTCCGGTATTACAGCTTCAAAGCGGTTAACCTGCGCAAGAGGCGCTCCTACCTGATGATCATTATCATTGGGTTGGTGGTCTGGGCGATCTGGTCTTACTCGGAGCCGGTCCTGCTGGCGCTGGCCGTGGTCTATTTCCTCCACGGCCCGGTGATGCGACTGGTGTCCCGCGCCCGCTCTCATCCCCCCACACCGAAGACGGAGAACGCCGCCGCGCGGGAGGTTCGCGTCACATGAGGTCCCCGAATCATGTAAATAAGCGCGCACCCGCCCTCGAATCTCGGGTACCCTCTCCCCGTCGGAAAGGGCAGAAACAACAAGGGGCTCAGCCGCCCGCTCCCAAGGGAGAGGGCGGTAATACCTCAGACGCCGGAGAGCCGGATGAGAGAAGTGACGGAAGTTTTCGAATTGGATTAATCCTCTTCCCGCTTCTATTCTGCCTTGTCGTCCTCGTGAGCACCTGCGGGTATCATATGGGAGGCAAGGGAGCGCTACTGCCTCCGGACGTCAAAACCATTGCAGTCCCCATCTTCAGGAACGAGACCTCCCAATTCCGGATCGAACAGCAACTCACCGCCGCCGTAATTGAGGAGCTGATCGAACGTACGCATTACCGCGTGGTTTCGCAAGTTCAGGGTGCGGACGCGGTGCTGCTTGGGACCGTTGAGCAAATCCACCAGGGGGTGGTCACCTTCAATCCCCAAACGGGCAGCGCCACCGCGCTTCAGGTCGAAGTCGTGGCCGGGGTGAAGCTCGAAGACCTCCACAGCAAAAAGGTGATTTTCTCCAATCCCGACTACGTCTTCCGGGAACAGTACCAGCTTAGCCCCAACGCACAGACCTTCATCGAAGAGGATCGCCCCGCCCTGGAGCGGCTGTCGCACGACTTCGCTCGCACCCTTGTTACCGACATTCTCGAAAACTTCTGACCGGGCCACGGTCACGTTAACACCTCAAAAGGAGATAAACCATGTTCAAGGAATTCAAAGCCTTCGCGATGCGCGGGCCTGTGCTCGATATGGCGATTGGCATCATCCTGGGCGCCGCCTTTGGAGGAATCATCCATTCTCTGGTGAGCGACATCATCATGCCGCCCATCGGCTTGGCCCTGGGACGCATCGATTTCACCAATTTTTTTGTGAATCTTGGCACCAAGCATTTTGCAACGCTGGCGGACGCTCAGAAGGCGGGCGCAGCGGTAATTGCGTACGGCCATTTCATTAACATGGTCATCGACTTCATCATCGTCGCCTTCTGCATGTTTATGGTGGTGAAGTGGTTCAGCAGTATGAAGAAACCCGCGCCGCCGCCAGATCCCACTACGAAGGACTGCCCATTTTGCTTTTCGAGTATTCCGCTCAAAGCCACGCGCTGCCCGCAGTGCACTTCGCAACTTGCTTCCGCATGAAGAGGGCAACTTCCCAAGGCATCTGCTCTTGTGGTTTTTCGGCGGTCGAGACTCTTCAGCTCCCGGTCTTCATGCTGCCCGGTAAGTCTGCCGGGCGGAGGGCGGGACTTTACCCACGGATACCGGAGATAACTGCTCCCGTTTCTGGAAGGACATGATAATCTAGGCGATTGCGGTACAAAAACCATGCCAGGGGTCAAACGTGGATACGAAGAAAGAAGCTAGCGCGGGGGCAGACCACCAGATTGATGTTTTAGAAAAGTTTGCCACGCGGGAAGTTCAAGTAGGGATCATAGGGCTGGGTTATGTAGGTCTTCCACTGGCCCTCCTTTATTCGAGCAAAGGCTTTCGCACCACGGGCTTTGACGTGGATCCCTCCAAGGTGGAAAAGCTTGAGTCCGGAGAGACGTACATCAAGCATATTCCTGCTTCCGCGATTGTGGCAGAGAGAAAGCAGAACCGCTTTCGTGCTACGACGGCCTTTGAGTACTTGAGGGAGATGGACGCGATCATCATCTGTGTGCCGACGCCTCTTGATGAGCATCGCGAGCCTGACCTTTCACATGTGCGCCACACCGCGGAAACGATACGTCGTTTTTTGCGTCCTGGCCAGCTTGTGGTGCTCGAAAGCACCACCTATCCCGGCACAACAGATGAGCTGGTGCTTCCGATACTCGAGCGCTCAGGACATCGCTGCCCGGTTATGCCCTACTCGACTGATGGCGAAAGGGCGATCTATCCTCATCCGAGCGTCACCGATTTTCTTGTGGCCTTTTCCCCCGAACGGGAAGATCCCGGTAACCAGGATTTCAAAACCCAGCAAATCCCCAAGGTCATTGGAGGGGTGAACGGCCCCAGCGCTCAGGCGGCGCATTCACTCTACCGCCAGGTCTTCGACCGCACCATTCTGGTAAGTTCGTCGAAGGCTGCGGAAATGACGAAACTGCTTGAAAATATCTATCGATGCGTCAACATCGCGATGGTGAATGAACTGAAGCTTCTCAGCCTCCAGATGGGGATTGACATCTGGGAAGTCATCGACGCAGCGAAGACGAAGCCTTTCGGGTTCACGCCTTTCTACCCGGGTCCTGGCCTCGGTGGCCATTGCATTCCGATCGATCCTTTTTATCTCACCTGGAAGGCGCGCGAGTATGATTTCTCAACTCGCTTCATCGAACTCGCTGGGGAGATCAATTCGGGAATGCCAGGACACGTGATTTCTTCCCTTATGAAGGCGCTTAACCGGCGAAAGCAATGCCTCCGAGATGCACATATTTTGGTTTTGGGCGTGGCATACAAAAAAGATATTGATGATCTCAGGGAGTCGCCGTCGCTTGAGATCATTAAGTTACTCCGATCCCAAGGGGCGTACGTAGACTACCACGATCCTTTTTTCCCTCAACTTCACAAGATGCGGCATTACGATTTCCAAGGAATGAAATCCGTTGATTTGACCGCTGATATCTTGGGCCATTACGCGGCAGTGATTATTGCCACGGATCATTCGAGCTACGATTATCCGTTCATTGTGCGCCACTCGCGCCTTGTGCTCGACACGCGAAACGCCACCCGGGACGTCCACGAGCTCCGGGACAAGATCGTCCGTTGCTGATTCAGGCGTGCCGCTTGCATCGCCTTCTCACGCTTCCCCGCACTCACGTAACTAATTGCCAGCTAGCAGCTTAATGCCGCAAAATCAAGGAAATGCCTCAGAACGGCACTTGTAAATTTTTCATCGTTATGTCCCGCCTTACCTTCCCTCCTGCTTGACCGGTTGCATGACCTCCGGCCTGGATGTCCTTGATACTAAAAGCCCGTAATCGCCCTCCGGCCGGGTTTGGCAGGCGCCGTGCCCTTCTTAAGGGCAGCACGTGCCAGCAACAAAGCGTCGTGACGCTTCCGGTACAGGGAGGATGGCTCGATGAAACTATCGGTGATGTGTGTACTCTCAGCCTTGATTTCGTTCGCCCCGGCATATGCGGCACAGCGGCCCCGTCCGGAGCATCATGCTGTACGTCGCGTGCAGTATGGCATCGCGAGCTGGTATGGGAGAAAGGATCAGGGCCGCTTAATGGCCTGCGGCGAGCCCTTCAACGAGCATGCGCTCACCGCAGCTCACCGCACGCTGCCGTTGGGGACCGAAGTGAGGGTTACGAATCTCAGGAACGGACGCTCCGTGGACGTAAAGATAAAAGATCGCGGGCCCGGCATTGCCGGCCGCGCAATTGATCTTTCGAGGGCCGCGGCAAGGCGGCTTGGATTTACCCATCGAGGGCTTGCGCCCGTCAGGATCCGAGTAGTCAGCCTACCGCGAAGAAACAGTAGATCTGAATCCGGTCACAGCCAGTCAGAGGCCCGCCTGCACGCGACGCAAGCGCAATCGTGGACAGGCAGATAGTGGCGGAGCGTCCTGGCTCGCCGAGGTGCTGTAGCGCCTTTTGCAACAACCCTAAAGCTCCGGGCGCTCTGGACATTGTCAACACCGTGGTTCTCACGGCCTTTCAGGCTATCGGCGCGAAGGTGAATTCGCCTGTGTTCGCCGGCGGTTCAGACGGCTTTGGCGTAAACGATGACATGCTATAGCGCGATTCGGTGCGGTGACACCAGAGATCGGCGGCAAGAACGCTGCGGCTACGGTACCGATTTTCGCGCTCTTCAGCCCCTCCAAAATTAACCTCAATCAAAGCTCGGAAGCTGCCGATACTTTTCATTAGGAAGAAGCATCTATAAGAAGGTTGTGCCACGGCGAGCGAAAAACGGATATCGCGATTGTGGATGTGCGTGATAAACTTTATTTTGTGATCACGGGAGAAACTGGTTGACCTACAGGATGGCCTCCGAGGTTCTGGATCAGGGTTCAATTTCCCTTAGGAAACAAATGGCAATAATCGTGAGCAGATGGAAAGACCTGTGCGTTGTACTGCTGCTTTTGGCCCTTTGCGGGTTGACGCCCGGCAATGGGATGGCAGCTCCGGACGCCCCTGCGTACCAGCTTGCGCTGAGCCAATACGACTCCGGCAACTATCGCGGCGCCGCCACAACTTTGAGCGCTACATTAGAAAAGCATCCTGAAAGCGCGTCCACCGAGCTCCTTCTTGCGCGCTGCTACTACGAGTTGAAGCAATGGGACCAGGCAGTGTTCCACGCGAAATCTGCCGTGCGCATCAGTCCTTCTGACTCCGAAGCACACCTTTGGCTTGCACGCAGCTACGGCCGCAAGGCTGGAGCGTCGCATAGCTTGAAACTGGCCGTCGAGACGCGCAAGGAATTTGAAAAAGCCGTCACTCTCTCGCCGGACAACGTGGAAGCCCGCAACGATCTGATGGAATATTATCTCGATGCGCCGTGGGTCCTGGGTGGAAGCAAAAGTAAGGCCAGCAAGCAAGCCCAAGCCATCGCGGCTCTCGACCCTATCGAAGGTTATCTCGCATGGGGGCAGGTGGATCTTCACACCGGGCAACTTGCCCAGGCACGCCAGCAGTATCAGCGCGTCCTCGCCAGTAAAGTTGATCGCGTGGGTCCTTACCTGGACGCGGCGAGCTTTTTTCTGGCGCAGGGTGACCAGACCCAATTCATGCAGGCAGTCCAAGCAGCGTTCCGTGCCAACGCCGCTGACATGCGGTTGAAATACTTTCGGGGTATCGAGCTCATCCTCCAAGGCAAAGCATTCCCTGAAGCAGAGCGGGACCTGAAATCCTATCTCGCCGATGCGCCTTCCCGCAATGATTTTCCTTCGCACGCTGCGGCAATGAGCTGGCTGGGCGAACTTTACGCCCGCTGGGGCAAGAAAGAGCTTGCCACCCGGCAATACGAAGCCGCTCTCGCCATTGATCCAAGTATCGCTCAGGCCCGCCAAGGCCTGGCGCGCCTCCACTCCCAATAAGCTGCTAAAATCGGTGGTCTGGTCACCAGCGCACTCCATGCTCATCCTTGATTTCGGTTGCGGCAAGCGCAAGCAGGAGCCGGCGGCGATTGGCGTTGACCGGCAGCCGGGCTCCGCCGCCAGTGTGCTTGCGGAACTCTCACGTTTTCCTTGGCCCTTCGCCGACAATTGCGCCGAGCGTATTTACCTTTGTCATTTCCTTGAACACCAGACGGACATCCTGCGTGTCATGTCGGAAGTGCATCGCATCGCGCGACCCGGCGCCGAGGTGTTCATCGTCACGCCGCATTACAGCTCGCCGGATTCATACTCTGACCCTACGCACACGCATCATTTGGGGTACCACACTTTCGACTACTTCAGCCGGGAAAGCTTTGAAAATTTCACATACAACGCCGGTGGTTTCCGCATCGTTGAGCGGCAACTCACTTTTGGCGGCAACCTTCTGCTTGACGGCATCGGCCGTCTGATTGCCCGTCTCTCCGTAACCTTTTACGAAAAGCACTTCGCCTGGCTCCTCCCGGCAAGGAATATTTGCTGCAAGCTCGAGTTGACCAAGCCTCGCATACCGCCGCCACGAAATAGCGTAGAATAGAAGCCGACATGAAAAGAGAGGACTCGCCTTGCGGGTTGAAAACGCTTGCGTACTGGGTTGTGATCGCGGCCATTACCGCATCGTCTTGTCTTGCATTTGTCCCGCCTTCATGCGTCGGCACGACTCTTCCGATTGGCAGCATCAAGTTGCTCGTTGAGCCTTCGAAAGGTGGAACGCCTCTGCCGGTGACCAAAGTGAATATGATTCAAGCGGGCGACAAGCTGAAGTACGAGCCGGTGCACTTGCCGCCAGCCATCCAGGACAAGGCGAAGATTGCCATAGTGCTGGTTCCCGCTGCCGGAGAGAAGCACAAGAGCGTTGAAGTGCTCGAAGCGAAGCCGGCAAATTCGGAGGCCGTGTGGACCGTTCCCATGCGAGCGGCGGTGGTGGGAGTGGTGTTCGGACCGCATGGGCTGGACGTCAAGAAATTCAGTTCCCTGGTGAAGAAGGATCCGGACCTGATTCCGGAACTAGCTGACTACGCGCAGAAGACCGCGACCGTGAACGCGCTGGTCGAGACGCTCTCCCAGTACGAACAATCTCCTCCCGGCTCCGAAGATCTCAACGCGGCCTTAAAAGGATTTTCTTCCCAGTACGGAGTCGCGCTACCCAAGCTGGATTCGAGCACCCCTAGCGACCAGCAGGCCGCGTTGCTGTTACATGCGGTGCTCCCGACGGTGTCGACCTACAATCCTATGGCCTCGGCGCGCTCGCAGACCGTCCAGCAATCCGCAGGCTTGGCGGCTTCCGTGGCTTCCTTATTTTATGGGACACCGGTGGGTCTGGCCGTCGGCGGCGCCGTCCTGTTCCAGAACCTGCGAACCATGATCTTCCCCGATACGGAGTTTCGTCCAGCATTCGTCGAGCCGGTCGCGTCCGTTGGGCTCGAATTGTGCACCCCGAAACAGCCGCCCATGCCAAGAATGCGGATCGCTTATCTCTGGATGTTGCGTGTGCCGGATGCCGGACCACCCGCGGTCTCCTTCGCTCAGCAGCAGGATCTAGCGCTCGGCACCAAACCGGAGGTGAAAGTAACCTGCGCTACGCACGACCAGCTTCGCCATCTCGCGGGCGCCCGTGAGTGGCAACTGGTGTCGCCCGATCATCATGCGTTGATTCCGGTTAAAGTCACTCCAGGCGCGACCGATGACACGCTCTCGCTCGACCTGAGCGAAGCCAAAATTCCTGCGGGCGAATATCATCTTGCGGCAATGTGGGACTGGCAACCCTTCCAGGTGAAGGGAAACCTCAATGTGCGCCCCTTCAGCGATTTTTCCGACGTGAAACTCACGCCGGAATCAGCCGACCGCCTCGTGGAAGGCAGCGGGACGGTGACCATTCGGCTGATCGGGGCGGACTTTGAATTCGTCAAGGCGGTTACGATTGAGCCGGCCAACCAGTCCAAGGCGACACCGCGGGAGGTCAGCTTCACGCTGCCGAAAGGAGAAGCGCAGGGCACCCAGTTCAGCATGCAGGCGGACATCGAGACCTCCACGCTCGGGCCGGGACCCTACCTGCTGCTCCTGACGCAGACGGACGGCAAAACTCAAGATGTATCAGTCGCGATCCATCCACCCAACCCAAAACTTGTTAACCTGCCGCTGCGCGCGAACTTGGGCGAATCGAAACAAACGATTTTGCTTCAGGGTCAGGGTCTCGAGCGCATCACCGGGCTTTCAAGCACCCAAGCCACCTGGATGCTGGCGCCCTTGCCGGAAGACGCGCAAAATGTGACGGAACGAAAGGCTACGCTCCACCTCCATCCTGGGCTGCAAAAGAGTGATTTATTGGACGTCAAAATGGAGGTCAAGGGCCTCAACAAGCCCATTGCCGTCGTAGGCGTTGTTCAGGTAGCCGGACCGCGCCCAAAGATTGTAGACGTGAAAGATTCGTTCCCGAATGACGGAAACGTGACTTTGCGGAAAGGAGAGCTCCCGGCGGGTTCGGCGGTGAGCTTTGTCCTTCGCACCGAGAATGTGGATGCCCAGCCGACTCTGACGCTAGCCTGCAAGCAGAGCGACGAAACGCTTCAGGATCTGAAGCTACAGCCCGGAGAAAAGCAGGCCGATGCGCAACTTGATTCGACCGGCGAAAATATGCTCTTTCTTTCAATCGACCCTGGTGCGGTGGGACAATCCGGCTGTCGACTCACCGCAACCGTCAGCACCGAGGATGACGGTACCTCCGGTCCCTATCCTCTCGGTCGTGTCATCCGCTTGCCCCAGATTGTTAAATTTTCGCTTTCCGACGATAAAATTGGCGACAGCCTTTTCGCGGGAACTCTGACGGGAACAAACCTTCAGATGATTACGGAAACCGGTTGGAATTCAAAAGCAGGCTATCCCGTGCAGGGAATTCCCACGCCGCTCCCGGATAATTCTAACGAGCAGACGCTTGCGATTGAGCTGCCCTGGCCCCCCCCGGCCCCTGGCGCCCCGGTCTTTATCTGGCTGCGCGGCGAAAAGCAGGGGCGCAAAACGAACGCAAGATATTGAACTCTCGTTTCTCAGCCCCTTTCCCTTGGGCGACGCATCGCATGCTGCAGCCTCCCGGAGCTATCAAACTTTTACTGCCGTTCCGGCAGAGCCAGGGGAATAGAAATTATCGGCCGACCGTCTTCTGAAGCTCCTCGGGATAGCGAGCGCCTTGCACCGGAACCTTGGATACTGTCGTTTCTAAGTCGCGGAGATCATCGCCCGAGAGGTGGACCTCAACAGCGCCAATGTTTTCTTCCAGCCGGTCGAGCTTGGTGGTACCTGGGATCGGCACAATCCAAGGCTTCTTTGCGAGCAGCCATGCGAGCGCGATCTGCGCTGGAGTCGCCCTCTTCTGCTGAGCAAATTCGCTGATCAAATCGACCACCGCCTGATTCGCTTTGCGGTTCTCTAGCGTGAAGCGAGGCACGACATTGCGAAAATCGCTTTTGTCAAACTGCGTGTCCGCGCTGATCTTTCCCGTGAGGAAGCCCCGTCCAAGAGGACTGTAGGCGACGAATCCGACTCCGAGTTCCTCGACGGTGGGCAACACTTCCTTCTCCTGATCTCTAAACCACAGTGAATATTCCGACTGGAGCGCCGTAATGGGCTGCACCTGGTGTGCGCGGCGAAGGGTCTCGGCGCCTGCTTCAGAAAGGCCAAAGTGCTTCACTTTGCCCTGCTGGATGAGCTCTTTCACCGCTCCGGCGACGTCCTCGATGGGAACTTTGTCATCGACGCGATGTTGATAAAACAGATCGATAACTTCGCATTTGAGGCGTTTCAGTGACGCCTCAGCCACTTGCTTGATGTGCTCCGGACGGCTATTCAGGCCAGTTGGCCTGCCGTTCTCAATGCCGAATCCAAACTTTGTCGCTATCGCGATTTCTTTGCGAAAGGGCATCAGCGCTTCGCCGACCAGTTCTTCATTGATAAACGGACCGTAGATCTCCGCTGTATCGAAGAACGTGACTCCTCGTTCGACAGCCGCTCGAATCAGCGAGATGCCCTCCTGCTTGCTCACGGGTGGGCCATAAGCAAAGCTCAGTCCCATGCAACCGAGACCAACGGCGGATACTTCCAGACCGGTCTTTCCAAGTTTGCGTTTCTGCATTGTTCCTCCTTCGTAGTTCAGAGCACTCTCCTTCTCTACCCCTGAAAAGGTAGCCGTCCCGCCTGGATACCGGCTAATTTTCAGAGCGTGGTACACGGGTAAGGGCGGCAACCGGGTATACGCGAAAGACCCTGGTCTAAGAGCATGGCCGCTCTTAATCCCGGTGGGTAGGTAAACGTGACCCAAGGGCAAAGCGCCCTGAGGGCATCTCTTTTATAGTTCATTTGATGCCTTGACACAATTCAAGTTTACGCTCTCCAGCAAATTCAAGCCTCAATAATTCTGTGGTAACATAGCCCGTTCATGCGGACGGAGAGCTTCCAGAAGCGCTCGCAACAATCGTGGTGGATTATGACGGCGTGAGGGCCTCGGGGCTTGTAGCTGGCGAGCTAGCTCCCCAGCAAAGCAACCCGGTTTACTACGAGAACTTCATTCGCAGGATTTGCAGAATTTACGGCGAGCGTTTCAGCGCAGGATGATGGTGGGACGCTCTGTTTCGAACAGGCTCGAGAGCTTAATTTCTAATCGCCGCTTCGCCATCTTCACGTAAGCACCCTCGACTTCGATCCCGATCGCATTCCTCCCGCAGCGTGAAGCGGCTAGCAGAGTGGTTCCTGTTCCCATGAACGGATCGAGCACAGTGTCGCCCACAAAGGAGAACATCCGTATCAGGCGATACGCCAGTTCTTCGGGGTATGGAGCCGGATGGTCCCGCGTGGATTCTCCAGTTAGACCGTTCCAAACCTGCTGGAACCATTCCTGGTGTTCTTTCTTGGTAAGCCGGGAGGCGTCCCGCTGTTGTTCGGTGGGTTGGCGATATCCCCCAGGCTTGCGAAGCATCAGGATAAACTCAACGTCGTTTTTGACGATGGCGTTTGGCTCATATGGCTTGCCGAGGAAACCGGAGCCGTTCTCTACCTCGTAATTCGCATTGGCGATCTTGTACCAAAATAAGGGGCTAAGGTTGTCGAATCCA
>JBOGJS010000223.1:0-11433 GCA_050745365.1 Terriglobia bacterium
AAGCTTACCGGAAAGAGGTGCCCATCTTCTGTCCGGCCTTCAGTGATTGCTCCGCCGGCTTCGGCCTGATCATGCACCAGCACACCCGTGGCGAGCGCGCGAAGGTCACTCTCGATAGCGCCAGGGATTTCTACGAGCTGACGCAACTGAAAATCAAAAACCCCACCACAGGCCTTTTCATGATCGGCGGCGGCGTGCCCAAAAACTTCACCCAGGATATTGTGGTGGCGGCGGAGACTTTGGGGTTTGATGTCCCCATGCACAAATATGCCGTACAGGTTACCGTGGCTGACGTGCGGGATGGCGCTCTTTCGAGCAGCACGCTGAAGGAAGCCAGCAGTTGGGGCAAAGTCGATACCACCTACGAGCAGATGGTTTATAGCGAAGCGACGCTGGCCCTTCCGCTCATCGCGGGCTTCGCCTATCACCGAAAAACGTGGAAAGCCCGCAAGGAGCGCCGCTGGACCAGCCTGCTGCAACAGGCGGCGGTGGCTGGCCGTTCAGGGGGTTAAAGGCTCTGGCTCTTCACCGAGGTCCAGGGCGGAACGGCGTTAAGAACTTCGTGCGGCTCTTTGTCGGCCGGCTTCGCAATGAGGCCTCCGGTTCACGATCGTTTCTTTCTCCCCGCATCCCGGTCCAGAAAGCTTTGCAAGAGACTTGGCGAGGCTCGGAATGATGTCCGCCGGAGGCGTTCAACAGCCAAAGGAAGATCCACCCACCCGCGCGACGCGGCATCGTTCAAAACGCCCAGCGTTCCCGTTATACGAAGATTGCGCCGGCTGGCCTCCCGGCGCCCTTCGCCTTCGTCGATGAGCAACAGAGCTTCCGCCCGGTGCTCTTGCGCGAGGAGAATAGCCTGACGCTCGCCTTCGCCAAGCGATTGGAGGCCGCCGTCGGCCGGACCGGTTGTCTGTCGGACCTCAAGCCAGAGCGGACGGTGGGCAGCCCACTCCGCCACGGACGCCGGAGCGTCAGGATGCTGCAACTCGCTCCAGACCGCTTCCGGGATGACGACGCAGTGGTAGAGCCGCTGCAGAACGTCCGCTTTGCCGATCAGTAAGAGGTAATTGAGTGGGGAAGTGTCGGCGATAACGATCACCGGTTGCTGAACTCGCGGCTGCTCTCGGTATCACGGTCCAGGTCCTCCAGACCATAGGCCCAGTACACGCCGTGCTTCTTCAAAAAGCCGTCGACCTCGGTGCGCGTGCCAAAGCCAAGAAGCCTTCGCACCTGTTCTTCCGTGAGGGTGCCGGAGCGGTAGCCTTCAAGCGCGAAGCTCTCGATTAGCGCCCGCGGCAAATCCTTCACTTGCGCTTCCAGGCCGCGGACAATATCATCGGGGACGTCCAAAGTGATTTGCATAGGATGCCTGCTGCTTCTCTCTTCACCTTAAGAGTCTCGGAACGCTCGCTCGCGGAGTGGCCAAGCTCCACTGCAGGTGACTGTCATATCTGGCCGGCTGTAGCCTTTCGAGGATTGGCATTGGATGTTGCCCCAGGGCCGTATTCGGTAAATGAGAAGGCTTTCGATGTCGGCCAGTAATTCCCGCGTCAGCCGGAAATCGCCTTCCAGTTCCGCCCCGATCACGCCGTGGTTGAAAATGCTGCGCTGTTTTCCCAGGTCGCGCCAGAAATCGTCCTTCTCACGCCAACGATCGCGGACGCTACAGCCATCTGCTTTGCCGATGTAGAGTACTTCGAGCGTGTGCGGAGCGAGGTACGCATACAGAGCGCGGGTGTACCTCCAGCGGCGATCACCGGCGGGACCGACGCTGTACCACCGCAGCGTGACGTTCAGAGCCATGAGAGGAGCTTAGCACAAACGCGGGATATCAGATCACTCTAAGGACGCTATGTTGTGGGACGTTAGCCCGCTTCGCCCCTCCGCTATTCCGCCCGGTGAAATTGACGCAGATTCAGGACAACTCCGCGCTACGCGGCGCCTTTCAAGTTTTGTCGCGCGGGCGCTTAGATGGTCGATTTAGCTCATCGCCCGTGAAACACAAACGCATTTTCCCTCATCTACATAGTGATAACAGCTATTAAAGTGCGGATTCTCGTTTATATTGATTGAGGAGAGAAGAGCGCCTGGAAGGAGTTGATGTGCGGCGAGTAAGGGAGAAAACGCGATATGCACTTTTAGGACTGCTGCTTATCGCCGTGGGAGCGCTTTTACCCGCCTGCGCCACCAACGCGGGTGGGAAAGAAGAAAAACCCCACGCAGCGTTTGCGCCTCCGGTAGTGATCGTCGCGCGGGTCTCTGAACAAACGGTTCCAATCTACGCTGAATACGTAGGCCAGACGAACGCTGTCAACACCGTCGAAATCCGGTCGCAAGTCGAAGGTTTTCTCGAAAAGATCGGATTCGTTGAGGGATCAGTAGTTCAAAAGGGACAACTGCTGTTTCTGATCGACCCGCGCGAATACCAGGCGGCGGTAAACAAAGCCCAGGCTTCACTGGATCAAAGCCGGGCCGCCCTTACCAAGGCGCAGCAGGACGTCGCCCGCTACACGCCACTGGTTCGCCAGCACGCGGTGAGCCAGGAGCAACTCGATACGTCGGTGGCGGAGGAAGAGGAGGGCCAGGCCAATGTTGAGGCAGCGAAGGCACAGCTCGCCCAAGCTGAGCTGAACCTGAGTTATACCGAAATTCGTGCGCCGTTCACCGGTCGTATCGGGCCGGCTCAGATGAAAGTGGGCGCGCTCGTCCAACCCGGATCGAGTCTGCTCGATACCATGTACAGTATCAACCCCGTCTATGTAAATTTCAGCGTCAGCGAGGCCGATTATCTTAAGTTCGAGCAACGGGGGCACGGCGGAACGCTCGCGAGTTTTCCACCCGTCGAGGTCATTCTTGGCAATAACGCGGTTTATCCATACAGAGGCCGCATCGATATGGTTTCGCCCCAAGTTGACCCGGCAACCGGAACGCTGGGTTTGCGGGCGGAAGTGTCGAATCCCCGCGGGCTGCTCCGCTCCGGGCTGTTTGTCCGCGTGCGGATGATGACAGATGAAAAGCCCCACGCGCTGCTTGTGCCCGCCGAAGCCGTTCAGGAAGTGCAAGGAGTGCAGTCCGTCTTGTTGGTTGACGGGAATAACAAGGTTCTATTCCGCACCGTGACCGCCGGCGACATGGTCAACAAGCAGCGGGTGATTGAAAGCGGGCTTAAGCCGGGCGAGCGGGTGATTGTCGCCGGCCAGCAAAAAGTCCGCCCCGGCATGACGGTCGAACCCCAAGAACGCTGAATATGTTCGTCAATTTCTTTATTGACCGCCCCATCTTCGCGGCGGTTATCTCCATCCTCATCTTCGTCGCGGGCCTGCTCGCGGTGCTGAGCCTTCCGATCGCTCAGTACCCGAAGATCGCCCTGCCGGTCGTCCAAGTGACGGCCACTTATCCCGGCGCGGATGCCCAGACGGTTGAAGAAACCGTCGCGACGCCGATCGAAGAACAGGTGAACGGCGCCGAGGGCATGGTCTACATGCAATCGATCAGCTCGAATTCGGGCCAAATGGTCCTCAACGTAACCTTCAACCTCGATCGTAATCCCGACCTTGCGGCCGTGGACGTGCAGAATCGCGTCTCGCTCGCCGAGCCTGACTTGCCGAACGAAGTGACGCGGCTGGGTATTTCCATCAAGAAGCAGTCGGTGAATTTTGTCACGCTCGTCACACTTTCCTCGCCCGGCGGAACCTATGACGCGACGTTCCTGAGCAACTACGCCACCATTCATGTTGTTGACGCGCTATCCCGGCTGCCGGGCGTGGGCAGCGTGATCATGTTCGGCCAGCGCAATTACGGCATGCGCGTATGGCTGAATCCGGACAAGATGGCGGAGATGGGCATTACCGCTACCGATGTTGCTAATGCCATCCGCGAGCAGAACGTGCAGGCGCCGGCGGGGCAGGTGGGCGGGCCTCCCGCACCTCCAGGACAACAGTTTCAGTACACCGTTCGGGTGAAGGGGCGGCTCACCTCGGTTCCGGAGTTCGGCAACATTATCGTGCGGGCCAACCCCGACGGCTCGCTCGTTCATATCCGCGATATCGCTCACGTTGAGCTAGCGGCAGAAGATTACTCGTCTTTTTCCCGACTCGATGGCAGGGGGACCGTGGTGTTGGCCGTCATGCAACTTCCCGGCGCGAACGCTTTGAACGTCGCGACAGAAGTGCACAGCGAGATGAAAACGCTGGCGGCGAGCTTCCCCACCGGCGTCGCGTATCAAGTCCCGCTCGACACGACGCGTTTCGTTAAGGCCTCCATCAACGAAGTGATCTTTACGCTGGCGCTGACGTTTGGGCTGGTGTTTCTCGTGGTCTACGTCTTTCTGCAGAGCTTTCGCGCCACGCTGATTCCTGCCTTGACGGTCCCCGTCTCGCTGGTAGGCGCATTCGCCATCTTCACGCTGCTCGGCTTCTCGATTAATACGCTCACGCTGTTCGGGCTGGTGCTGGCCATTGGGCTGGTGGTGGATGACGCGATTGTGGTGGTGGAAGCCTGCCAGGTGCACATTGACGAGCACGGCCTTGAGCCGCGCGAAGCCGCCAAGCGCGCCATGAGCGAGGTCTCCGGTCCCGTCATCGCCATCGCTCTTGTTCTGACTTCCGTGTTTGTGCCCGTGGCCTTCATCGGCGGAGTCACGGGGCAGCTTTACAAGCAATTTGCTCTCACCCTGGCCGCCACCGTCCTGCTTTCGGCCCTCCAGGCGCTTACGCTGAGCCCGGCGCTTTGCGCCCTGCTGCTCAAGCCGTCGCACACGCCGCGTGGGCCGCTGGGCTGGTTCTTCCGTGGCTTCAACTGGACGTTTGGCCACGTGTCACGGGGTTACGTGGATTCGGTAAAGCTGCTCGTCCGCCGTAAGGCGATCGTGATTGTGGGGCTCATTCTGGTATGCGGCGGCATATACTTCCTTCTGCGCACTTTGCCCAGCGGCTTTGTTCCCTCGGAAGATCAGGGCTACTTCTTCACCAACGTTGAGCTTCCAGACGGCGCTTCGCTCGACAGGACTTCTGCGGTGGTGAAACAGGTGGAAGGCATCCTGAAGAACACGCCGGGCGTTCAGGACGTCGTCGCGGTTGGGGGGTTCAGCTTCGTTTCGAGCACCTACGATTCGAATGACGCCACGCTGTTTGTCATGCTCAAGCCGTGGGACGAGCGTAAGTCGCCCTCGCTCTCGATTGACTCCATCATTCACAAGACTCAGGGGCGCTTTTTTGGCATTCCGCAGGCGATGATCCTCAATTTCGCGCCACCGCCGATCCAGGGGCTCGGAACGACCGGAGGTTTTCAGTTTGAGCTGGAAGACCGGCGAGGCGAGAGCATCGCGGATCTCGCGAAAGTGGCTGACCAGTTGATGGCGGCAACGAGAAAAGAGCCCGCCATTGCCGCCGTCTTCACCGGTTTCCGCCCCGACGTTCCACAGATCCGGCTGGCAGTTGACCGGGCAAAAGTGCGGACGCTCGGCGTACCTCTCGGTGATGTCTTCGATTCATTGAACACCTACCTGGGAGGTTTGTACGTTAACGACTTCAACCTGTTTGGGCGCACCTACCACGTGATGCTCCAAGCGGCTGCGCCTTTCCGCTCGGAGCCGCAGCAGATTGGCAACTACTACGTGCGAGGCAATGGCGGCCGCATGATTCCGCTCAGCACGCTCACCTCAACCCAAATCATCAACGGGCCGGATGCCATCACGCGTTATAACCTCTTCCGGTCGGTTGAGATTGATGGCGCGCCGGCCCCCGGCTACAGTTCCGGCCAGGCGATCACAGACATGCAAGATGCCGCTCGCAAGGTTCTTCCCGCTGGCTATGGATATGAATGGACCGGAATGTCTTATCAGGAAATCAAAACCCATGGCCAGGTGGTATCTATTTTGCTCTTGGCGGTTCTGTTCGTGTTCCTCTTCCTTGCCGCGCTCTATGAAAGCTGGTTGGTGCCCATTGCGGTCATTTTGGCGGTTCCGCTCGGCATCTTGGGCGCGTTGGGCGGCATCTGGATGCGTGGGCTGGACAACAACGTATACGTCCAGATCGGGCTGGTAGTGCTGGTGGGCTTGGCGGCGAAGAACGCCATTCTGATTGTCGAGTTTGCAAAAACCCGCTACGAGCACGGTCTAAAGCTGTTTGACGCCGCCGTGGAAGGCTCGCGCGTGCGCTTCCGTCCGATCCTGATGACGTCCTTCGCCTTTATTTTTGGTGTCCTACCGCTCGCGATTGCGACGGGAGCGGGTTCAAACGCGCGTCATTCGCTCGGCACTTCCGTCGTAGCCGGCATGATTGCTGCCACGATTCTCGCGGTGCTCTTTGTCCCAACCTACTATGTTGTGGTCCAGGGATTTACGACGCGCAAAAAGCCACCGTCGTCCGAGGGCTCTGGCGAAGATCGAAATGGATATGAGGTGGTGACCACGAGCCCCGGTCAGCCCGAACGCCGGAGTAGCCAGTCATGAAAAGCCGGCTTGCCCTTGCCATTGCGGGTTGCGTTGCGCTGGCGGGCTGCATGGTCGGCCCGAAATACAAGCGGCCCTCTCTCCCCATTCCGTCGACGTATCGCGGCGAAACGACCACCGCGGCGGCAGGCACGGCGTCTTTTGGCGCACTGAAATGGTCGGAGGTCTTCCACGATCCGGTTCTCGAAAATCTTATCCGAACTGCGCTGATACAGAATTACGACCTCAAGATCGCGGCGGCCCGCATCCTTCAGGCTGAAGGGCAGTTGCGAGTGACGCACGCCAACCAGCTTCCCCAGGTGAATGGAACCGGCGGCGTGACAGAGCAGAGAATCTACTTTGCGCCCTCGTTTCCCGGCTTCAAATTCACGCAGTACCACCTGGGCGGCGCGGCATCGTGGCTGCTCGATTTCTGGGGGCAGTATCGCCGCGCTACGGAGGCCGCTCGCGCGGCCTTGCTCGCGTCACGCGACAACCAGCAAGCTGTCCGGGTGACGCTCGTCTCCGAGGTGGCGAGCGCCTACTTCCAGCTTCGCGCCCTCGATCTAGAACTGCAGATTTCTGAAGATACGCTGAAATCGCGCCAGGTTTCCTTCCACTTGACGCAGATTAAAGAGCAGGGTGGGGTTTCATCAATGCTGGACGTCCGCCAGGCGCAATCCCTCGTTGAAACCGCAGAGACCACCATTACCGATACCAATCGCCTGATTACGCAGCAGGAAGACGCCATCAGCATCCTTCTGGGCGAAAATCCCCGGGCGATTCCGCGTGGCCTGCCTCTGAACGCGGAGACGCTCGCGCCTCAACTGCCCCCGGGGCTGCCTTCATCGCTGCTCGAGAGGCGGCCGGACATCCGCATTGCGGAAGAGCAACTGGTCGCGGCCAATGCCCAAATCGGCGTAGCGCGCGCCCAGCTTTTCCCGCAGGTTGCGCTCACAGGCTCGGCCGGAGGAGAAAGCTTCCAGCTTGCCCAGCTCTTTTCGAACGGGATCTGGAGCATAGCCGGTAATCTGACGCAGCCGATCTTCGAGGGCGGCGCGCTGCGCGGCAACCTCCAGGCGGTGCGCGCGGAGGAGCAGGAAGCCGTGTTGACCTACAAGAAGGCGGTGCAGGAGGCCTTCCGCGAGGTTTCAGATGCTCTCGTCGCTTATCAGCGGGACCGCAAATTTCTCGCCGAGCAGCAGGAGCTGACAAAGACGCTTGCAGACGCTGATCACATTGCGCGACTTCAATACCAGGGCGGCGTCACTACCTATCTCGATGTCCTGACGCAGGAGACTCAATACTTCAATGCACAACTCGGGGCGGCGCAGGCAAAGTACAACGAGCTTGCCTCGGTGGTAGAGCTCTACCAGGCGCTCGGCGGCGGCTGGCAGCAGTGAGGGACTGAGATCGTGTCCTTCCGTTCGGGATTAAGCAAGGGCCGCAGAGTGGTAGCCACGGTCAGTCGTATTTTGATTGACCGTGGGTTTGTCGCGATGGGAAAAAAAGCCCACGGCACACACAAGCGGCGCCGTGGCTACCCGCTCCTAGGTCGGGCACCTTCTCCCCTGGGGAGAAGGTGGGGAGCGTGGCGATCCGGATGAGGGGTCCTGATCGAAATCTGCCGCGGCCCCGCGCCCCGCCCTCACCCTACCGGGTGGAGGGTTAAATGTCTTGGATTGCTCCACTCCATTATGGCGCGTTGCCGCTTTAGCTCCGCAGTGAGTTCAGCGGCGCTAACATCCTGAACCGCGCACCGCTGTTGGGCAGCCATGTGGGCGGCTATGCCCGCGGCGTGTCCCATAATCATATAAACCGGCTCACACCGCAGGGTGCCGTATGCCACGTGAGAAGCTGAACAACAGACCGGGACCAGCAGGTTGGTGCATTCGGGCTTTTGGGGAAGAAGGACGCGGTAGGCGATCTGGTAAGGAATGGCAGGGGGCTCCAGGTCACCCTCGTTCTGCGCCGTTCCATCCTTCTGAACATATCGCTGGACATTGTGCGAGTCCAGCGCGTAAGAGCCCATGCCAATGGGATCAGGCTTGGTGATCTCCGTTTCCGCGTCGCGCTGCGTCATGACGAAGTCGCCCACCAGCCGCCGCGCCTCGCGAACGTAAAGTTGAAATGGCCAGTGGTTGGTATCGAGAAACTCGTCCCTTGCTAATCCCCACGGCCGCACCTCGCTCTTAAGCACCTCCGGCACGCTCGGATCGTGCGCCAGGAAATAGAGAAATCCCGCCGTATAGTCGAAGTGCTCCCACCAAATCTCTTCCCGGCGGCGGTAGCTGGCGGTTGGGTAATCCCAGCTTTTTCCAATATAATCCGTTGAGAAACCGCCCTGATTGTTCAGGTCGATTTTATTGTGGGGCAAACCGGACCGCTTCGCAGTTGAAATTGTCAAATCGCTGAAGTTCGGAGGCCGGCCTTGCCTTTCAGTTGTCACCCTGATCAGCGCGGCGAGCAGCGCGAAATCGCGCGGATCATAATGGGATGGCTCAGGAATTGAAATCCGATTTGCGGGATTGTTCGTAAGGCACAGGCGGAAGTTGTACGCGGGGATTTTTTTGTCGGCCGCGCCGACCACGCCCGGAGACTCTGCGCTCACGTTCGGGAGTAGTTTGCCATGCGAGTCATAAGCCGGCACGGGAACATCGAAACGGTTCAATGCCCACTGGTCGACTGCACGAACGCCCGCGAATAATTCGCTGTACTGGTTGCGACCCTCGCGCCCTACAGTAAACGAGACGCCCGCCTGGCCGAGCAGGTCGCCCTCATAGGTGGCGTCAACAAATACTCGAGCGGCAAAGGATTCCCCATTCTCCATCCGGGCCGCCGCAATATGCTTTCCTCGCTTGACAACTCCTTGATGCTCGTTTAATCGGCGCCTGTAATAGACTTTTACGCCGGCTTCGCGCGCCATCTGCCTAAATACGTTCTCAGCTACGTGAGGTTCGAAATCCCAAACGACCGGCTGGCCGTAATGCCGCCCCACACGCTCAAAGAACTCGCGCGAGAGGCCGCCAATCGTTTCTGCCCTGCCGACGTCGCTGTGCCCGAGCCCGCCCGAGATCATGCCGCCGAGGTGCGTGCCAGGCTCAAGCAGAGCGACGTTCGCGCCCTGTCGCGCGGCTGCCACCGCCGCGATCACGCCGGCTGCAGTTGCTCCGTACACCACCACGTCGTAAGCCGTGCTTTTCCCAAAGCTTTGAGAAATATCCAAAAAACCTGAGCCCAATCCGATAATGGAACTACGCAGAAATGCTCTTCGGTTCGTCATAATCTTCGTGTGCAGCGCACGGCATTGAATGCCAGGCCCTTACTCCAGCCGTTCGTAGCTGATGGCTGGGGCAGCATAGCCCAAGGATTGGAGCAGACGACGGACTTCCTCCACCATTTCAGGCTTGCCACAGATGTAGGCCTGAAGGTCCTTTTTGCCCGCAAGATAGCGTTTGATCTGCTCCTGAACGTATCCCCGGTGGCCCTCCCAGTTTGGGCCGGGGCGGCTGAGGGTGGGAATAAAATGGAAGTCAGGGTTTCTTCTATTCAGGTTTTCAAATTCGTTTTGATAGAGGATGTCGGATTCTTCCCGCACCCCAAAAATCAGCCACGTCTCCCGCGGCGTGTGCTTGCGATCAAGCTCCTGGAGCATGGCCCGGATCGGCGCAATACCGGTTCCGGTGGCGATAAATGCCAGAACGCGGCCGAGCGGGTGGCGCAGCCGGAAAAAACCGTACGGTCCCGTAAATTCGATCGAGTCTCCTACATCGAGACCCTGCAACCAGGCGGAAGCCTCGTCGCCCGATGTCGCGCTCGTGCACAGCTCGAAGCGGCTATCGGCCCCACTGGCCGTGGCGATGGAGTATGGGCGGGCATAGCGCTTGCTTCCTTGCTCGAAGCGGAGAGAGATGAACTGGCCGGAATGAAATTCAAAGCCGCTGCCGTTGGTGAGCTCGAACTCAAAATGCGTAACCCTGCGGCTTGCGCCCCACACGCGGCGCAGCCGGGCGTGATGGGGCGTTTGTGTCACGAGGCCGGCTTCCTCCGGATGGAGCTGATGCGGGAAAGGATGAGAGAAGGCATCAACGGATGCCCTTCGAGCGACTCACTGACTTCAATCGGCAGTCCCACATGCTTTTGCCGCTCGCGTTCGATGAGCCCTGGCAGGTCACGCTGGATGTGGGTTCCTGAAGTCAGGAAATAGGGAACAACAATAAGGTGTTCAACGCCCGCCTCGACCGCCTCGCTGATTGCAGCAGAAAGGTCCGGCTGCGCCAGTTCCAGGAAGGCGGCGCGAACGTAGCCGAGGTCTCCCGCATTCTGTACCTGCCGCGCCAGCTCATGGACGCTCTCATTCGCCTCCT
This sequence comes from Terriglobia bacterium, assembly GCA_050745365.1. GTDB lineage: Bacteria > Acidobacteriota > Terriglobia > UBA7540 > UBA7540 > RH2-MAG17b. The sequence goes on from JBOGJS010000223.1 coordinate 10,798, forward strand.
CCACCCGGCTCCCATGCGCGAACAGGAGGATTCCAGCTCTGGCGTCTTCATCGCTCATTATCGGAAGAATGGAAAATCCTGAAGAGTCTGGTCAGCGGATCGTAGAACTCATCCACGACGCGTTCCTTGAGGGGAATAATCGCATTGTCCGTGATGTGGATGCCCTCGGGGCAAACTTTCGTGCAGCACTTCGTGATATTGCAGTATCCAATTCCTTGCGTCTCACGGAGGTCGCGAAGGCGATTCTGATTGTCGAGCGGGTGCATTTCAAGCGCCGCGGTATAGGTGAAGAAGCGCGGGCCGATGAATTGTTCGAAGAGATGGTGATTGCGCAGCACATGGCAAACGTCCTGGCACAGAAAACACTCAATGCACTTTCGGAATTCCTGCACTCGGTCCGCGTCCGCCTGGCCCATGCGCCAGGTGCCGTCCGGCGCGTCCGGCTTGCGCGGCCGGAAAGGCTTGATGCCTTTCTTCACGCGGAAGTTCCAGGAAACGTCCGTGGCAAGATCTTTGATGATCGGAAAGGCATGCATCGGCTCAACTGTAACGGGCTTTTCGAGGGGCAGGGTATTAAGCCGGGTCATGCACATCAGCTTCGGCATCCCATTGATTTCCGCCGAGCAGGAGCCGCAC
>JBOGJS010000224.1:0-3201 GCA_050745365.1 Terriglobia bacterium
CTCTATCGCTGCTGGAAGGACGGCACGGCCTACGATGAGGACCATTACCTGGAAGCCCTCAGGCGGCGTCAGTCCCCGCTATGGCTCGCGGCGATGTCGATGGCGAGTAAGGAGGCTCAAGCTTGACTATGCCGAAGAAACGCTTGACACAAACAACTCAGATGTCTTCGGGCCTAAAAGCGTAGAGACGTCGGGTATCTTCTCCCCAGGGGAGAAGGTGGGGAGCCGATTCGCTCCTCTTCGAATCGCCCTGAGCGGAGCGAAGGGGCTCACGGGAAACTCCGCAACCAGGATGAGGGGTCTGGGTCGAAATTTTCGAAGTGGGGCACGCGTGTGATACGCGTCGGTTATCGCGCCTATTTGGAACTGAGCACTAGACGACTGTGCGACAGATGCTCAGATTATTCAAACGCACCTCTAAGGGACAATATGACGCTCAAATCCAGCGACCGCGTAGTGCTTGGGTTGTAAACGTCCGTCAGCTGGATGGAGCTGCAGGCGAGCGGGCGACGTTGGGAGTTCTCAGCGGGCGAGGCCCAGCTCGAGTTTCAGCTTTTCCGGGTCATAAGGGGAGCAATAAAAAGCGCGCCCGTTAACCTCCAGAGTTGGGACGCGCCGCTTGCCCTGATTAACGGCAATCACATACTCCGCCGCACCCTCGGTTTTCTCAATGTTGATTTCTTCGAATGCGATGCCGTGCGCAAGCAGAAATTGCTTGGCCCGCCGGCAATCGGGGCACCAGGTTGTGGTGTAAATACGAACGGCTTGGCTCACATTATCAACTCCAGCGCGAATTGATCTCGCTGTTTAGCTACCGTGGTGTCCACGAATTAGGCACACAACCTTTTCTGATGGGTGGCGCAGACATCGCGCACTTTGCGATGTCTGCGATCCTGAAAATCGCAGACATGCCAAAAGACGGCATGTCTGCGCCACCCGGATGATCTGCATACCCATTTTCTTGGACATTACACTACATTCCCGTCCCTGAAGTCTCCGTTGCTGCTTCCAGCCACGCTGTGGCGCGCTCCAGAGCAGCCTGGGCGAGGGAGCGCTCAGAGTTTTCGCCGGTATCAGGCAAGCTCTTGAGGCGTTCTTCAGCCTGGTGGCGGGTAGTGCGAGCTCTCTCCACGTCGATTTCCTCGGCACGTTCAGCCGCTTGGGCGAGGACAATCACCCGCGCCGGGAGCACTTCCGTAAACCCGTTACTCACCGCCAAGCGCTTGGTCGTGCCCTCGCGCCGGTAAGAAATAACGCCCGCGGCCAGCTCCGAGACCAGGGGCGCATGCCCCGGCAGGATTCCCAGTCGTCCGCTCTTCCCCGGCAAAGAGACGGCAGAGGCGCTCTCGGAGACAACAAGGCGTTCGGGGGTGACCACCTGAAGCTCAAGGGCTGTAGGTAGTGTGGTGTCCATCGGGTTTCACTCAGAACGCGTGAATCAATTCGAAAACGTTATGCTGAACCTGTTCGCTCTTCCGTTGCGAACGGCCCTGATCCCGCACTCGGAGGAGAAGGGCAACTCCGTGAAGCATCCCGGCATTTGTTGGTCCTTGGGTCTCGCTCAGGATCAAGGCCACCGTTGATTTTTTCACGACTCCTCAGCCTTCAGCTTTTTAGCCTTTTCGACGACCTCCTCGATAGGCCCAACCATGTAGAAGGCTTGTTCCGGCAGGTCATCATATTTGCCTTCCACCAGCTCCTTGAAGCCACGGACCGCATCCTCCCGCTTCACATACTTGCCTTCCAGACCGGTAAATTGCTCCGCCACAAAGAAGGGCTGGGAAAGAAATCTCTGAATTTTGCGAGCGCGCGAGACGGTGAGTTTGTCTTCATCGGAAAGCTCGTCGATTCCCAGGATTGCGATAATATCCTGAAGGTCTTTGTACTTCTGCAGAATGGCTTTCACCTGCTGGGCCACGCTGTAGTGTTCCTCGCCCACCACGCGCGGGTCAAGAATGCGCGACGTGGAGGCCAGGGGATCAACCGCCGGATAAATCCCCAACTCAACGATCTGCCGCGAGAGAACGGTGGTGGCATCGAGGTGCGCGAACGTCGTGGCCGGCGCAGGATCCGTGAGGTCGTCGGCTGGAACGTAGACTGCCTGCACGGAGGTTACTGAGCCCTTCTTGGTGGAAGTGATCCGTTCCTGAAGCTCGCCCATTTCGCTCGAGAGATTGGGCTGGTATCCCACGGCGGAAGGCATTCGCCCCAGCAAAGCCGAGACTTCTGAGCCGGCCTGCGTGAAGCGGAAGATGTTATCGATAAAAAGCAAGACGTCCTGCCCTTCGACGTCACGGAAATATTCGGCCACCGTCAGCCCGGTGAGCCCCACGCGCAACCGTGCGCCGGGCGGCTCCGTCATCTGCCCATAGATCAAAGCCGCTTTGGATTTTTCAGAATTACCCGGTGTGATCACACCGGACTCCGTCATCTCCAGCCAGAGATCATTGCCCTCGCGCGTTCGCTCGCCGACACCGGCAAAAACGGAAACGCCACCGTGCTTCATGGCGACGTTGTTGATCAGCTCCATGATGATCACCGTCTTGCCGACGCCAGCGCCCCCGAAAAGACCTGTCTTGCCGCCTTTCAGGTAAGGCTCGATGAGATCGATCACCTTGATGCCGGTCTCGAACATCTCCATCCGGATGTTCTGCTCAACGAGCGCCGGCGCGTGGCGATGGATGGGAAAGCGAAGATTACTGACCACGGGTCCGAGCTTATCCACGGGCTCCCCAACCACGTTCAGCACGCGGCCCAGCGTGGCTTTGCCCACCGGTACCGTAATCGGCTTGCCGAGATCGGCAGCTTTCATCCCGCGGACCATTCCCTCGGTGGGCTCCATCGCTACGCACTTTACCCGCCCTTCACCGAGGTGCTGTTCAACTTCCGCGATCACGTTGATCGGCGAGGGAACGTCATAGCCTTCTGAAGTGATCTCGACGGCATTGAAAATAGCCGGCAGATGTCCCTCTTCAAATGCGACCACGACCACCGGACCGGTGACTTCCACGACTTTTCCGACTTTAGTTTCTGTCACAGAACGGCCTTCCTAACTAGGCAAGGGCTTCGCCCTCGATATCCCGATAGAGGCGGCTTTATGCCGCCATTTTTGGGTGGCGGGATAAACCCACGGCTGTCCAAATTAGCGGCGGTCCGGTAGCCGGGGTGTTGTAGCGATTAGGCTTAATTATCCTGAAAATG
>JBOGJS010000225.1:0-15560 GCA_050745365.1 Terriglobia bacterium
TGTGAAAAAACTTAGAGCCGCGGATCTACGCAGATTAGCGCAGATGAGAACAAAGCCCTTAATCTGTGTTGATCCGCGTTCATCTGCGGCTTGAAAGAATTTCTCACACGTTCACAGCCGTGGGAAAGGAGAGCCACGAAGTCCTGAAACCCCGGCGGGGCGGCAGAACCTACTCCCAGATGTATCGCTCGTCACACGCAATTCCGGTTCGTTTCAGGAACACGATAAATTCCTCTTGAAACGGGTTCCAAACGGTGCCGCCCATGTAAGCGAGCAATCGCCAACGAGATCGGGCGTGAGGAATGGCTGGCGATCTTGTGTAGAGAAGATGACGCGGGTGAGCCGGTTGGAAAACGTAATTGTCTACCGCCCCTTATAGGGGGCTCGGGGCATTCTAAACCGTTTCCTGCCCCACGGCTCACGCGCGTGGGCTACTCTCCTGCGCCCGCCGGCTGGCGGGCTGCTGTCCGAGGCCGACCTAATGAATAGAAAGCAAACAGGAGCCACAGCGAGTCCGAGATCTCTTCCTTCTCGCTCCTATGCGGAAGAAATGCCGGACATGCTGGTTTCTTATCTCAGCCAAAAAATGAACGGTCTGTGCGACGCGTGGGACCGGAAACGGAGCGAGATTCGTACGCCCGGTGAAATAGAGGCGCGCAACCGGTTTGTGCGCGCGAAGTTCATCGAGATGATTCACGGCCAGCCGGAAAAGACCCCGCTGCACCCGGTCACCGTAAGAACGTTGGAACGGACGGGCTACCGAATCGAGGTCATCATGTTCGAGAGTCAACCGGACTTCTGGGTTACCGCGAGCCTCTACATTCCCACAACCGGAAAAGGGCCGTTCCCCAGCATCCTTTCTCCCTGCGGGCACGAAGTTACAGGCCGGGCCACCCCGCAATACCAGGCTGCCTACATCAGTATGGTTAAAAACGGCTTTGTCGTACTCGCGGACGATCCCATTGGCGATGGGGAGCGGCGGGAATACTGGAACCCGCAAACCCACGAAAACGAGAGCGGCGGCCCGCCCACGTGGGAGCACATGGTTGGGCATCCGCTGCTGCTCATTGGCGAGGACCTGGTTCACTATCGCTTATGGGATGACGCGAGAGCTCTCGATTACCTGCTCATGCGGCCCGAAGTTGATCCCAAAAGAATCGGCTGTGCGGGCCAGTCTTCCGGGGGATTGTACACTTCGTTCCTGAGCGCTATTGACGATCGAATCCAGTGCGCGGCTGTGCATGAAGGCGCCACGGGCGTGCGCTACCGGCTGAACATCACACCCAACGAACCTCTCGGCATCGGCGATATCGACCAGCACGTTTTTCCGGGCGCGCTTTACGGAATTGACGATCTGGACATTCAACTGGTGTTTGCTCCCAAGCCACTTCTCTCGACCATCGAGAATTTCTCGCCGGATTTTGATCGGGCGACGAGCATCCTCCGGAATCGGTACCAGCAGCTCGGCGTTCCGGAAAAGTTCAAAGCGCTGGCTGCCAATGATCCGCACGGATGGACCTCTAAATTGCGGGCCGCCAATACGGACTGGTTCTGCCGCTGGTTCTATGGACGCCCCGGTCCCGAAACGGAGCCGGAAATTGAAACAATCGAGCCCGAGGAGAATTTGTACTGCACGCCCGACGGCTCCATTCGATGCTCTCATCAGGGGCAAACCATCTTTTCCTTGATGCTGAGGAAACAAGCGCAACTTCCGCCAGAGCGCCAGGCGCCTGCTACCGAGAGCGAACTGCACGCTTACCGGGCCCGGATTGTGTCTGAGATTCAGAAGGTACTGCGGTACCAGCACTCCAATCAGCCGTTGGAGCCGCGAACCGTCGTTGTGACTCCGCGCAAGGGTTACAACATCGAGAAGCTGGAATTCCTTTCTGAGCCTGGCATTTACATTCCGGCATGGGTGTTTGTTCCCGGGAATCAATCCGGGCCACACGAAGCCATCCTCTATATCAACGCAGCGGGAAAGGAGGCTGATGGGAAGGAGTTTGGAGCCATTGAGGCTTTGGTTCTGAAAGGCCACCTGGTGGTTGCCGTGGATGTGCGCGGCGTCGGGTCCACCCGGCCACCACACTTGGCCGAGCTAAGCCACGGTCAATTTTGGCAACTGGACGATGTTGAAACCGTTTTGACCTACTGGGCCTGGCTGATGGATGAGGACCTGTTTGGAATGCGAGTTCGGGATGTGGTTCGCAGCGTAGACTATACGCTCAGCCGCCCGGATGTGAAGCAGGAGGGTGTGAAACTCATCGGCAAAGGAAGCGGCGCCCTGTGGGCGCTTTATGCAGCAGCTCTCGATACGCGAATCCAGGCCGTCATCTGCGAGCGCGGCCTGCTCTCCTATCGCAGCTTGACAAGCGTCGATCGCTTTTTGACCGAGACAAGCGTCTTTGTGCGTGATGCGATGGCCCATTTCGATCTTCCGCAAGTTGCTGCTGCCATCGCTGATCGCCCTCTCACTATCCTTTCTCCCATCGACGCTATGAAAAAGCCCGTTGAGATGTCGCGCGCTTGCCGCGCCTACCGATGGACGGAACAGGTCTACGCGAATCTTAACGCCAGCCACCGCTTCCGGATTTTAAATGGTCCTCTGGATGATTCGCTGCTCTTTGCCCGGAAGGGGCAGGATGTGAGTAGCCGTGGGTGAAACCCACGGGAACGATGACAAAAATCCCCGGCACTGAAGGGGCCGGATGAAAGGTTGGAATTTGATCGACCGAGAACGGCCAACCCCGCCAGGGTTGATCTCGTTAATGTAATACGCTACTGAACAACCGGGTGGTAGTCTTCCCAATTCAGCTTGTCCGTGCGCGTCGAGAGGCCGTGTTGTTTCGCGTATTGATTGCGTGCGGCCTCCACGCGGTTGTACCACTCATCGAGCGGGAAGTGCAGCTCACGATAGATCAGGTAGCTCATATCAACCGTGCGGTCTGCGGGGCTGTCTTTCGCGCTGTCAAGAACGAAAAGGTGGCGTCTTCCGTTAGCTTCTCGAACCCTCGGATCCCAACTCTGGTACCAGGTGGAGACAGTATCCTGAAAAGTTGCGTTCCGCTCCTGCCAGATCTTTTGGGCAGCATCAAGCGCGAGATCGACATCCGAAAGCGCTTCTGCCGCCTGGCCTACGGAAGCTGCTTGCTGGGCAGACGTTAAAGAGTTACTGATCTCGCCCATATCAAGCAGCATGTCGAGGTTCTGCCGGCAGAGCCGAGCGATCGAAAGAAACACCATCAAGTTATAACGGTTAAATTCCGGGCGTCGCAAATTCGATTCCAGCAGATTGATGAGCATGTCGTTCCCGGCAAGCGCTTTTTGGGCGAGGTTGAGCAGTGTCGCATTCTCGCGGCTCCAGTCCGATCCGAGCGTCAAGATTCCCGGTGATGGAATAGGCAACGGCGGAAGAGTCTGAATGTGAGCAGGGCGCGGCGGCTTGAAAATTTCGTAAGAATTGCCGAAGATCGGCGTTCTCGCACTCGACGCAACAGTTTCCCAGCTATCATTCCAGAACTGTGCTTGCTGGCTCATCAGTTCGTAAATGCGCCCCATCCCGAGCGCACTGGGTCCATAGAATAAGTGGAAGAAGGAACTGGTTGCTTGCTGAGGAATAGGGGCAGCAGGATGCCAGGCGTAGCTGAGCCCGGTGATGTAGCCGAGCCAGTAGGTCTCCGGGTGTAGTCCCGGATCTCGCCATCCTGCAACCAAGGCCCCCATCAGGTCTGCTTGCTCACGCGCCGGGTTGAACGAAATGTAGTCAAGCATCTGCGGAACACGTCCTGCCACCATGGGTTGCGGATGGAGCCGATCGGGATTGGGCAGCCAGTAATAGTCCGGGAACAGCGGAAACTCCAGGGCTCCCCCTGTGTAGGTGTAAATCATCTGCCGGATGCCGTGTGCCTTAAACGCCGGGTCAAACTCCGGCCCGTACACCTCACCGTTCACTAGATACGACGGCAATGACGGAATCTCCTTCGGCGTTAAGGGATACTCTCCCCAAAAGATCACCGTGCGCCCGCGATCGTGGAGATATTGGGCTAACTTTGTTGTGAATTGCGCCAGCAGCCTGCCTCTGCCGCCTAGTTGCCTGGCTTCATCCACTTCGTCGCACTGCGCGTTTTTTGCGATGCCAACGTAATAAGGCTCGTCCGTAGAGAGGAGGATGTAGTGACTGTCTTTGTTGGCGTCCATGAGATTCTGAAACATCGCTTCGAGCAGGCTGTACGTCTTCGGATTCGTCGCGCAGAACTCATAGTTACTCTGAGGAAATTCACGGAGAGCCGCGTATTCTGGGTGTTTCAAGATAGCCGTTTCGTGCGCAGGGGCATCCAGATATGGGATAAGCTGAACGTGATATTTTAGTCCGTAATCGGTCAGCTCCTGATATTGGGCTGGGCTCAGCGCATAAGGCTCGACGACGGCAGGGGCGCTCTTGAACTGGAAGTGGCCGCATAGCTTCAGAGTAAAGCCGTTGATCTTGTAAAAGGCGGCCCGGCGAATCGCGGCCTTAAGTACATCGAGGTGCTCAAGGTGGAAGGTGTCATCCCACAGAATCGAACGAAGTTCAAGGTCGGGCCAATCCGTAATGGTACCCGCGGGCAGCCACAATTTTCCTTTCGCCGGCTTAACAAGCTGCATCAGAGTATCGACCCCGTAAAACAACCCTGTTGGCGCGTTGGCGGTAAGATGGATCGCGTCGCTCGCCAATTCCAGTCGGTACGCTTGTTTCTCCAAAGCTGCCCGATTTTTATCTAGCGCTTTTCCGATCTCGACCGATCCGGGCCGGATCACCAGTTCAATCGGTTTACCCTGGGCTCGACCGCCCAGCGCGATCCCGTGACGGCTTAACATCTCCTTTCTGAGACTCTCGACAGCAACATCGCCGGCGCTCACGCCCGGCCCAAGCTCTATCCGCCATCCCGCACCGAATTCGAAATCCGGCCCTTGCAGTTCCACCTGCTGTGGCTGGGGAATCACCGTGTAACCACGGGCGTAGAGGGGCGAGGCAGTTGCCGCCCGCGCGCACGGCGGGCCGAACACCAGCACACAGAGGATGACACCTAGAGCATTCGAACTCCGCTGGGTAAAAAATCGCATAATTGCTCCTGCAGACCCCTCACCCGACTCGTCCGTCGCGGCGGACTCGCCACCCTCTCCCCACGGGAGAGGGCTATTCCTTGCGGCTTTAAGCCCTCTCCCAGGGGGGAGCGTGCCCGACGGAGAAGGGCGGGTGAGGGGTAATCTGACCCGTTTCCTCGTGAGGTGGAGTGCGTGCTGCAAACTTCGTTACCAGAAAAATTTGAGGCCGAACTGGATGATGCGCCCTGGATCGGCGCTGAGGAGCTGGCCAAAGGTCGGCGAGCTTACAGTATTGCCCGGCTCGCCGAAATTTACCTGATTGAAGATGTTAAAGAATTCAGCTCTAAACTCCGCCCTGTACCGCTCCTTGAATGTAAAGTCACGAAGGATCGCGAAATCCGTATTGCTATACCCGGGCCCGCTCAGGATGTTTCGCCCTGACTGGCCGTATTTTCCGAGCAGCGAATAGTTGATCCCATCGGGCGTGCAGCTTTCCTGCTGGATCACCTGGGGGTTAAAAGGCTGGGGAACGAAAGTGCAAAGCGGATTCACTAAGGCGTTGGTATTAAAAAACTCGCTCACTGTGGGATGACTCAAACCAATCCGTTGGCCGGTAAGAAAAGCGTGCTCGGAGGCCGTCGTACCGTTCACGGCGACGTCGATGGGACTATAAAAAGTGACCGGCGCGCCGCTTTGGAAGGTTGTAATGCCGCTCAGCGTCCACCCGCCGAGCAGCTCGTTTTTCCAATGGTCGCCGAAATGAACCGGCGGCGACCAGAGATAGGAGGCGACGAAGGCGTTGCGCCGATCCCAATCGGCTCTTCCCTTCTGATCACGAAGGTTCGTCGGATTCGAATCGGTGCCACCCGCCTCGCAGATGTACGAGCACATGTCGAGCGCCTTGGCCAACGTATAGGATGCCATGATGGAGACACCGTGGCTCATCCGATGCGTCAGTTGCGCCTGGAGACTGTCGTACCAGCTTCGCCACTCGTTGCCCACAACCCAACTGAAAGGCGCAATGATGCCCGGCTCGTAAATCGCGCGGTTGTTCACGTTCTCGAGTGACGAATTGGTAGTCTCCACCCCGGTAGCCGCATTGTAGCTGGTTCCCGGAATGAATCGTGCGGGGTTGAAGTCCAAAATGTTATTGAGCTTGATCCCGCGGTTCCCGATATAGCCCACCTCAATCATCGTGCTTGGCGTGACCTGACGTTCGACATCAAGGTTCCACTCTCCGACGTACGGTGTCTGCAACGTCGTCGACGAGGCGTACTCCAGAAGCGGAAGTGGAAAGAGGGGACAGTCTACACCCGGAGAAGTGGATATCTTCGTGCAGCCGAATTTTCCCGAAGGGACGACCAGGGGAGGAGATGCTCCAACAGAAGCAAAGGGATCCGAGAGCAGCCCGTTGTACGTGTCGACGATCCCGGTATAGGGAGCGTCAGTATTAAAGTTGTAAGTGTCGCCATTAATGTGGTCAAAGAAAATCCCTGCGCCTCCCCGAATGCTCGTCTTTCCGTTACCAAACACATCCCAGGCAAAGCCGAAGCGCGGAGCGAGATTGTTCATGTCGTGGTGCGCGATGGTCTTCGGAACCCCTGGATCTCCAGGAAATAAGATTCCGGGTGGGGCGTCGGGCAGCTTCACCGATTGCCGCCCCGCGACGAACGTGCTGCCCTGATTGGAACTGGTGGAGTAAAACAGATTGGGCTCCCAGCGAAGGCCGTAGGTGAGAGTCAGTCGAGGCGTCGCCTTGAATTCGTCCTGGAAAAAGAGGTCTGGGGCGTTGGTGGTTGCCGTCATATCGACAGTGCCGAAACTCGTGGCGAGGCTCGCGTAACTTCCCATCATCAAGTCAGAGAGCGGATTGCCTGACCGCGACCCGTTGAACGTGAAAGTGGGCTGGGCAAACGCAAAATTGTTATAACTCAGCGGGAAGAGGTCGTCACCGCCGAAATTGAATGTGTGACGTCCGTAAATCCACGTGAGACTGTCACGGAACTGGTAATCGTTCGAGATAAGCTGGTTAAACTCGAAAGCTCCATCTGTTGTGAAAGCGCCGGGTACTACAACGCTGAGGATTCCTGTCGGAAAATATTGCGGCATATTGATTCCCAAGTCGGCGGGAGCCAGCGTGGCGTTGGGATTAAGGCGAGAACCGGATCTCATGAAAGACACCAGCGCCTGATTCACCAGATTCGGCTTCAGCGTGTAGGTGTCGTTCACCGTTACCATGTCCGTTTCTCCGGTACTGGCTGTGCTGAGAAAAGTGGTAAAGTTGCCCCCCGCAGTCGGGTCGATGTTGCTCGAGTGATCGACGTAGGCATGGCCAAAGATCACGTTCTTGGGGCTGATGTTCGCATCCAGTCGTCCGAAATAGTTGTAGTTGTGGACTGGGCTCTCCGCCAGCGACACCACCGTTCCGCTGCTGGACTGCGGTATGCGCGAAAGCAGTTTTTGTGCTGCGGGGTTGATGCAGCTCGGCGCGATGATGTTATTCACCACACAGGGAGTTCCGCCAGACGTTGCGAATGGGGTTCCGGTAAGCGGGTCTACCGGGTCGCTGAGAACGGTATTTGGAAGGAGAGCGGAAAAGTCGCCGTTCCGTTCGGCCGGGGTCGGAACAATCGCCTCGGAAGTTACGGCTTGGGGCAGCTCAACCAAGGCCTGGAATGAGCCGAAGAAAAAGAGCTTGTTTTTCTTGATGGGACCGCCCGCCGTCCCGCCGAACTGGTTCTGGATCAGCCCGGGAACGGTAGGGGCAAAAAAGTTTCTGGTGTCAAGCACCGTGTTGCGAAGAAAATCGTAAGCATCGCCGTGAAACTGATTGGTTCCCGATTTGGAAACCACCGCCATCTGAGACCCGGGATTAAAACCGTACTGGGCGTCGAAGTCCGCCGTTTGCATCCGAAATTCCTGAATGGCATCCGGCGGAGGGTAGTTCAAACCCGTATTCCGCCCGCCATTGAGGAAGTAGGCTCCGTCGAACGTAAAAAAGTTCCAGTTTCCTCTGCCCCCGTTTACATTCATTCTGGGACCACAGATCACATCCGTTAAATAGTCAGGAGCCGAGACATTCAGCACCCCCGGCAAAATTTGAGCCAAGTCGATGACGTTGCGGCCATTCAGCGGAAGGTCCACGATGCGCCGCGGACCGACGAGCCCGGAGACCGTCCCGGAAGTTGTGTCCACAAGGGGAGCCGCGCTCCGCACTGTCACCGACTGGGAGACGGCGCCGACTTCAAGCGTCACATCCACGCGCAGGTTTTGCCGCACGGTAAGCGTCAGTCCGGTCCGGACGTCGCGTTTAAAGCCGGCCTTTTCTGCGGTGAGGGTGTAAGTTCCCGGCTCCAGCGTCGTGAAATGGTAAAAGCCTTCGGTGTTCGACCGTGTCGTGGAGAATGTACCTCGCGCCGCGAGCGTAGCTGTCACGGTGACGTCCGGAATGACGGCTCCGCTGGTATCTTTGACGTAACCACTCATGGTGCCGGCAACCTGGGCGGGAAGACTGGCCGCCAACAACAAAATGCCAAAAACCAGAGAAGAGAGGATTGTCATTTGGCTCCACGAATTTCCCTTCCTCATTCGTGCACCTTCCTTTAGCGGCAGTTGATTTTAGAGCGTCACAGCGTTATATAGCGGATTTCGAGTGCGAGTCAAGCATTTCTCATTCGAATTTAATGCATTCTGCTCCGAACATTTCGGCGCGAGACCCCTCACCCGGCTCGCGTTGCTCGCCACCCTCTCCCCACGGGAGAAGGTGCCCGACGAAGGAGGGCGGGTGAGGGGTAATTTTCATGCTTCGGGGTGTTGCCTAAGGCGACCTGAGCGACTTCCATGAAAATCTCAGCTTGATGATCAAAAAGTAATCTCTTGTCGCATATAATGTCCGGGACATGAATGCCCTCTCGCCGGAACCTCTAACCGAAAAAGCATCTCGGAATCGCAGGCTGCAGGAGTCTTTCCGGAATCTCCTAAGTTGGGCAATGTTGTGGGTTGCATTCTTGGGACTCCCAGGAATTGCCCAACCGTTTTCCGGGACCGCGGCGTCTGCCCCGCTTCCGGCCTGCCGAGAGCGCATTCGAAGCGTCGGGATGGCGCTTGAAAAATCGCGTGGTAACCCGGATGCTGAATTACAGTTAGCGCGCGTTCTGGCGAGTTGCCATAAGGATTCCCAGGCCTCAGCCTGGTACCGCAAATATCTCCAAGCCCGCCCGTACGAATACCGCATCTGGTACGAGCTGGGTGAAACCCTTCTCCGCGACCATAGGAGTAATAAGGCTGCCGTGGCATTCAAAACCGTCCTCGATCTCGAGCCGGAAGATACGGGAGGAGAATTAGGTCTCGCCCGGTCATTCAGCGCCCAGGGACGCTTCCGCGCAGCCCTTGGCTTTTATAACCGGGTGCTCAAAAAGCAGCCATCAAACTATGACGCTCTTCAGGGCAAGGCTTTCGTGTTGCATTGGACTCGCCGGGATGCGGAGGCCCGGTCGATTTTCGAGCGATTGGTGAAGATGAATCCAAACGACCAGGAAAACCGCACAGCCCTTCGCGCCATCGCGCGCGGCGTGGATGCCCTACGGTGGGAGAGTTTTCTTCCCAAGCCGGAGGCGCGGCCCGAAGCTTTTGTGAGCTATTGGATCAGCTACCTGGCGGACCATCCTCTCGATCTTGACGCAATGAGGAATCTGGCCGCCGCGGAAAGCAAGTTGGGATATTATTCCGGGGCAATTCAAACCTATCGCCGGATTTTGAAAACCAATCCTTCAGATGAGGAAGCTCACGCACAAATCGCGCGGTTGCTTGCCTGGGATCACCAGTATGACGCCGCCATCCGCATTTTCCAGAACCTGCTCAGCCAGTCCCCGCGCAACGTCGACTGGATGGAGTCTCTGGCGTGGATTTATACTTGGGCAGGCCGTTTCTCGAACGCGCTCGCCGTTGAACGAAAGCTGAGCGCCTTCGAGCCGGCGAATACTATTTATTCGCAGCAGGTCATCCGTCTCGAACTGCGACTTAAGAAAAGACCGGAAGCTCGCAAATCGCTGGCCGACCTACTGCAAAGATATCCCCAGAACCGATGGGCGCGCCTCAAACTGGCCCAGCTTGATCTCCAGGCAGCCCGCCTGAACGACGCGTTGAATAATTACGATGTGGTGCTCGGCGCGAACTTCATGGACGCGGATGCGCTTTACGGCGCGGCGCGCATCAACTACTACCTGGGACAAATCGACCGAGCCTATCCGCTGGCGAAAAATCTCGCCAACGAGCGCCCAAATGACTTCGACGCCCTCCTGCTTCTGGCTCGCATCGAGCGAGCGCGGCATCATCGAAAAGCCGCGCTCGCGCTCGCGCGAAGAGCGTTGCAGTTGAAGCCTGGCAATCCGCAGGCCGCGGAAATAACGAACGAGGCCGCGACCGAGCGCTCCATCACGCTTCATACCTCCGCCACCTATGCCCGCGAGCTCGCGTATGACGAGACTTTCCGGGGTCCGGATTTCAGCATCCCGGGCGGCACCGTCGAAGACTTGAACAGTTACGGTGCCGGAAGCCGACTCGGCTTTTCCTTTTTGCCTCGGAGCCAGTCTTACCTCACCTTTGCCTCGACGCCTTCCAACAGCCCGTTTGGCGGCATTCGAGGAACGGTAGCACCCGATGAATGGCTTTACGGTCAGACCACGGAAATCACGAAATTCATGACGCTGCGTGGCGGCGCGGGGCTTACGCGGCTTGGACCCGGAGCAATCTTTCCGGTTAACGTTGGCGGCGAGCCCGGAGCCGCGAAAGCTCTCGCCGTCGCGCCTATCGGCTTTGCGGGTTTCAGTTTTTTCCCTGAGCCCAATCTGAGCCTGGATTTCACGGTCTCACGCATGTCGGTTCCATATACACCTACGTCGGTGCGCTTCGGTGTAATGGAGACGAGCATCGAAGCGGCGGCCAATTATTCTTTCAATCCCCGCATGAACCTGCGGATAGCATTCAGGAACCAGCGAATCTCTTCCTCTGTCTTCATCGATAGCTTTCTACAACTCGAAAAGAACGGCCACGATCGGGGCAACGAAGGTTCTCTCGATTTGACGTACAACGCCATTCATTCCCGCCGCTTCTCCTTGAGCGCCGGATATTCCGGGCGCGTATTTGGCTACGCGGGTGGGCGGCAAGGAGAGTGGATGGGGTTTTTCAATCCTGCATTTTACCAGTATCATGCCTTGGCCCTCGGGTTCAGCGGTCGGCTTCCAGGCCCCGTCTCTTACACGCTGATCACGGATCTCGGTGCTCAGCAAGCAAATGAAGACCAGCCGTTTACGCGAGCCGTCAAGCTGGCGCCGGGATTAGCCTTCCGCATCAATCCACAGCTTTCAATTTCTCTCGGCTACGTCCATTACGACTTCGCGGAATCGCTCGGCAGCGTCCGGGGCAACGCCGTCGAGCTTTCAACAGACTGGAGCTTCTGATGACCTTGCTTTTCAGGCTCGAATTCCAAACACCTGCTCCGCATAGATGCGGCTGAGGCGCAGGTCTTCTTGGAGCGGGCGAGTGACGACCGTATTTTTTCGGTAAGCGAGCTCCACCACAAGCAGTGGCTCCAATTTTTCGCGGCGGAGGTAAGCGGCGATCTTATGATAGTTAACGTCGCCAGCGGTGAACGACTCGAGCCAGACCTTGTGTTTCGAATTCCGGAGATGAAGGCTGGCGACTCGCGGGCCCGCTTCCCGCAACAGCGCCAGGGGATTCTGGCCTCCTTGGTACACCCAGTCCACATCGAAGCAGATCCAGACGTATTTAGCGTCTGTATGCTGGAGGTTGTAACGCCATTCTCTTGCATTATCCGCCATGGCGGGAGCGTGGGCGTGAATCCATAACTGAAACCCTCGTTGGGCCAGCTCCTGTCCCAGCCGGTTCAGCGTTTCCACCTGAAACGCGAGCTCACCATCCGATTTTGGCGCTCCGCCGGGCTTCGGGTCGGGATTATTCACGATCGCGTAACAGCCGAAAGGCTTCAAGAGCGACGCGATCTCCAGAGCTTGTGAGATAGTGCGCTCGGCGAGGCTGATCTCGTACATGGGTCCGCCGACGTATGCTGAGGGTAGCGCGAGATGGTTCGCCTGCACCAGCCTTAGGACCGGTCCGCGCAACCGGCGCGTGAGAAAGCTCTCGTTCAGTTCGATGTTTTGGAACGCGGCTTCTCGCGCCATGGGGAAGACGTTATCCAGCACGGCGCCAAGGGGCTTATAGTGCCACTCCGCGTACTGGTCCCAGATGTAGGTCTCCATTGAGAGGCGGCTCGCGGGCCTCTCGCCCATGCGGCCCAGCAAAGGCGCGGCAAGCAGGAAAAAGGCTTCGCGGCGATTCATACGGCCTCATTCATACAGGCATCGTGGAAGTTTAGGGGGCGCCGCGAACCCCAGAAACAGGGGTGCGCTGCCCTCATTACACGAATTCAAATGGCCTGACCTAATAAGATCGGTTTAAGGGTGGGGGGCTCCGCCGTTGCGCCGGACCAGTTTATCAACCGTATCAATCAGAGCGTTCAGCTTGTATTCGCCCGCCGCCTGGATTTCTCGGAGTTCCTGGACGCTCGCATTCGTTTGTTCGATGGCGTGAGCTAATGAGAGGGAGACATCGACCAGTTGGCCTATTCGGGTGGTATTGGCCTCCATCAGACGCTCAATTCGCGCGAGCCGCTCCTCGTGAATCTGGTCTCTGGCTTCTAACTTGGCCTGCGTCTCCAGAATGAATTGCATCGTCCTTTCGATGTCCATGGTGCGAGTATAGCATCGAAGCGTAACTGCCAGGAAAGACTGCCGTTTACGACTGGAGGCCTCCGCCGTTGCGCCGGACCAGTTTATCGACCGTATCAATCAGAGCATTCAGCTTGTATTCGCCCGCCGCCTGGATTTCGCGGAGTTCGTTGAAGCCGTCTCGGAGTTCCTTCACGCTTGAATTCGTTTCTTCGATGGCGTGAGCCAATGAGAGGGAGACATCGACCAGTTGGCCTATTCGGGTGGCATTGGCTTCTACGAGACCCTCAATTCGCGCGAGCCGCTCCTCGTGAATCTGGTCTCTGGCTTCTAACTTGGCCTGCGTCTCCAGAATGAATTGCATCGTCCTTTCGATGTCCATGGTGCGAGTATAGCATTCAAAAATCAGGGCCGTCGCCAAGTCACTGATTCGCCATCACGCTCCCTTAAGCTCCTCTTCGCCATCGGTCAGGCGGGCGCTCGTTGAAGTTGAAGTTCCCAAGGCCTGCCGCTGCAGGAGCGTCCGCTCAAGATGCCAGAGAAAATCAAATTCGTTTTGAGGTGTATAGACGCGGGGAAGCGCATAGGGGTCTGCCCCAGTCCGAACCGGTCCATTCGCCGTAAGCACCGCGCTCTTAAACCCAGCGTCACGGCAAAGGGCGAGCGTCCCTTGCGTCCAATTGGGATTCAGCACGGGATGCGGGTAAGAAAAGTGGCGCACCTCCGCTCCAAGCTCCTCTTCTAATTTTCGCTTTGATTCCTCAAACTCGCGACGGGCCTCCTTTTCACCAATGTGAGCCATGTTGGGGTGAGATAGAGTATGAGAGCCCACCGTGTATCCTTTTCTGTGAAGCTTTCGCACCTGGTCCCAGGTCATCATCAGGTCATTTCGCGGCACAGGCTCCACTTCCAACTCACGCTCGATGGACGTCGCAATGTCCTCTTGAGCCGGTGGAACAACTCGCGCGCAATGCTCACACGCCTCAAGAAAGGCCCTATGGCGCTTTTCTGTGTCAGCCAGGGAATAAGCCCTGCCACGCTTTCCATCTAGCCATTCGGGTTTCTGAGTCGTTGCGAAAGCGTGGCGGAGGCGGATAAACCAGAGGGCAGCGTCGTTCGGGTCAATCGCTCCCGCCGTCACGTAAAAAGTTGCCGGAATGCCGAATCGCTCGAGGAGCGGTACTGCGACCCCGTAGTTATCGGCGTAGCCATCGTCAAAGGTGATCGCCACAGCCCGCGAGGGCACACGCTGGTGGTCATGGAGGCCGCGAAGCAAGTCCGCAAGTGCGACGGGATTAAACTTCCGCGCCACCAGTTCCAGGTGCTGGGCAAATAGATGGGTTGAATGGATATTGCTCAAGCCGATTGTGTCACGGAAAGCCTCCGGATACTCCTGTACGGAATGGTAAGCCAAGATGAGGGCGGCAGGCGGCCTGAATCGCGCCAATAGGCTTGTCGCCCTGCTCGCCATGAGAAGTCTTTTGATTCCGCGCTTGGATCGAACGCCCATCGTTATAGAAGCGCCACGGGTCTTCTCTCAGCGAGTGCTTGGTCGGGTAGCAAGTAGCGCGGAGTTGTCCTTTAACTCCGCGGCTTTTTTGCCCCGAACGAAATGCCGCAGAGTTTCTGAACAGCGAAACTCTGCGCTTGCCCCGATCCGCGTCAACCTAACGGTTTTTGACCCAGCTAAGCACTCGCCCTCCCATGAATGAGTTGGAAAGAATAGTCCCGATACTGCCCGGGACTGCCTTCGCGGCCGTCGCAAGCAGCCAGCGCAATGTTCACCATTTCTCGCGCCGTCACAAAATGGGTTTGAAAGGCGCGCCCGCCCTGTGAAGCAACGGACAATTGTTCCAGGAATTTCCGCATGGGCGCTCCGAGCATCGCTTCGTCGTCCACCGGGTCCATGCCGTGGCAGTGTAGCTTGATAAAGAGCCAGTCCGGCCGCCCTTCTACCGTGATCGCAACTCGTCGCCAAAGCTGGAGACGCTCCATCGAAGCCGGGTTCGGCCCGGTTACGGCTGAATTTTCAATATAAGGCCGGAACCTGCGTCCGTTTCGGAAGGCCAGAGCCAGCGGCCCCTGAATGATGAGGGGGTATACGCGCGGGGGGCGCCCACGCCGGAGGTTCCGGCCGTGCCGGTGCGACGCCCGCTGGTTGAGCGGAAGGCCACATTCGTAAAGCGAGTTGATCTTGGCGATTTGCGCCGGGTTCGGCGCGGAAGGAAGCGTGAAATCGGCGTAACAGCCTGTTTCCGCCAGAATCTCCATCTCTTCATCAACCCCGCAGCAGCCCATCCCAGAGTTTGCAAGAGTGAAGTTACCGTGCACGAAAGCATAACCCGGAGCGCCTGCTGGGTTCAGCCGCGAAAGGCAGCCATGCTTCACCAGGTTGTCCCGGAATTCAACGAGTAGCTTCAGCGTGTTTTCCCGGGTGTCGGGCGCCTTACATCCGTGGTGCAGATGGACTTCCGTTTCGCCCCACCCGGCCCCGCAGTGCTCGGCTAAGCGATCAATCAGGTCTGGGTCATATTGCTCCGCCGGATAGAAATAGGTATGGCAGAAAGGTCGGCCGTCGCTGTCGCGCCAGCGGTCCACCACTCTCGGATACTCCCGGCACCAGCGCTCCAGTCGGCGCTCCTGCACGTCGCGGCTCGCAAATTCATCTCGCGTTTCAGGAAGAATTGCTGGCTCAAAATGATCCGCAAGGCCGATGATCAAGTGAACCAACCC
>JBOGJS010000226.1:0-8161 GCA_050745365.1 Terriglobia bacterium
GGCTAAGCCCTTGGCTAATTAGAGGAGGAGGATTATGTCAATGAACCGGAGAGATTTCATCAGTAGTGTAGCTGGAGGGGTTGCGGCGGCGGGTATCGGGGAGCTTCCGGCCTCAGCCGCAGGCGCTGAGACCCAGAAAGAGAGTCAGATGCCTCAAGCGGAAAGCCGCTTCGAGCGAAGCGCCCGCGAGAAAAATGAAATCGCTTCGAAGATCACTTGGCCGACCCAGGAACCGATCGCGTTCGTACTCCGCCGGGGCCATCACAGCGAAGACATTATGGAGTACTACGACCGGGAGTATCTTCCCGCGAACGTTCAGCTCATGGCGGATGCGGGTGTGCTTCATACGCGACTGGAATGCTACAAGGGCCTTGGACTCGACGTGGAGATGCCCGAAATTCAGAAAACGCAGCGAATGGCCGAATTGATGCACAAGCACGGAATGAAAGTCAGCCTCTACGTGGGCGGGACGATGTTCATTGAATCGTTCTACCAAGAAGTGCCGGAGGCTGTCCAATGGGAGCAGCGCGATCAGTTAAATCATCCGGTGTACTACATTGAGACCCAAACCTTTCGCCATTTCGCCTGTTTCAATGATCCGGAATATCATGAATACATCAAAAAGGTCCTGCGCATCGCCGTTGAGCAGGTCCGGGCCGACCAGATCTTCTTCGACAATATATTTTCTCTCCCCGAGCCGAAATCCTGCCGTTGTATCCGCTGCATCCCCGCCTTCAAGAAATTTTTGAAGGAGCGGTATCCCACCCGGGATGCAGCGTTCCGGCGGTTCGGGCACCGCGACCCCGAGCACATCGTCGTCAATGACTGGGATATTTTTAACAGTCCAGACCGTCTCGTCTCCGTAGACGACCCGATTCTTCAAGAGTGGACCGGTTTCCGCTGCGAGACCATAGCCCGGCACTGCGCCACCTATTACGATTACGTTAAAAGCCTGAATCCGAAAGTCTCGGTGGGGTTCAATGTGAAGGGGATTTACGGTATCAACCGAATCTGGCGTAATGCCGTTTATCATCCGCAGCTCGCGGGCAAGATTGACTTCTCGTGTTTCGATTTCGCTGGCATGACCGCGCGTCTGGATTCCCGGACCGGCGCGCTGATTTCCGAGATCCGTTCGTACAAAATGGCGCGGACTTTGGGGTACAGCTACGAGGAACTGGGCGGTCGCTCGCTCGCGCTGGCTTTCAACCCTGTAAAACTGATTCCTGGAAACGGTTGGCAAGGCGGACCACACCTCGGCTGGGAAAGCCGTTCATTTTCGGCAGGGGGGCAGTTCTTCCGTGAGTACTTCGAGCGCTACTATACCGATACCGAGAGCGTTGCGGACGTTGCCGTGTTGCGGACGTGGCCCTCGATGGCACACAGCATCGTCTCGACATTGGTTCCAACCATTCTTATGGAGCAGGTGCTGATCCAGCACAAGATCCCTTTCGATCTGATCTTTGACGAGCAGATGGACCGGATCAACCGCTACCGCGCGGTCATCCTCGCGGGGCAGGAAAGCCTCTCGCAAGCTTGGATCACCAAACTTACGGCTTACGCGCGAAACGGGGGCACGGTTCTGTTTACCGGCAACACGGCCTACTACAACGACTGGCGGGAAGCGCGGAGCACCAATCCCGTCCTCGCCCTCATGGGTTTGCCTTCCCGGCAATTCCCGCAACGGCGGGAGCCGCAAGCCTCTCGCTCTCATCGCTTGGCCCCTTCAGCAATCTCCGCGAAGGCGGTCGGCAATGGGAAGATGGTCTATATTCCTGAAATTGTGCCTGGTTTGATAGGGAGCGCAGGGGCCGGTCGCAGAGGTTTTGCCGGCGACGAGACGGCGTTTTATGCTTCCAATGGCAGGCGAAGCAATTTTCCGGCTTCAGAGTGGGTGCTGCCGAAGAATCATGAGGAGATCCGGCAGGCAATCGTCACGAATTTGCGAGAGCCGCTTTCGATATCCACAGAGGCACCACTCACGACGGTTATGGAACTACTTCGCCGCCCGAAGACAAACGAAACCATCGTACATTTCGTGAACTTCGACGATAACACAGTGCCCGCGCCGTTCCAGGTCCAGTTACGGAATCAGTTCAGCGGCCTTAAGGCGGCATCGGTCAGTTTCTTCACCCCGGAAGCCGACGAGCCCCGCAAGGTGACCTTCACGGAACAGAACGGCTGGATCACATTCCTCGCGCCAGCGGCCAAGATCTACTCGATGATCGTGGTTTCATACAAGTGATCGTGCGTCGAGGCAATCCATGCAGGCTTCCTACCTCACGCCTTTCGCCAGACAGCCTAAAAGCTCGCGTAGCTGGCGGTAATCATGGGTGGGCCTTGATTCCATTCCGCTGGAAGATGTTCGAAGGTGAAATGGAGTGCTCGGCTTTCACCGGGTTTGAGAGGCGGGGTTTGCGGTGTAATGGGATACTCCATTTTCCTGAGAACAACCTCGCCGAAAGGGTCGAGAAAAGTTAACCGCAATCCAAGCTTGCGGATCGTCCAGGAACCCTGGTTCCGAAGCGTTCCATCGAAGTAGTAAAGGGTTTCGCCCAGGAAATTGCTGGCGACGCTCATCCGGGGATGAGTGACCTCAACCTGCTTGAGGTAATCCTGTTCTGCCGCAGTCATCGGGGCAGGGGTCACATTGGGCGAGGGGCGATGGTGGGTGAGCATGACGTCAATGCCCACAATAATCGCAATCGCAACGATCACCGCGATAAACCACTTTGAAGTGCCGCTGGCCACGCCCGATGCTCACCTGTTAGAGTCCCGCTACCGTCAAGCCTTCTACCAGGAGCGGCGGCGAAGCGAGCGAACTCCGGAATTCCAGTTCCGAACCAATGGTCGCGATGTGCTTCAGCATCTCCGGCAGTTTTCCGGCGATGGTGACTTCTTCCACCGGATATGCGAGTTCACCATTTTCGATCCAGAGGCCGACCGCACCTCGGGAATAGTCGCCCGTCACGATATTCACGCCGAAACCGATTAACTCCGTAACGTAAAGGCCGGTTTTAATGGACCGCAGCATCTCCGTAAGAGAAGACGAGCCGCGCGCGAGATAAAAGTTCTTTGGCCTCACTGCGGGTGGACCTGCGAGGCCCCGAGAAGCATTGCCTGTGGTCCTGAGGCCGAGTTTGCGGGCTGTATAGGCGTTGAGAAGATAGTTTTCAAGCCGGCCCTTTTCAATGACCGTCACCTTGGAGGCCGGGACGCCTTCGTCATCAAATGGCCGCGAGCCAAACCCGCCCGGGCGTAAACCGTCATCCAGCACCGTCACGTTTTCTCCCGCAACTTGCTGATGAAGTTTTCCGGCCAGAAATGACGCGCTCCGATAAATGGAATCGCCGCGAACGGCTTCAAAGATGTGACCCAGGAGAGATCGCGCCGTTTCCGTGTCAAAAATAACCGGAACCTGGCAGGTGTGAACTTTTCGCGCCCCCAGCCGACGAACAGCGCGCTCTGCCGCCTTGCGCCCCACCGACTCCGGTGACTCGAGAGCGCTTGCCCGCCGGGCCACGGTATACCAATAGTCCCGCTGCATGGCGCCGCCATTCACGGCCACCGGTACAACGGACAGGCCGCAAGAAGAAGAAGGATAGGCGCCGAGAAAGCCCGCCGAGCTGGCATAGATTTTTCTTCCCGCGCTGGCCTCAAACGACGCGCCTTCGGAGTTTTTGATGCGCGGATCGAAAGCAAGCGCTGATTCTTCGGCGCGGCGAGCCCAGGCGAGGCGCTCTTCAGTAGCGAGCTTAACGACGTCGGGGAAATAGATTTCGAGATCGCCTTCGTAGCGTCCCAACTGGCCGGCTTCAGGGAGTCCAGCCGCTGGATCTTCTGAAGTGACCCGCGCCATCTCGATCGTTCTCGTGAGCAGCCCGTCGAGTGATGGCTTTGAGAAGTCTGCAGAATAGGAGCTTGCGCTTCGTGTTTCCATAAAAACGCGCAGGCCCAAAGCCTTTGACGCTGCTTCTTTCAGACTCTCAATCCGGCCCAAGCGGATGGTGGTGGAAAATTCTTCTCCCTCGCGCACCACTACGTCCGCGGCTGTAGCGCCTGAGCGCACGGCGCGATTCACGAGGTCCTGGGCGAGTTGTTCAAGTTGGTCGGACATGATTTGTGAAACCGTTCTTTAAGGTCCCTCATGGAGGCATAATCTCTTCACGTCTTCGTGCCATCACTCAAGGTTCCGGTAAATGTCCTTCCGATGTGCGATTTTCAGAATTCGTACATTCTTCTCGTGCTCGTCAACCGAGTAAACAACCCGGTAATCACCTTGCCGAAGCCGGTAATCGTCCCTGCTTGATAGCTTTAGACAACCGTCCGGCCGGGGGTTGTCCCCGAGTCCTCTGATGCGGAGGATAAGGCGTGGCCGGTCCTTTTTCGGCATACTGTCCAGTTCTTTAACCGCGGAGGGTTTGATGTCGACCCTATACCCTGCCACGCCTTTTCATTTCCTTAATGACATCCTCAAAATCTAGGTTAGGTTCATTTCGTCTCGCCTCTATAGCTGCCAAGTCCTCTGCATCCTCGGCGAGCGCTTCTCTCACAGCATCATCTAGGAGCCGGGAAATGGCGCAATCCGTTTGGGCTGCCTTCAACCGCAGCGCCCGATGCAGTTTCCGATCCAGATGAACTGTTGCCCTTTTGCGCGCTGTATTCATCCCGTTCTCCTTATGTTTCGTTCCCGTCATGCGTCACACCTCTCATTATTACGTGAACGAATCCGCCGTGCGCGGCGCAGTACCGCCCACCGTCATGTGGCTCACTTTAATCGTAGGGATACCCACTCCGACGGGCACACTCTGGCCATCCTTGCCGCACGTTCCAATGCCTGGATCGAGATGCAAATCGTTGCCCACCGCGGTCACTCGTGTGAGCACCGTCGGCCCATCGCCGATCAACGTCGCGCCCTTCACTGGGGCCGTCACATTACCGTTTTCAATCAGGTACGCTTCCGAGGCTGAAAACACGAACTTTCCGCTGGTAATATCCACCTGGCCGCCCCCAAAGTACACCGCATAGAGACCACGCTTCACCGAGCGAATGATCTCCTCGGGATCATCTTTCCCGGCCAGCATGTAAGTGTTCGTCATGCGAGGCATCGGGATGTGCTCGAAGCTCTCCCGGCGGCCATTGCCGGTGCGTGAGGATTTCATGACGTCGGAGCTCAGTTTGTCCTGGAGATAACCTTGGAGAATTCCATTTTCAATCAGGATGGTTTTGTGAGTGGGCGCCCCTTCATCATCTACGTTAAGGGACCCTCGGCGTGAAGGGACCGTCCCGTCGTCCACCACAGTGCAGATTTCCGAAGCCACCCGCTCGCCCACACGTCCGCTGAAAGCAGAAATGCCTTTGCGGTTGAAATCCGCCTCGAGGCCGTGGCCAATCGCCTCGTGGAGGAGGATGCCAGGCCAGCCAGGCGCCAGCACCACTTCCATCTCGCCGGCCGGCGCCTCGCGTGCGCCAAGTTGCACAATCGCTTGCCGCGCCGCCTCGCGCGCATAGGTTTCCGGCTGGTTCTCACCCTGAAAAAAGTCCAGCCCCACACGCCCTCCGCCCCCGTAAGAGCCGGATTGGAGCTTTCCGTTCTCGCGGGCAATCACGAAGACGTTCAGCCGCACCAGTGGCTGGAAGTCTGTGACGGAGCGGCCATCGGAGCCGGCAATCAGCACGTGACGGATTTGGTCGCCATAGCCCACGCGTACTTCCCGGATCCGGGCATCATAGGCGCGGGCCGCCTGGTCTGCCCGCCGAACCAGGTTGAGCTTGTCCGCCAAGTCCCGCTCTGTAGGGGGCAGCAAAACCGGATATAGATTTTCGGGCGGCTCTGCCGCGCTCAAGCCTACCGTTGAAATCCGA
The DNA here is from genome assembly GCA_050745365.1 of Terriglobia bacterium. Lineage (GTDB taxonomy): Bacteria > Acidobacteriota > Terriglobia > UBA7540 > UBA7540 > RH2-MAG17b. The sequence continues at coordinate 5,863 of JBOGJS010000226.1, forward strand.
GCTGGCCCACTGGCAATACGCGCAGCTATTTGGGCCGCCTTGACGATTTTTTCCGGAGCCAGATCGTCGGTGTAGGCATAACCTGTCTGCTCGCCGGCAAGCACGCGCACGCCGCACCCGAGCGAGATGCCTTCCGAAGCTGTCTTTACTAGCGATTCGTCTACTGCAATCGAAGAGGTTGTGGTGTGCTCAAAATAGAGGTCTGCATAGTCTGCGCCATCGGAAAGTGCGGCGGTCAGATATTTTTCGAGATCTCCTGGTGTGATTGCAAAGGTATCCCTGAAAAAAGTGTCGGCCTTGGGCAAGGATGGCATGAACTCATTTCCTTTTTCGGACAGGGCGGGTCAGCTAGGCAGGGGGATTCGTAGATTCGATCTGCTGAAGATTCTGAGCAGCTCCAGTTCAACCGCGTCGCGGGTTGTGTCCCGGGCCACCGAGATTTCATCGACCAGAAGCTGCCAGGCACGATCCAGCATCTTTTTTTCGCGGAAAGAAAGGGGCTTTTCCTGACTGAGCATCAGCAACGCTTTAAAAACCTCCGCCACCTGCTGGAGCGAGCCCTTCCGCATCTTTTCGGAATTCAGTTTAAAGCGTCCCTTCCAGTCGGCCTGTGGCCCGATATCCGTGTTATACAGAAAGTCGAGAACCGAGCCCACTTCGCGCCCTTTCGCCACCCGCCGAAGGCCTACGTGCGTCACATTGGTCATGGGCACCATCACGCGCATCCCGTTCGATTGAAGCTTGAGAAGGTAAAAGATTTCCGGTCGACCCGTCAGGTTGCGGCTTGAAATCTGTTCGACCACGCCCACTCCCTGATTTGGATAGACCACTTTATCTCCAACCCGGAAGTCCATAGCGCCCCTGGTCTCTATTGGATTCACAGCTCAGCTAAACGCTTACTCTAATCCTCCCAATGACTCCTGTCAACCGTAGCCTGTGGTTGGCATCGAGATTCATTTCATTCCCGCGCAGCCGTCAGAAAGTCTGCGCTAGCCGGCCTCAGACATCGGAGATCGATGTCTGCGCCACCCTCGTCCAGCATCTGGCCGCACACACGGCAAACTGCGCCGTGTATGCGCCAGCCCGCGGCACCTCCGTTGCGCATCCAGGGGATCTTCTGATAAATTCGAAGAGCTTTTCGAGACGAAAAGGGGGAAGAGATCTTAGCTTCTTCTGGAAGGAATAACATGTCTACCAAGCCGAGGGTATTTGTGACGGCTCCGGTTAACCAGAGCGTGCTGGATTTTCTGAGCGCTCGATGTGAGGTCCAGCACTACGCGAAGGAGGGTTCGATGCCCTCCGCCGAGCTGATAGAAATTTGTCGTGAGCGGGAAATTGAGGGGCTGGTACTGATCGGCCTGCGGGTCACGGCAGAACTGCTTGACGGAGCAAAAAAGCTGCGCGCGATTGGCCTGATCAGCGTCGGGTACGACAACGTGGACCTGGCGGCGTGCACCGCGCGGCGCATTCCGGTTTCGAACAGCCGTGGCGCGCTCGAAGAAACCACGGCGGACCTGGCGTTTTCCCTGATTCTGGCCGTCGCTCGTCGTGCCGTTGAAGGAGATCGCTTCGTGCGCGAGGGGCAGTGGAAGCTCTGGCGGTGGAACACGCTCTGGGGAGCTGATGTCTATGAAAAAACCCTGGGCATCATTGGCCTGGGTCACATCGGGCAGGCCGTAGCACAGCGCGCTCGGGGCTTTTCCATGCGAATTCTCTATTACGATCCTCGGCGCGTGGCAGAAAGCGCTGAGAGAGAACTCGTCGCACAATTTGCGGCGATGGAAACGCTCCTCCGCGAATCGGATTTCGTGAGCCTGCACGTGCCCCTGACGCCCCAAACCGAGCACATGATTGCCGCGCGGGAGCTTCGGCTGATGAAACCCTCGGCTTTCCTCATCAACACAGCCCGCGGCCGCGTTGTGAACGAAGAAGACCTGGTTCATGCACTTCAAGCGGGGCAGCTTGCGGGCGCAGGGCTCGACGTTTTCGAGCACGAGCCAAAGCCGCATCCGGAACTCATCCAGATGCAAAACGTTGTACTCCTGCCTCACATCGGAAGCGCCACAGAAGAATGCCGGACCCGCATGGCCATGACCGCAGCTCGAAATCTTCTGGAGGCGCTCGAAGGCCGTCGCCCGCCGAACATTCTGAATCCCGAGGTGTTCGAGCTTTAGCAGGAGCTGAGGAACTCCTTGAGTGTGTCATTCTGATGAGCGAAGCGAAGCACCCGGGTATTTGTGAAATCAAGCAAATACAGAGATCCTTCGTTCCGCTCTGCATGACATGCGCCCTGCTCAGC
>JBOGJS010000227.1:0-7441 GCA_050745365.1 Terriglobia bacterium
AGACTCCTCATCCGGGTCGCGGAGTTTACCGTGAGCCCCTTCGCTCCGCTCAGGGCGATTCGATGAGGAGCGAATCGGCTCCCTGCCTCCTCCCCAGGGGAGAAGGTGCCCGACAGAGGAGGGCAGATGAGGGGTCGTTTTTCTCACGCTGATATGGGCAAAGATCAGCCCCACGGGAGAGGGCTTTAAGCCACAAGGAATAACCTCCTCCCAAGGGAAGGGGATTCAAAACAGTGTGACAAGCGTCAGATGCAGCGCCGCTTCGGCGGCATTTTTCAAGGCCGGCAAGATGCCGGTGCTCCCAGGACCTCAGTAGGACGATTGCGTTCACCCTGGGGGTTCTCTCTCTAGGGCGAATCTAGTGAACCATTACGGCCTGTAGCCGATACCTTTCCTCCATCAGTACTTATATTCTTAACTTTCTGCTAGACAGCGCGACCAGGCGATCCGGGTACCAAAGCTCATAGCGATGCATTAGCAGCTCGAAGGGGGGAACCTTCAAGTGCTCGGCCACCGCGAGGCGAGATGGCGCATAAAACCTTTAGAACGAACAACGGTCGCAGCCTCCGCAAACGTCAGCAATCCTGCGAGCAGAGTAGCCGTCCCGTTCGGATCGCCGCGGCGATAACTCGTGGCAGCACGCATGAATTGGCTCCCCGACCGTCTGGCACTCTCAACGACGATCCTTCACCGGAAAGGCTCGCCTCCGGCACCGCCTGGCCCGTATATCGAATCGGCTCTATCCGGGCCCCCTCCGGAGCTCTCGAAAATGCGGAGCTGGGTCGCCTTTCTGAGGTGATCGCCAGCGATGAAGAACTTCAAAACAGACCTGCGGAGAGCCACCCTCGGGCTTCGAGAGCGGGCTGGTCGTGGGTTGAAATACTCCTATTGGCGGCATCTCTCGGCGCGGTCGGTATAGCGTGCTTTCTTGCTTTTTTCAGGTGAGATTGAAAGGTTATGAGCCGGATATCGAGCGAGGTGGTCGAATGCTACGACATCTTCAAGAGGCGGGCCGACGGGACGCCGGTTTGGATTTGTGAAGTAGCCAGCGTGTTTGAAGCGAGGGCACGGCTGAGGGACCTCGAGCGAAACGATCCTGCTGAATATTATTTGTGCGTCCTAGCTGACCGAAAGGTGCTGGGAACAGCTACGCCCCGCTGGCCAGAACTGCATGCCGGCCGGGTTGATCCTGCTCTCTTCCACTAGCCCCGAATGGGTTCCTGCTCTACCCAATGCTGCCTTTGCCGTTCCCGCTATCGCTTGCCTGGAGGATTACATTCGGGGCCGCGACGAGAGAGATCCAACTGATCTGCTAGCAAATCGGAGAAGTACGAGAGCCGCGGATGATGATCTGCCAGGACCTTGAGTGATGCCGTAAGAGGGATAGCCAAAATAATACCCAGAATTCCCCAGAGCCAACCCCAAAACAACATGCCGGCGAGAACCGCCGCTGGACCGACCTGGGCGCGAGGGCCGATCCATTTAGGAGCAATGATATTCGCCAGAACAAAATGCAGTGCGAGAATGGTAAGAGCAATAGCGATCGCCGGGACAGGGGTCGAAAATTGCTGCATCGCGCCGGCGATCGGGAGGATGATCGCGATGATGGCTCCGACATAAGGAATAAGATTGACGTAGCCGCTGATGATACCTAGCACCAGCGCGCCGTGCAAGCGGAGCGCTGCGAACAGCACGCAGAGTATTATGGCCATCGCCGAACCTACGAGCAGATAGGAGTATGCGACTCCCCTGAGGACGTTGTTCAGCTCGCTGATAAAACCCGTAGCATCCGTACTGGTTTCAATAAGCTCGCTCGCGCGAAAATACATTTGATCTTTTCTGACGAGCATGAAGAAGACCAGGAAAGGAGCTACGGCCACGACGATCACGATCGTGCGAACGGATCCAAGGCCGTGCATCAATACCGATGTGAAATTCATCTTCTGCACGGGTAGTCTTTTAAACATCGGACCTAGTTGATGCTGGAGTTGGTGCTCATACTGCGGAAGCTGTGCGGCAAACGACTTAATTCTTTGGTACAAGGCAAAACCCAGCCCCAGCAGAATCAGAGATCCGCAAAGGACGACGATGCCGGCGGCGGCGGTGCGCCTGATATGACGCTCCATTCTCACGACGAGGGGATCCACCAGAACCGCCAGGATCGCAGATAGGACGATCGATATCCAGAATTCAGGCGCGAAGTAGCAAAAGGTCAAAATGATCGCGACGACGATGAAACCTAAGAGAAAGACGAGTCGCTTCAGCAGGCGGGTTTCTTCTGCCACTTTGTCGGAGGAGGTTAGTGCCATAGCTAACCGTTGCAGAGGGTTCGAAGAGGCGAGACACGATCTTGCTCAGCTTGCTGAGGCATCCTCAACGAGCCTGTCGCCTAAGGGCGTGCGATTTACGCGAACGAAGCAAGCGCTACTCGCCCGTTGGAAATATGAGCTTGAGAGAGAGATGGGGCAATCAGGTGCGGCTAGTAGAGCGAATTGGAACTCACCGTACCGGAGTGGGTAGACACGGTCAGGGCTTTGCTGACCGGGGGCCTTTACGAATCGAAACAGACCCACGGTCAATCAGAATGCGTTTGACCGTGGCTACCACTTTGGTTGCGGCTCTGCCGCGCGGTGCAACTACCCCGAATGGCGATCATTTGCAACCTGCCGCTCCAATCGATACGCCAGCGTCGAATCCTCTCTGAGTATCGGTATCATCTTGGCTGCAAATCGCTTAACCGCCGCTTTCTTCCCGTATTGGGCTTCTTGCCGGAATTCGGCCATAGCGCGTTCCTGGTACCCAACCATTTCGTGCGCATACGTGCGATCAAATGACGCCCCGGAGAGCTTGGAGAGTCGGTCGTAAATCTGCTGGCCCCGCAGGCTCAGTCGGTTGGGCAGGGTCATCTTGTCTTGGGAGGCGGCGCTCTTCAGTTTGCTCAGAGCCTTGCCATAGTCACTCACCATCTTCATGCCAAAGTCCTTCACGATTTCAGTGTCACCCTTGTTTTCGGCAAGCTGGCCGAATTTAACTTGGGCCATACTGCCCCACGCCGCTTGCTTCGCAAATGATCGATCGGTCATTTTCGAGAGGGAGTGAAGCGCCGGCTCCTGACTTAGGGTGTGTTGCGCGAAAACGGCACCACTTCCAAGAAGCAAGATCGTGACCGCCACAGCGACTCTTCGCAGAATTTTCGTGATCACCGTTTCGTTTCTCCTATCTTTCCAAATAAGCCTATGAAACCGCGCCGATGGCGCGCTTTACCTTAGGAGCACAGGAACAGACAACCTCGGCACGCCCTCGAAGGCTTCAGATCACTCGGGTTCGTCGCCGCTCCGGGCAATGCGGCGCAACGGGCCCAGGAGATTCTTCTCTCTGAGCCGCCGGCGAAGGCGGAGAAGATCCTCAGCGCGGAACACACCGATCGGCTTTTCATGCTCGTCCAGCACCGCTACGCTATCAACATGATGACGCAGCATCCGTTCGGCCACCTGATCCACCAGGTCGGCGCGATGGGCCTCAACATAGTCGTTGCGCATCACGTCATGCACACGAAGAGATCGATTTCTTTCTTCGTGAAGAAGGTCGTGACCTTCGATAATCCCCACCAGGTGACCGTCGGTCGCAATGACCGGCAGCACCTTGTCCGGCTCGTTAGAGGAAAATTGTTGCGCTGCGGCTTCGAGTCCCCAATCCTCGGGCACGGGCCGCTGTCGCCGCACCACCTGCCCAATTTGGGACCCGACCAACAGCGGAGCTGAGTAGTTCTGAGTTACTATGAGGCCGCGTTTGTGCAATTTGCCGGTCATGATGGAGTCAGCATTAAAGATCCGGACGAACAGATCCGCGACAAAACAGGTGACGATTAACGGCATGATCGCATGAGCATCCCTGCTGAGTTCGAGCATGAACAGGACTGAGGTGATGGGTACTCGCGACGACCCAGCAAATAAACCACCCATGCCGGCTAGCGAGTAGGAGAGCGGATCTCCCACCATGTGGGGCAGAAAATGCCGCCAAAACATTCCATAAGCCGCTCCGAACCCACCGCCAATCACCAGCGTCGGTGCAAAGACTCCGCCCGTTGTGCCGGAAGCAAGCGAGATTGTGAGCGCCCAGAATTTGGCGCAGGATACCTCCAGCAACTTGGCAAGAGGCAGCCGGTCATTCAGCATCGCCGTGATCGTGTTGTAGCTAGTACCAAAGATTCGGGGGAAAAAGAATCCGATCGCTCCCAAAATGAAGCCTCCGACCACCGGGCCCCAGATCGCCGCAGGTTTCAGGGGAAAGCGGTCGAAAAAATCTTCCAGCCGGAACATCACCCGGATCAGCGCTACTCCGATAAGTCCAACCAGGAGCCCGAGCAGGGCGAACAGCCAAAGCTCTGCGATGTGCGACACCGCCCAGTGGGGCATCAGAAACAGCGGCTTGGTTCCCCGAAAGCAGATCGCGACCACCGTTGCGGCAATCGTCGCCAGCCCGACCGGAATGAATGACCGGGCACTGAACTCAAACAGGAGTAATTCAATCGCCATCATGATGCCCGAAAAAGGCGCAAGAAATGTGGCGGCGAGTCCTGCCGCCGCCCCTGAACCCAGCAGCACACGACGCTCATAAGGCGACAATTTCAACGATCTTGCGAAGACTGCGCCGAAAGCGGCTCCCGTCTGGATAATCGGGCCTTCGGCACCAAAAGGACCGCCTGTGCCGATAGCCAGAGCGCTCGCAATTGGTTTCAGGATTCCCACCCGGGTTCGCATCACGCTATGGCCCATCAGCACCGCCTCCATTGCTTCCGGTGTGCCGTGGCCTTTGAGAGTGGGCTCGAGATAGTGAATCAGCAGGCCTGCGACGATTCCTCCAATGGGAGGAATCAGCACGACCCATGGGCCCAGTTGAAAATGGTTGGGGTAAACCTCTCGGAAGGATAAGTGGCCGGCAAAGAACAGGTTTGTAAAAAAGTAGATAAGCTTGAAAACACCTTCGGCAATGACACCCGCAAAGGCTCCGATGGCCACTGCGTAAAGGGAAATCAATGCAGTGCGGGGGGCCAACGCGACGCCGAACTCTCGCTCCCTCGGCGCGGTGGATTGCCCGCCTGCTCCCTCGTGCCTGCTAGGACCTGTAGGTACGCTCGCCATGGCGTGTTCGGCCTTCGATTTGCCCCGACTGCGTTCAGACCACGGCCGGAACTTTGTAAGTCAGACAGAGCGAAGAGCGAGTCGTGGGTCAGTTTGAAACTGTAGAGGCGAGTTTACCTCGCCAAGTGGCGGCATGAAGCCGCCACTACATCAAACTCACCCACCGAAGAGCGAGTGTTTCACCTCCGTCTGACCGCCTTTATGATTTTGATGAAAACCGAGTCTGGCTACAAGCCCACCTATCAGTATGAGATATGAAAGGACAAAACTGGTTGGAAAGCTCGGGTACAAGATCCGGCGGACCCCGAGTCCGTTGCCGCACGGTGAGCTATGGCGATCCCGGGACCGTCCCCGGCACGCGCTGGCGCTCTGAAACCACGACGTACTCCTGGTTTTTGATCTTCTTTCCGTTCACCGTGTAGCCTCTGATGACCATCCGATTTTTCTTCACCCTGAAATACACTTCCTGGCCGACGGGTAATATGTTCACCTTTTTAGGCATTTCCTGGCGAATCCGGTAGGCCATGGTGTCGGTGCGGATGACGTACTGCTCGCAAAGCATCCGCTCAACGCGCTTGTGGCTCTTGGCCTGGCGGCCACAGGGCACCGAGTGCATCGAGGCGACGTTGCCTTCGATGTAAGTCGCTGCCTTCAGTTCCGCCAATCCGGGCACGATTAAAAAAATCACGAGTAAAGGAATAAGCCTCTTCATTTTTCGACCTCGTCTTCATTCTTTTTTATTTGCTTTTTGACTTGCGCCGGCCTCGACCTGCAAATTATTCGTAACTGAAAATACTCCCGGAACGCCGTTGGCGCGGATGTTCGCGATGTTACGGTCCGACGCGCTATCCACAACGCCATCGAGCGTAACATGGCCCGCGTTCACAATGATGTGGATGGGTCCAACAGCTTGAATGGCATACTTCTCGAAGCCGGGATACTCATAAATGGCTCGATACTCAGCCAGCCGGATTCGGTTATCGGAAGGGAACAGGGGCAGCACCTTGATGTTGTTGATGACTTTTTTGACGCCCTCAATGCTTTTCACTGCGGCCCCAGCATCGGACTTGACGGGGGCGTACACCACGTATCCTTGCAGTTCCACGTCGTAGCCTTTCACCCGGAATGTCAGCCAGTCAAAGATGGTGTAGTAGGGCAGCATGATCAGCCGGTGGCGGACTTCCTTGATGAGATAGACCTCGGTTTCTTCAGGCGCAGTTTGCTGGGCGCCTGGCACAGCAACAGCCGGCAAAGTGGATAGCGCAATGCCAACCACAACGGCTGCACAGATCGTACGCAAATGGACCCGTCGGATGCTCATAAACCACCTCCCTTTCTGTGCTGAAAAGCTGTCCCTGAGATTTGGGCAGGCCCGCGCGGCGGCGCAATGGCCTGCCGGAGATTTAGCTGGCTCTACTTTGGGCAAGTCTTTTCGTGCTCGCGCAGCGCCGAGGCATTATCAAACGATTTTCCACAATTGCTGCATCGGAATTGTTGTTCATCACTCATAAGTCAACTCCTTTCTCCTACCGGACATTCCCCTGACACTAGAGTCGATTTAAGGCGAACCCTTCTTCAATCGAGCGAAAACCGTATGCCGCCGGGAGAGATGCCGTAGTGGATTCTTAGCCGGGTTTTTTCCAAGTACAGCATTCCTCCACAGGTCATCCAGGCTTCCCCGGATTGATGCTCCGGCGACAGCGATTTCTAATTGGGTGTGAGGGGCCCACTCACGGGCCACGACGGCCCAAACAGAGAGCGGAACTTAAATATTTCGGAGGTTAATAATGGCGAAATTGAACAGCCTGGAGGAACTTTACCTTAATTCGTTGGAGGACCTGTACGACGCGGAAAAACGGATCGTAAAGGCTCTACCTAAGATGGCAGATAAGGCTTCGGGAACAGCCCTTCGCAGCGCGCTCGAACACCACCTCGAGCAGACCAAAACCCATGTTGCCCGGGTGGAACAGATTTTCAGGGAGTTGGGCAAGCCGGCTAAGGGCGAAACATGCGACGGGATGAAAGGCATTCTTGACGAGGGCGACGATGTGGTTGGTGACGCCGAGAATCCGGCCGTGCGCGACGCCGCGATCATTGCAGCCGCTCAGCGCGTGGAACACTACGAGATGGCGGGGTACGGCTCAGCTCGAACCTGGGCGCAACAGCTTAGCGACACCACCGGCGCCGACTTGCTACAGCAGACTCTCGATGAAGAAAAAGCTGCTGATCTGAAGCTTACCGAAATTGCGGTCAGCACGGCCAATCCGCAGGCGCAGGGGGCGGCAGCGACGGGCTAGACA
>JBOGJS010000228.1:0-10532 GCA_050745365.1 Terriglobia bacterium
ATCACGAAGTGAATCAATGGCTCAATTCCTTTCATCCACCAAGCGCCGGGGCTTACGCTCCGGCGTGAGCGTCCCGGGGGGCGAGAACTTATACGTCAGACGATACATGCCGCACACGTAGTTGGCCCACACCTCGGGATAGAGCGCTTCAATATTTCGCGCAATAGAGGTTTCCACCGAACCGGCATCAATCCCGTTTGACAGCTCCAGGCGAAATTCGAGGATATCGCGTAATCCTTCCTGGCGAACGGCTACCTGCCAGCGTTCACTGAGGCCTTCCACGCCATCAAGGATGCGCTCAAAAATTGCCGGATGCATGTTGCCCGCGCCCATCACCACCATCTCATCCCTCCGTCCTTTGATCGCCTCAATTCGGCGAAGCGGCGCGCCGCAAGAACAAGGGTCCTCCAGGAACCGGGTGACGTCGCGAACGCGGTAGCGGATCAGCGGTTCGGTGCGCCTCGCGAGGGTTGTGATCACCAACTCGCCGTAACCTTCGGCGTCCGGATCGATGATCTCCGGATAAAAGTTGAATTCGTCAAGATGATATCCCTTGCCCGCCTTGCACTCGATTCCGAGGCCGCCGCCCGCCTCCGTTGACCCGTATCCAAGAATCACTGGCGCCTTCCACGTTTTTTGAACGTAGTCCCGGTAAATATCCGACATGCGATCACCTGCAGCCAGGATGAGCTTGACTGGGAATATCCCTTCCTTCTCCGCAATCTCGGTCAGGCTCACCAACCACGTTGGGTCAGCAACAAGGACGTTATAGTGGTAAATTCCCATTCGGGAATACAGCTCGCGGGGGTGAGGCTTCCCGGTAGCGGAGCAGAAAACACGCAGGCGCTTACAGGCAAGGAACGTGACCCAGCTACTCACCCAGTAGCCTGCATCGAAGGTACAGAGGAGGCGATCACCCGGGCGAACGCCGTTCTCCCAAAGCGCTGCCGCTTCGTACTGCGCGGCATAATCCACCTCATCGTAAGAAAAATATACCCGCTTAGGAGGTCCGTAGGTGCCCGTCGTCTCAAAGACGGCCTCGGGCGGCCGGCAGAGGAAGTCCTCGGCGGGATGTGAGAGCAGGTCTTCTGCGGTCGTAAATACATCTTTCAGGTCTTCCGGTTTGCGGACCTTCGATGCATCAAGACCGTGCTCCTGTAGCTTAGCTGAAAAAAACTTCTGATGGCACGCCGCGTAACGCACCACCTGCCGGAAAGAATCTTCCTGAAGCCGGCGGATGAGCGGTCGGGGCACAATCCTTCCCCACTTGGCAAGTGCAGGCGCAGAGTGGCCAACGACGACGCGCTCAAAGACGTGTTTGAAGGCGTTCAGCATCCCTACATGAGAAACGCCGACTCCCCGGAGTGTAAGGACGGCGAGGCAAGCAGGTCGATATGCGTCATTTTTCCAAGCAGCGCTCTCGCCACCTGCGCAACTGCATGTGCCGCTTCGGGTCGTGATAACTCGCGCGCAAGTCGCGACATTTCCTCTCTCTTTCTGGGATGCCGGAGGAGCTGGAATGCCAGCGAAGGAATTTCCTCAAGATTTTTGGCGTGAGTGGCGACGCCTCGCCGGACCAGATAGCGGATATTTCCCTCCTCGGGCCCCGGAATCGGGTGCGTCAGAATCATGGGTAGGCCGGAAGCTAGAGCTTCCGAAACCGAGAGCCCCCCCGGCTTGGTGATTAACAAATCCGCCGCCGCCATCAGTTCCGGCACACGGTTCGTCCAGCCAAAAGTGCGCAGGTCGAGCACCACCTTACCGCGGAGCCGCTGGAGCCGCGCGTGCAGTGCCTCATCCCGTCCCGCTACAGCGATCACGCGTAAAGGCAGGCCGCAACGCTCAAGCTGCGCCGCCATCAGGTCCAGCGGCGCCAGTCCCATGCCTCCGGCCATCAGTAGCGCCACCGGGCCGTTGGGCTTGAGGCCGAGCGACCGGCGGATTTCTGCCTTGTCGAAAGGAAGAGCAAACGACGGGTCAATGGGAATCCCGGAAACCAGGATCCGGCTCGGGGAAATCCCCCATCCGGCAAGCTGACTGCGGGCAAGCCGCGTGGCCACGCAGTAAAAGTCGATTTCGGGCTGCACCCAAGGGGTTTCCGCCTGAAAGTCAGTCTGCACCGCTAGAATCGGAGATGAGAACCAACCTTCCCGCTTGCCAAGAGCGGCGATCTCCGCCGCGCCGATTTCCGTGACAATCACCAAATCGGGCTTCAACCGGCGGATCTCAGCCAGCACTTTCGAGCAACCCCTTCGGAAAATCCAACGCGGTGCTGTTGAGCGGTGTTGCCTGCGCTGTCGCCATTCATACAGAGCTCCCCACAACTCGCGGCGATATCGAAGCATCCACCAGTAAGGCTGCACATAAACCCATGGGAACCATGATTCCGCAAGGTCGAGCGCATCCAGAATTCTGGTATCCAATTCATCCGAACTACCACCAAGCGCCTGACGGATCACCGATGACGCCTGGACGTGACCCGCTCCCACGCTGAGCGTCAAAATCAGAATTGTTTTTCCAGAATTCGTCATCATGCGACTCGAAAACAATGAACTACTCAAGCTGCCGCACCAGCAAAACGGCGTTAAGCCCTCCAAAGGCAAAAGAGTTGGAGAGCGCAACACGTACCGTCAGGGAGCGAGCCTCATTCGGAATGACGTCGAGATCGCACTCGGCGTCCGGCTCCGTGTAATTGGCTGTTGGAGGAACGACGGCGTGCTTTAAGGCCTCTACCGTTGCGACCAGTTCAATGGCGCTAGTGGCTCCCATGGCGTGGCCGTGCATGGACTTGGTTGAGCTGATGGGGAGGCGCTGGGCGCGTGCGCCGAAGACTTTCTTGACAATCTGCGTCTCCGTCGCGTCGTTCAGCCGGGTTCCCGTTCCATGGGCGTTGATATAGTCCACCTCGTCCGCGTTCACCTGCGCCTCGTCAAGGGCCGCGCGGATCGCGCGCGCCGGGCCGTCAACCGAGGGCTGGGTAATATGGCTCGCGTCTGAGGTCATTCCAAAACCGCTGATTTCGGCGAGAATCTCTGCGCCGCGTCGCCGCGCGCGCTCCAGTTCCTCCAGCACCAGCACCGCTGCGCCTTCTCCGATCACCATTCCCTCGCGGTCAGCCGAAAAGGGGCGGCAGGCGCGGCCCGGGTCGCCGGTGCCGCCCGCGAGCACACGCACGGACTCCCAGGAACGCATCATCCCGTAGGTAATGGGCGAGTCTGCCCCGCCGGCCAGCATGACGTCCGCTAACCCGAATTTAATCAGGTGAAAAGCCTCGCCAATCGCGTGGCCTGAAGAAGAGCACGCTGTCGACGTACTGAACGAGGGCCCTTGCGCGTCGTATTCCATGCACACCTGCGAGACCGGCGCATTGTGCATGATCTTCGGGATGGTGAAAGGATGCAGCCGGGTGGCGTGCTTGGCGTAGAGATTAAGATACCCGTGGTCAAGCCCCTGCGCGCCGCCCATGCCGGAACCGATCACCACGCCAAAACGTGCTCTCTCTTCTTCCTTAACCACGAGCCCGCTCGACTCTACCGCTTCCTTGGCGGCGAGCAGCGCGAATTGTGAAAAACGATCCAGAAGATCAAGCCGCTTGAGCGGAAAGTAGTCCGCGGGGTTGTAATCCGGCACCTCCGCAGCAATCTGCACACTGAGACTCGAGGGGTCAAACTGTGTAATCCGGCGGACACCCGATTGGGCATTACAGAGGTTGGTGAAAAAAGACCGGGCATCCCGCCCAGTGGACGCGAAAACTCCCAAACCCGTTATGGCCACCCTTCGCACGACAACTCCCAACTGCAGCAGAACTATTGGCTGGTGGGTTGCGGTTCACGCTTCGCCATCGCCACCAGATCCGAAATATCCTTCCCTTCGAGTACCCGGCTCAGGCTATCCACGACCTGGCGGACACTTTTCATATTTTGCGCAACACTGTCCGGGATATCAATCTTGAACTCCTCCTCCAGCGCGAACAGTATGTTCACGCCGTCCAGAGAGTCAATCCCTAACTCCGCGAAGGTTGAGTCGGGCTTGACTTCGCCTGGAGCCATGTGCTGCTCGCGGGTAATCGTTTCGATCACCTTTTCCTCTACGTTCATCGGGCCTCCTTTCGCCTGCGCTGCGGTTCACCTTGCCGGATCCGACCTCAGGGAGATGTTCGGAGAGATTTTTCCTGAGCCAGCCCTGCAACCACCGCCAGCAATTCGGAGATTTGGTACGGCTTTTCGACGAGCGCATCGACGCCCAGGTCAAGTGCCAGCCGCCGTTCGGTGCTGCTCATAAATGAAGACATCAGGATAACTTCGTGCGGTGAGTTCTGCCGCCTCAAGTCTTTAAGCAACTCAAGGCCGCTTCCGTTGGGCATCCGCAGGTCCGCGATAACGATGCGGTAATCCTCATCTTCCCGCAGCAACTCACGGGCAGCCGCGTTATTTTCAACCACACCCACCGAATAGCCGTTCGTCGAGAGGACTTCAGCAAGCAACTCACGACTCTCCGTGTCGTCATCTACCACCAGCACTTTGGTCACACCCTCGACCTCTCCAAATGTTTCTATACTCCCCTTGCATTTTGGATTCCGTTCGTCACATCTCCATTAACTCGGCTGAATACAAAGGACTTATACTGTAGCTTGGGTGTGGAACTGTCGAGCCAAGCGGCCCCTCTGCCGGAATGTGTGGCAAAATGCCACACTCTTCGGCTTGATTCCGCGCAGGTCCGGGACACTTTGACGGAATATGGAGCCGTTGCGATGAGCTTCCCCTTCCCTTATACTGCACCATTATACTGCACCATCAGTTCTATGGATGGCTGATGCGCTTGCTCCGCAGGGAATCGATGATGAAGCTGATCCCCATTTTCGTGCTTGCAGGTCTGCTGATAGCCTTTGCTCCCGGCAGACCTGAACAGCGTCCCGGAAGCCAGAACCAGCCCTGTGGCGGCCCACCGAATTACTGCGCCGACTCAACGGGGAACATTGTTCCCGTAACCTCGATGCCTCCGCCTCGGGTGAACACAGCGTTCCGGGGCCCTGATTTCGGTTCGCGGATGGTTCGCGTCACCGATGCCAATACTCTCGCTCCCTACCAAAACGGCTATTACGTCGGGACGAGTTATGGGACCGATTCTTCTGGGGAAGCGAATGAATGGGGAAAATTCGATCCAAGCGTTGGCACTGCGGGGGCGTATCGGTTTGTGGTCTACAGCAGGGGCGGCGGGATTATTCCATTTTTGCTCGACCCTGCCACGATGCAGGTGACGCGGCTTACCGGAAAGCGCGGGAGCTATTTGCATCGGACGGGCCAAGTCGACTTGCACGGCCCCAGTTTCAGCTATACAAACCCGGACATCGTTTATGGGGTTGATCGAAGCCGCCTGCTCGCCTATCATTTCTCCAAGGACTCGACCACCCCGGTTTATGATTTCAAGGAATGCCCCGGGCTCCCAAAATATGTTTCGAAGCCATATCTTTACATGGGCGAAGTATCCAACAGCGGAGACGACACCAAATTCAGCTACTATTTTGGCGGGACGCGCCAGGGGGAGACAACGTTCGCGGTCTATTACGACAGGTCGGCGAACAACGGAGCCGGTGCCTGCTATTGGTATGACACGGTTACGGGAACCGTGGGAGGGACGAACATGGCCCCCACGCCGGTGGTGGGCGGCGTGGGCCAACTCGCAACCCCGGCGGCTCCGAAAATCAGGGCGACTGTAGGCGCCGGTACCCTTCCCGCCGGGGCCTATTACGTCGAGATCACGGCGATAGCGGCAGTAAACCCCCGGGATGGCGAAACCACGCCTTCAGCAGAGGCGGGACCTGTAAATCTTACTGCCCCGGGCAGCATTACGATATTCTTTCCATCCACGCTTGCCAATGCTTCGACGCTTGATCTCGTGCCGGGCAGAGGATGCCGTGCCTATGCTAGCCTCGCGGGGTGCACTCCCTTTAAGGTTTACATTGGAACTGCACCGGGAAGAGAAACCTTGCAGACCACGCGAGGCCCTGTGGGCGGGGCGAGCTACACCCAGTCCGTTCCTCTGGACGCCAATTCCTCCCGCCCTCCGGCCGTGAATACAGCCGGCTACAACGTCCATAATGTGCGCCTGAGCAAAGATGGAACTTTCGTCCGGGTAGACACGCAGGAAAGCGCCGGTATTTGCTTCTGGAAAGCCGGAACGAACCAAGTAAAAGAGTGCAGCAACGTCAACTGCGGAGGGCATCAGGCGCTGGGCTACTCTCACGCCATCAACGATCCTAATAACCATGATATGGCAGAGGTTCTGCTCCGTCCGCTATCAAATCTTTCGAACGTCCGTCTGCTGGTTAACCCACTCCCAACGCCTCGTCAATGGAACGATAGCCACTGGTCATGGAATGATGCCAACCCCTCCGACTCCATGCCCGTTTGTGGCACCTTCTATAGCAGCCACGAATCAGGGGACGGCACGCAGAACCTTCTTACAAATCCGCTTCTAAGGGCCACCGCTCCTTACGACGACGAGATCGTGTGTGTCGCGACAACAGGGCCCTCCCGAGTGTGGCGCTTCGCCCACCATCGCTCCAGTGGGGCAGCTAACGATAGCCGCAAAGCCCGATACAATTGGATGTCGATTCCCATCGGCAATGTGTCTCAAGATGGCCGATACTATCTGTTCAGTTCCAACTGGATGTGGACGTTAGGTGATGAGAAGGGGAGCCACGGTTGCCCCGCCGCGGGAACCTGCCGGACTGACGTTTTTATCGTGGAACTGCACTGACACGCCGGTACAATGAAGCGCATCTTCATTCTTGCGCGGTAGTGGCTGAGAAGGTGTGAATAAATTCGCATTGTTTGCGCAAAAGTCGTCGCCCGTCATTCCGAGGAGCCATCGGCGACGAAGAATCCCTGTATTTGCTTGAGCTTACAAATACGGAGATCCTTCGCTGCCGCTCAGGATGACAGTCGGCGTTGATTTATTCACAGTTTCTGAAGGGTGGCGTTTATGAACAAGGTTTTTGAAAGCGCCGATGAAGCAGTGCGGGATTTGACCGACGGCTCGACCGTTATGGTGGGCGGGTTTGGTCTGTGCGGGATTCCTGAAAATCTCATCCGGGCCGTGCTCTGCAAGGGCGCCCGGAATCTCACCATCATGAGCAACAACGCCGGGGTGGATGGTTTCGGGCTGGGCCTCTTGCTTGAAGCCGGCCTGATTAGGAAAGTGATCGGCACTTACGTCGGCGAGAACAAGCATCTCGAGAGACTCGTGCTCAGCGGCCAGATTGAAATGGAGCTCAACCCGCAGGGGACCTTCGCCGAGCGGATTCGCGCCGGCGGCGCAGGCATTCCTGCCTTCTATACGCCCACCGGCTTCGGGACCGTGGTGGCGGAAGGCAAAGAAACGCGTGAGTTTGATGGTCGCCCGTATGTGCTGGAGCGCGGGCTGACTGCGGATTTTGCATTGATCAAGGCCTGGAAGGGCGACCGCTGGGGAAGCTTGGTCTATCGCAAAACGGCGCGCAACTTTAATCCCATTATGGCAACAGCGGCGAGAATCACGATCGCGGAGGTGGAAGAGCTGGTGGAGCTTGGCAGCCTCGACCCGAATGCCATCGTCACACCGGGAATTTACGTGAAACGCATTCTTCGAGGCGCGCATTACGAAAAACGAATTGAAAGGAAGATGACCCGGTCGCAATGAGCACATCCATTGCGCAAAACCAGGGCTCATGCCGATTGTATGGACAAGCGTGAAACCATCGCGCGCCGCGTCGCGCAGGAATTAAAAGACGGCTATTACGTCAACTTGGGGATTGGCATTCCTACGCTCGTGTCGAACTATATTCCCGCCGGGATTGAGGTTGTTTTGCAATCTGAGAATGGGATGCTCGGCGTGGGTCCGTACCCGTATGAGGGCCAAGAAGACCCGGACCTGATTAACGCCGGGAAGGAGACCGTCACCGAGATTCCGGGAACCGCCTACTTCTCAAGCGCCGACTCTTTTGGCATGATCCGCGGCGGCCACATTGACCTCACCGTCCTCGGCGCGATGGAAGTGGATGCGAAGGGCGACCTGGCAAGCTGGATGATTCCCGGAAAAGTCGTGAAAGGGATGGGCGGGAGCATGGACCTGGTGGCCGGAGCGGTCCGGGTGATTGTGGCCATGGAGCACACCACGCGCAATGGGCAGCCGAAGATCTTGAAGCGATGCGAACTGCCTCTTACCGGAGCAGGAGTGGTCGATACGGTCATCACTGAGCTGGCCGTAATCGATGTCACCCCGGAAGGACTTGTGCTTAAGGAAGTTGCGGCAGGCGCCACCGTCGACGGAATACAGGAACTCACGGAGGCCATTCTGATTGCTGACCCGTACCCTCGACTCTATAGGGTGACATAGGCATGTTCGGGCGGAAATCGTTTAGCAAGCAACTGGAGGAAGTCTGGAATCAACGGGCTTGTGCCTGGCGCTGTAGTTCTCGTCACGCTCACGAACCCTTCTGAGAAGGTGTGGGGCTTCCTGCTGGAGTTAAAGCCGGAAGGAATCAAAATCAGCGGCAGCTCGATTGACGCCTTCGAGGATTTGATCCGGCAGGCCCGGTTGAACGAGGCACTTGACGATAAAACGGTGTCCGTTTTTTTCCCCATGCATCGGGTCGAGCGCATCGAGCGCAGGGGGGCCGAGGCATTGATGGACTCATTTTCGTCCAGGTTCCGCGAAGCTGTGGGCGTCACGGTTCAAGAATACATAAGGGCGCACAAGGACCGACACAACTCGTGAGTATCTTTGTTGCGGTTGCATTTCTTGACATGATGGATGCGCGATGGCAACATGAATTCACGAGCTGGTGAGTTGGGCCACGGTCGATCAGCACGAGTATTCTTGCCGAAGTGGCGAAATTGGCAGACGCGCTACATTCAGGGTGTAGTACCCGCAAGGGTGTGGAGGTTCGAGTCCTCTCTTCGGCACCAATTCCGCGTTTGCAATAACTTAGCCGCCAGCATTGCCGCCTGGCGATGCCCGCGTTGGAAGCTAATGTAGCCTCCACGAAGTAGGTATACGGATAATCTGGGTGGCGCAGACATGCCGCCTTTTGGCATGTCTGCGATTTTCAAGGGTCGCAGACGTCGCAAAGTGCGCGATGTCTGCGCCGCCCATCAGAAAAGGTTGTGTACCCTATTCGTGTACACCACTCTGGGCTAGCCTCTTTACGTTTTGAAGCTGGGCTCATCAAAGTCCTTGCGCTTCCAAAAAAGTTGAAACCCGGAGGCACGCTGTTACGTCAGTTTTAACATGGGTGGAAGATTGCCTTTTTCAGGAGATCGGAGCTTGCAACGGGCGTGCGGGTTCCATTTAAGGTCGTTATCGCTCGTGGCAGTCGTGGTGCTTACAATCGCCGCCGTCTTGCTCGCAGCACCCGCTCCACAACAGGCAGCCACAGGCGTTGTGGTGAGGTCTATTGGAACTCTCCAATCTATACGAGGCAACACTCTTACGCTTAAAACGGACTCTGGGGCAGAAGTCAAAGCGGTGATTCAGGGTTCCACGCGGATGCTGCGCGTTGAGCCCGGGCGGAAGAGCTTGAGCGGGGCAACTCCATTGCCGTTGCAGGATTTACAGCCAGGGGACCGCATCCTGATTGTTGGGAGGGCTCCGGAAGGCGGCGGAGCCGTCGAAGCATCGTCCATTATTGCTATTAAGCGCAGTGACATCGCGCGACAGCAAGAAACCGAAGAGATGGAGTGGCAGAAAAATGGCGTGGGTGGGCTGGTGAAGTCCGTTGACGCGAGCACGGGAATCATCACCATCACGACGCGTGTTGGGGGCGTGAATAAAACGATTCACATCCACACCACCCCGACCACCATCCTGCGCCGATACGCGCCGGGCTCGATAAAATTTCAGGACGCGAAACCAAGCACATTTGCTGAAATCCAGCCGGGCGATCAGCTCCGAGCACGCGGGGCGTTGAGCGCCGGCGGCACGGAGCTTAGTGCGGTGGCGATTGTCTCAGGGTCATTTCGCAACATCGCGGGGCCGGTGTTGTCTGTGAACCGCACTGCGGACCAGGTGACTGTTCTCGACCGCATTACCAAGCAGCCGGTAGTGGTTAGCTTTACTCCGGACTCCGAACTGTGGAAACTGCCTCCGCGCACAGCACAAATGATCGCTTCACGGCTTCGGCAAGCGGCGCCAGGCGCTGAGCCCGGAGGTAAGCCGGCAGCCGCCCGCTCTGTTGCGGCTCAGTCCTCTTCAGCGGGCACGCCGGAAAAGGCGGAGCGCTTTGGCCAGGTTGTGCGCAGCCTGCCGCCCATCAAAGTGGACGATTTAGACAAAGGCGATGTGGTGATGATTGTGTCAACCGAAGGCGCGACCTCCGGCTCCGTCACCGCCATCAAACTGGTGAGTGGCGCAGCACCCATTCTGACGGCAGCGCCGTCCGGAAAACAGGCATCAACATTGCAATCACTATGGAGTGGCTTTGGCACCGCAGGAGGCGGAGGGCGGTCCGGAGGAAGTGGTTCGCAGCGCGGTGGTGAATCCCAAGCTTCAGG
>JBOGJS010000229.1:0-2014 GCA_050745365.1 Terriglobia bacterium
GCTCAGGCGCCTTGCGAAAAGGCACTGGCTTATCGAGCAGATAGGCCAGACTTTTCATTCCGCCGGAAGTCACGACCTCTGAAAACAAAGAGGGCTCAATCGCCGCCGCCACGAGGGCAATAACTTGGCTGCGGGGACCTCCCGTTTCAAGGCGCACCTGCTTGTTCCCTAAAGCCTGCTTTAACCAGTCTGCCGCGCCAATAAGCTGGGCAGTTTCCAGGCCCAGCGGGCGCGATCCGGTTGTAGATATTGTCAGTTCGTAGTCGGTTGGATCGGGCTTCTGTGGACGCATCTCGCCGTTAAAGATCAGATCCAAGGCAAGGACCTGCTCGCCCCGGTTGAGGAGATTGGAAACGTCCGCGCCAGCTTCCTTCCGCCCATTGTCATTCAGGACGATGGTGACTGGAGCCGTGGAAGGAACTGCGACCGGCTTCATCCAGACCGCTGTAGCGCTCAAGCCATTATTGTAATCAAGCCGGTAAAAGAGGCTTTCGAGATCCATCCCCCTCATGTTCCACATCCTCCACGCATTCGTCACTCTCACGGGCTCGTAGCGGACTACGGCCCGGAGTCTGGCTCTGTGCCTGCGTGCCCATTCTACCTCTGTCGTCGGCTCGGTGGGAATGGGCTGGCGAGTAATCTTACTCGCAAACTCACGCGCGAGGCCGAGAACCGTCAAGTTATCCTTAGGCACGCCTACTGCGAGCTGCTGATAGCTTTTGATTTCCGCATCACTGGGGATTTCCTTTTTGGTGATCGGCATAGTGAAGTAGCGCGTAAAGAAAGCGTAGGCATGCTGCCGGTTATCGAGCTGGTAATTATGCGTACCCGGATCGAGGTTTTCGTGCCAGGCGAGCGCGTCAGCATCTCCAAGGAGCTTGAAGAAGGGTTTGATCTCATCGTAGATTTGAGGCTTCGCAAGCGCAGATCGGTAGCCGGAGCCGTCCGCTACATTATGGATCAGCAGGGTGGGACGAGGGGCCCGCATGGCGACCAGGTCTGGATAATCCCTCCCTTCGCAGAAGTCGGTGGCGTCGAGCTCAACTTCATCATTGTCACGAGGACGAAAAATAGCCGTTTGCAGGGCCTCAAAACCGGCCACTTCGACCGCTACGCGAACGCGCGGATCGAGCGCCGCCAAAACAATGGTCTGCCAGCCGCCGCCCGAAAGCCCCGTCACTCCCAGGCGGCCGGAGTCAACCTCAGGAAGGGCTGCCAGGTAATCAAGCCCGCGTCGCATGGCGAGGTAAAACAATCCCAAGGCATTCGCCCCCACCAGATCGAGGCCCGCGGCATAGTCATGCGAATCGTAAGGCTGCGACAGCTCCCCGAAACCAAACCACTCCAGGTTGAGTGCCAGAATGCCGCGCTTGGCGAAGTTGATACAACGCTTCTGAACCCACTCCGCTGCTTTCCCCGACCTAAAATGGCCGTCCAAGTTCAAAATGGCCGGGACCTTACCCTGGATGCGCTCGGGCTCATACAGGAGGGCGGTAGACCAGAAGCCGGGCACAATTTCATAGCGAAATTTGAGCAAGCGGTAACTTCCGTCCGTTTGAATTGACCCCATCAGCTCAAAAACCGGCGGGGAGTTAACCCACGAGCGCGGCCATCCGTGAAAGACAATGCTGTTCAGGATGTCCGCCCGCACCCGTGCCTCTTCGGCAATCCAACCATCGGCATTCGCGGGAGCGGGCAACCGAGGGATTCTCTTCACTAGGAACTTTTGCACCTCAAATGCAGTCACCGGCGTCGGCTGAATCTCTCGCGCGAGAATGCCCTCCACAGATTTCGGAGTTGTCTGCGCGGCGGCGAATTGCACGACGCAGGAATAGAGGACAAGCAAGGTAACTGGATACCGGCGTTTAATCATTTCTCCTAGATATGACCGAGCCGCTTGCCTAGACACCCGATTCGTGGCTTTGGACGTATAGCAAAGTTCCTTGCACTTAGGCCCTGCCGCAGGGCTGACGGAACCCCCATCGTGAAGCCCCCGCGCGGCGGGGTCATACTG
>JBOGJS010000230.1:0-16810 GCA_050745365.1 Terriglobia bacterium
GAACGTTGTAGGTGGGGGTGTTGGTTTCGCGATGAAGATGGGCGAAGAATTTGCGTGGCAATACCCCGTCACGCCCCATGCCGAACATGAGGCGAGCCGCTCCAAGGCCACCGGTCAAGCCGCTTCCTAGCGCGGCCAAAACCAGGATGGCACCCATGGCCTGAAACAGCGGCATACCGCCTACGCGGCGGCACACGTCCATAAACGCAGTATCGAGATCGATGAATGTATGCCAGTTGGGCCACACCCGCTGGCCGAGGTAGACTTCCACGCCGCTGAACAGTCCGGTCAAAATACACACCAGAACGGTAGCCACGAGCACGTTGCGTTTGGGATTCTCGACCTCTTCGGAAAGAGTGGTGATGCCGTCAAAGCCGATATAGGTGAGCGCCGCAAACGACGTCGCTGACATGATGCGATGGGTATTGAATGTCTTGGGATCATAGAACGGCTGATACGAAAACAGGCCGGCCCAGCCCTGATTATGAAGAAGGTAATGGACGGCGAGGTAAAGAAAGGCCGCGATCACCACGCACATCGCGACGAGCAGCACCTTGTTGGCGCGGGCGGATGACTTGATGCCACGCAGGTTGAGAATCGTCATGAAAGCAACGATGAGTAAAGCGGCGAGCGCATAGGGTATCTGCCGAAAGTAGCGGGTGTGGATGGCGACGGCGATCCAAATGGCGTTCAGCAGCGGCTGAAGAATGTAATCGAGCAGCATCGCCCAGCCAATCAGGAAGCCCAAATGCGGATTGATGGCCTTGCCGACGTACGTGTAAGCCGAACCTGCCGACGGATAGACGGCAGCCATCCGGCCGTAACTGAACGCGGTAATCACCATGGCCAGCATGGCAATCATGATCGTGGTGACGGTATGGCCGTTCGAAAGCTTTTGAGCCACGCCGAAGAGAGGAATGGGTGCGGTAGGCTGAATGAGGACAAGTCCGTAAAAGATCAGATCCCATAGAGTCAGAACCTTGATCAGGCGCAGGTTATTTGCAGCCGACGCGCTCGAATCTTTAGAGCTCATGGCGGTTACTGTACATGGCTTCGATCCCCGCGCCGGTCACCTTGCGAGCGCGCCCAAGGCATAGAAGCTGTGAAAAGACTTAGAGCCGCGGATCTACGCAGATTAGCGCAGATGAGAACAAAACCCTTAATCTGTGTTGATCCGCGTTCAACTGCGGCTTGAAAGAATTTCTCACACGTTCATACACCCTGATCTGTCGCAGAAACAGCCGTTGCAGCGCGAGGCTGCTGTTGTGACCCTGCGCCTTTTTGTCCAATAGGCTCGGCAACACCGCAGTCCCGCCAAGCGGGACAAACGCTGCGCTACAAGGCGGCCGTCTTTTCAAAATACTCAGCTTGTTTCCCGCTCCAGCAGGTGTTCCACCGTTTCCCGGGAGCGTATCAGCTTCGTATGGCGGCCGTCCACCAGCACTTCGGCCGGGCGAGGGCGCGTATTGTAGTTGGAGGCGAGCACGTACCCGTAGGCACCCGCCGCCAGAATGGCGAGCAAGTCCCCCGGCTCGACTTCTGGCAGCTCGCGATCCTTGGCCAAAAAGTCTCCCGTCTCGCAAATGGGACCTACTACGTCGGCTCGGAAGGTTCTCTCAGCATTCTCACGCACCGGGATGATCTCGTGAAACGAGCCGTAGAGGGCGGGGCGTACCAGGTCGTTCATGCCGGAATCCACCACGATAAAGATCTTGGCGGAATGGCGTTTGACGTAGAGCACCCGAGTGAGAAGCAGCCCGGCATTGCCCACAATTGACCGGCCTGGCTCCAGGATGAGCCGGTACGGGGTGCCGCGCAGCCGTGCCTCCAATCCTTTAGCCAGCAAGGCAATGTCCAATGGCTTCTCATCGGAGTAGCGGATTCCGAATCCACCGCCCAAATCAAGGTATTCGAGGCCGGAAGCGCTCAGCGCGCGAGCTATTGCGAGAATCTCCTCAAAGGCTGTCAGGAAAGGATCGAGATCAAGAATTTGCGACCCAATGTGGCAGGCAACCCCGCGCACGCACAGTTCTCTGGAGTGAATCGCTCTCTGGTAAAGCCGGGTGGCATCCTCTTTCGCGACGCCAAACTTGTGGAGGGTCTGGCCCGTGGAGATATAAGGATGCGTTTCCGCTTCAACATCGGGATTGACGCGAATGGAAAAGGGAGCTTGGAGTCCCAGATGGCGGGCACGGGCTTCGAGAAGGTTCAGCTCGCCCTCCGACTCGACATTAAACATCAGGATGCGGGCCCGGAGAGCGGCATCGATTTCATCCAGCGTTTTGCCGACGCCGGAGAACACGATGCGTGACGGATCGCCGTGAATTTTCAGGACGCGTGCCAGCTCGCCGCCGGAAACGATGTCAAACCCCGCGCCTTCGTCCCGCAGCAGCTTCAGGATGCTGAGATTCGAATTTGCTTTCACCGAGTAACAGGGGAGCGAAGGAATGCCCGCCAGGCTGCCATCGAAGGCTCGATAATTTTCCAGGATCGCCTGCTGGGTATAGACGTAAAGCGGCGTATGGTATCGCTCAGCGAGCTGCTGGAGCGGCACTTCTTCGCAAAAGAGTTCTCCTTTGCGGTATTCAAGACAATGGCCGGAGGCGGGTTTCATTTTCCCCTGAGAAGCAGCAGAGTCTGATCGTCCCGCGAAGGACGGCCCTGCTCAAACGACGCGATTTCTTTGAACAGCCTCTCGATAATTTCTGAGACTTTGTGACGCGGGTGGCCGCGAAGCAGATTTTCCAGGCGACGATTTCCAAATTCTTCCCGGCGCGGATTAACTGCTTCGACCAGCCCGTCGGAATACATCGCCAGCAGATCATCCTTTTCGATCGTGAGAGAAGCTTCCTCGTACTCGACCTGATCTAGGAGCCCCAGGGGCACACCTTCGGCGCGGATGGTATTAATTCGACGTCCCCTCACCAGGATGGGCAAAGGCATGCCGGCGTTCGCGAGTCGCAGCAGGCGGTTCCGGGGTTCCCACACGCAATAGGTCAACGTTATAAAGTGCGCCTCGATTTTGCGCTCGAGAAGCAAGGTGTTCAGCTTTTTCAGCATGGCTGGCGGGGCAAGGCGCTGCGGCACGAGGCTCCGCAAGGTGCCGATGACGAGCGCTCCGTAGAGAGCCGCCGGCGCGCCTTTACCACTGACGTCGCCGATGGTCAAAACATGACCCTCCTTACCATAGCTGAAAAAATCGTACAGGTCCCCTCCCAGCTCGCGGGCCGGGCGGAACCGCGCCGCCACCTCCAGACCCGGAATCGTCGGGTTGGCTGGCGGCACCAAGTGCTTCTGAATTTCTCGCGCGCTCTCGAGATCTCGTTCCATCCGTGCTTCACTGCGCACGACGCGCTCATAAAGCCGGGCGTTTTCAATGGCAACGGCAATCTGCGGGGCGAGCGTTGAGAAGATCCGCGCGTGCTCGTCATTGAAGTAACCCTTACGCACGCTCACCATGTCGGCAACGCCAATCACGCGGTCCCGATAGATGAGCGGCACGGCCATCTCCGACTTCATTTCAGGATCCACGAAAACCGCGCGCGCGTCCTCTCGAACATCCGGGACGATAACCGCATGGCGCGAACCGGCGGCCGCGCCGATGATGCCCTGGCCGTAACCCACCGTGAATTTTTCCGGGGTGTTCTGGTCGCGTTTGATGGAGGTTACCGCGTTGAACGTGCGAGACGTCTCATCCGCCAGCAGGATGCTGAATCGATCGTAATGAATCAGCCGTTTGGTGATATTGGCAATCTTCCGAAGCAGCTCGTTCAAAACCAGCACCGAACTGAGCTCGCGGCTGATTTCATTCAGCGATTGAAGCGCGCGGGCCTGGCTCAGGCTGCGCCGATACAGTCGGGCGTTTTCAATGGCGACGGCGATGCGGCCGCCCAACAGCTCCAAAAGGTTCTGATGCTGCTCGGTAAAAAACCCCGGCCAGGGGGCTTCCAAATCGATCACGCCGATCACACGGTTTTTGAAGATCAGCGGAACAGCAAGCTCGGACTTCACCGCCGGCAGGGTTTGGATGTAAGCCGGGTCGCGCTGAACCTCGTTCACCAGAACGGAACGGCGCGTCTCAACTGCGCGGCCCACGATGCCTTCAGACACTTTGATCCGCAGGTTGCGCACGGCGTCCTGCGGATGGCCGACGCTGAAGCGAACCCGGAGCTCCTGCATTCGCTCGTTGAGAAGGAGGATCGCGAAAATCTCGTAGTCGATGACGCCCTTCACCAGCTCGGCGGTGCGCGTCATCAGCTCATCGAGATCGAGTGTTGTGTTGAGTTGCTCACTGGTCCGGAGCAGGAGGCTGAGCAGGTCGGTCAGCTCCAGTGGCCTGGATGGAGTTTTTACGGTCTCGTCCCGCATGGGATTTTGCGTGTGGCGGCGCGCCGGCTCTCGAAAATCCGATGCCCTCGGATCTGCGGGTCAGACCCCATCGCCCGCGGGGGCCCGATGAACAAAAGTTATTCTAGCACGGCGTAAATATCGGTTGAGAGCGCGACGGGAAAAAGCCCGAGTCCGAAACTGCTCGTGGCGTTGGGTGTGGCGGGTAATCCAGCGTCTCCGAACGGATCAGCCGAGATGGGTAGCCACGGCACCGGTTTCGTGCCGTGGGCCCTGTCATGGCCATGTCTACCCCGAAAGGGGGAAACGTGAATTGGTCTTTAATTGCGGCCATCGGCGGCGATGCGAATCAGCGCGTCATTTTCGCCGCAGCTTGCTCCGGCGGGAGCTGCGTTTCAATGTGCCGTATCTGAACGTTGAGATTATTCAATTGGCGAAGGTCGTTGTTGGCAAGGGACAATGCATCCCGAATGCGATATAAAGCTTCATTGCTAAGGGCATTCGAGTTGGAGTCGCGATTGGCGTCCAGCATGCCTCTCATGTTCTCTAACTCTCTGGCGATTTCCTGGTAGTGGCTCATCACGGAAGTCACATAGGTATCGCGGCGGCGCTCGAGGGGCTGCAGTTTGCGAAGGACAGGCATGAATGTTTGAGTCTGGGCCGTGGCTGCGGATTGCTCTTGGCTTAGCTTCGCATTCACCGCTTCAAGCGCGCTCACACGCAAGCGAGAGGCTTGGATGTAGTGTTGGGCGTTCGCGAGTCGGTGCTTGAGGGAATCGAGGCGGGTTTGAGTTTCGTCTACCTGCCTGCGGCTCTGCTGCTTGGCCTGAACAAGCGCCTTGTGATGTCTTCTGCGGGAATATGCAAGCCTTCGCTCGAGGTCCGCGATGCGGGTCTGCGCGGCGCTGAGTTGCTGACTAGAAGCGCTGAGGGCCTGCTCGCTTTGGGCCAAAGAGCTCTGGAGCGCTGTCTCCGAATTCTGATCCGCGGCCTTGTCGTTGGCCTCCTGGAGTTGCTCCTGGCGCAGGCTCTCCTGAAGCTGACCTATGGACTTCAGGTTGTGAGAGCGCTGCGTTTCATCAGCAGCGATCCGGCGAGATTGGCGGGAAATCCTCACCCAGGAATAGGCGATGGAAATCCCCAGAAGAACCGCCAGGGCGATATACAGAACCTTCAGCAGTTTCACGTTTAACCCTCCCCGAGGTGGAAGTGGGTGCGCCAGAAGAGGCGGGCGCTTCCTTTGGGACAGGAAATGCTCACATGAATGTTCAGGTCGCTGGAGGTTTTGCGCGGAACCGCAAGGGTGAGGAGCCACGTGTGAGTGATTCGGCTAAACATCTGTGAGATCGCGTCTGGAATTTCGGCCTCTGACTGGCAAATTTCGCTGTCTCCGCCTGTGGCTCGCGCCAGGGATTGAAGGCCGTTCTGATAGGCCTCGCTGAGCGAGTCGCGACGAAAATCGAGTTGAACCACAAACAGGGGCGCTCGCAGTGAGCTGACGCGGCCCATCAGCTTGGAGATCTTGTTGTCAACCAGCGCTTCAGGAAAGGCGCGGCTGAGATCGTAAGGATCACTCTGGTTGATGACGGGGTTGGTGTAGTCTTCGCGGTAGCTATAGATGCTGCCGTCTGTCACATACAACACAGCCACGCGCACCGGGACCCTGAGGCTCATAGCATTGGCAAGAGAAAGCGCCGAAGCCACCGTTTCCAGTAATCCCGGCTGCCCGTTATTCGAGATCGTTTGGATGGCCGCGAGCACCGGGTTGCGGTTTGCGGCAGGGTTGGCGAGCACATGCAATCCGTTTTGATCCCGCAAGAGTCCAACCCAGGTGGTGGAGCGCAGCTTCGAGATCTGCGTGACCAAGGCGAGCTTGGCTGGCTCAATCAGAGAGAGATTGCTCGTGAGGTCCGAGACCACCAGGATGATTTCGTCGCTCGAAGGCCCCAAAGCGTTGATGACCGGGGCGCGCTTCCCGTTAACCGTAGCCTGAAACTTGTGCGCCGCCCCGCATTCGTTCGCCGCAATCCAAACCGGCACCGCGACGTGGACGGCTTGTGCGCGCGCCGTGGTCGACGAAAGCACAGCAAGAAGCGACACAACCAACATCACGTATTTCCCCCGCCGGAGAGTTCGTCGCACCGAACGGTCTGATGCGGGAGGGGAGATTTCACGCCCGCGTCGAGCGGGATCGAAAGCCCGCTCTCGAGAGCGTGCAGACGGTTGAGAAATCCGGGTTCGGCCGGCTCGTCGCATCAAAAATCCAACTCCATTTCCAGTTCGACGATGCGCCCTCCGTACGAGCCAATGATCCTGCCGGCATCGAAATTGGGCGCGGCGACTGACCCGATGCCGGTGTCAGGATAGTTCCAATTGGCGTGATTCAGCAGGTTAAAGGCGGTGGCGCTAAAATTCAAGGCGCGCGAGCCGCCGATCGGGAACCGCTTGTTCAGACTGAGCGCCAGAGTATCCCACCCAGGGCCCAGGAGGTTCGGTTGTGTCGCCACACCGTCTCCGAGCGTGAAATCGGGAGGTTGTATAAAAGCCGCGGGGTTGAACCATTGAGCCGGCGTGGGATTGGCGACGTGGGGGTTTACTCCCGGGACCACGTCGACGTAAAGCGAGGGAATCACGTTGCCCGTATTGTTATATTCGGGATGCATGGAAAGAGGTGTTCCGTCATTCCAGTACGCCGTGCCGTAAACCGACCAGCCGCTCACCACGGGCCCGGCCCGGCCGGAGAAATCGAAGAGGGGCTCGTTCGGCCCGAAGGGGAGCCGATACGTGTAGCTGAGCTGAAGAACTTGCGGCGAGCGATAAGAACTGAGGGCCCAGTTCTGGCTTAGGTTGAGCAGATACTGGTTGCCGTAAGGGCTGGAATAGTCGTCAAACTGCCTGGAGTACTCATAAGTGCAACTGAAGGAAAGTCCGCGGGACTCCTGCTTGTCCACGCGGATGTATTCCTCAGTCCGCTCGTAGCGACCGGCCGGATAGAGGCCGTAAAGCTCGAACCCTAAATATTGGGGGTAAGGCTGCAAGGATTGCCGGAATGCCGTGTTGTAAAGCGCGTCACCGTAACTGAGGTCGCCGGGGTTGATGGCATCTGGGTTGGCAGCGCTGTCCCCAACAAGAATATTGTAGCCGTCGCGATATTCCATCCCCCCGGTCACCATGAGAGAAAATGGGAAATCGCGCTCCAGGGAGAGCGATGCCGAGCGGTAGACCGGCTCCTTGCCGCTCAGGTCTTCAAAATCTGCCACCGTATTGTTTGCCGCCGAATGGCTAACGTCCGGCAGCGGCACAGAGTAAGCTGGAATACCCGTTGCGAGATTCAGGGCGGAGGTCAACTCGGTGTTGGGTGAAAAAAAGGTCTGCTCGGCGTTAAAGCCTTGAGTACCCCATTGGCCATCATAAATAGGAATCTTTCCATGGTGACGCTCGAAGGATGCGCGGACCACCGTATTGGCGGATCCTCGGGGGTTCCAGGCAAGACTCAGGGTGGGGTCGAGGTCATAATTGGGGTTCCGCAGGCCGCGTGGAACTCCGTTGCGGCCCGCAAACACGAGAGCCCCTAAATGATCACCCGCGACATCAAACACGGACGGATCCACCGTGCTCTCGCGGTTGTATTTCTCTGTGCGCGGCATGCGGCGGCTGAACGTCAAATCAGGACTGAGAATGAGATTTTTGGTCACCTGATACCGGTCGCTTGCGGCCACGGATTGATAGGAATCCCGAAAGTAGGAAGGTGAGAGCGTGATGGTCCGCTGGGCATATTGAGGCAAGCCGAGGATCATGCTGGCAAACGGATCACCCGTGTCAACAATTCCGGGCAAACTCGTCAGGCCCGCCGAAAACTGGAAGGAGCCAGAAGGATACTCCGGGTCAAACGTATTTACCTGGTATTGATCCTCGGACAAAGAAATCTCAACAGAATGTTTCCCTTCATGAACTGAGAACTCATCGTGAAGCTCTATGCTATTCCGGGCGTCGCGAGAAACTGGATAAGAAGTTCCCATCGAAAGGTAAGTACACCCCAGGCTGTAATTGGGGAAGGCCGACTGAGACCCGTTGCTGGCCTTCACTGTGTTGGATGCAATGGTCAGGCGCGCCGTGTTGATCGTGTGAACGTTGACCGTATAGCTATCCTCCAGCTCCGAGCTCCAGGAAAAGAAATGCTGGGGTGGCGCTGTGGGAGTGGCGACGTTGGGGAAATACGGGGCGCTGGCAAGAAACCCTCTTGAAATAACTGTGCTTCCGGTTGCCTGGTTTCGGACGCCAAACGTATGATCCACCTTGGCGTGAATCCCATCGGCGTCGTCCAACTGCGCTGAGTTCACAAAATAGTTGTTCTCGAAAAACGGCCCGACATGTGCATTGGGCAGCGGGTAGAGAGATAAAGCTGCGAGAACCGGCGTGGAGAGCCTGTTCTGGGGAATGATGTTGTCGGGAAACGTTGAACGCAGGTACTGAAGATTGGTGGTGGAAACCGGCAGGCCGGGATTATGGGCAGGATTGGGTAGAGTGGTCGTGGGATCGTAGATCGGCAGCGGGTGGCCTGCCGGATCCACGGTCTGCGAAAGGTCGCCCGCTCGTTCCGGCATCGTGGGAACGGTGTGGAGTGAAGCCTGAAAGGCATCTTCCCGGACTCCCTCATAGGAAACCATGAAGAAGCTATTATTCGGGTTTCGAAGCAGGTGAGGAATAAGCAGAGGACCGGCGACATCGAAACCGAACTGATTGCGCCTCAAGGGTGATTTGGTCTGGCCGTTTTGCTTCACCTGGTGCGGAATGGCATCCAGAGCATCGTTGCGAAAGAACTCATAGACTCGCCCATGCCAGAGCAATTTTGCCCGATGCTTCTGATGGGTGAGGGGCAGGGGGCTTGCCGTCATCCCCAAATTGCGGGTCAGAATCTTGAATTCGTCTGCCGCCCGCACCAGAGGACTGGGTTTCGCCGAAGACGGTTGGGTGGTCTTCGACGTGTCAGCCAACCCACACGCCGGCCGCAGACAGGTTGCAACCCCTACCGCCGCACAGACCAGCACCTTAAGAAAAAATCCGTGGAACGCCTGAATGAATGCTTCCCTCCATTTCCTATTATCCACCAACCGTTGCCGCCTGGGTCTGGCCGATTGATGTTTTTAAAACGTTGCCTGCGAGCGGAGCACTGAAAATCACGGTCCGTGCGATCTTCGACGGTAGGGCTCCCATTTTAACAGGTTGCTGAAAAGAAGGACTCTGAGGAGAAGGTCAGACCCTAAAAGAGGGAGCGAGCCGCAAGAGATTCGATGCGGTAAGATGGTCGGTTCGAATACCGGCGAGTCAAAGCCAACGGGTTTGCCTCACGTCACGCCCAGTAATTGCGGTCAAGCGAGCGATATTGGATGGCCTCTGAGATGTGCGCGGTCCCGATCGATTCCATTCCTTCAAGATCTGCGACGGTGCGCGCCACTTTCAGGATTCGGTCGTGCGCGCGGGCACTCAAGCCGAGCCGGTTCACGGCGCTTTCGAGCAATTTCTCGCATTCCGCGGAGATCGCGCAATACCTGCTGATCTGGCGCGGGCTCATCTGCGAGTTCGAGTAAATCTTCTCGCCCTGGTAGCGCGCAAGCTGCCGCTGCCGCGCTTTGACGACACGCTCGCGAATCGCCTCCGAGCTTTCCCCGCCCGAATGGTCGCGCAGCTCCCGGTATTTCACTGCCGGCATGTCGATGTGAATATCAATCCGGTCGAGAAGCGGGCCGGAAATCTTCGAGATGTAGCGCTGGATCATCGGAGGCGTGCAAGTGCATTGGCGCGAGGGGTCATTGAAAAACCCGCACGGGCACGGATTCATTGCCGCCGCCAGCATGAAGCGTGCGGGAAAGGTGAGCGCCATCGCCGCGCGGGAAATGGTTACCGTGCCATCTTCAAGCGGTTGGCGGAGCGCCTCCAGCACGTTCCGCTGAAATTCAGGCAGCTCGTCGAGGAACAGAAGCCCATTGTGGGCGAGGCTCACCTCGCCCGGCCTTGGGACCGCGCCGCCCCCGATCAGGCCGGCGTCTGAGATCGTGTGATGGGGTGCGCGGAAGGGCCGTGCGCCCATCAGCCCCACACCGGGATCAAGCATGCCCGCGATGCTGTGAATCTTGGTGGTTTGAATCGCTTCGTCGAAGTTCAATGGAGGAAGGATCGTGGGGATGCGCTTGGCCAGCATCGTCTTCCCGGCGCCCGGCGGTCCGATCATCAGGATGTTATGGCCGCCGGCCGTGGCGGCCTCAATCGCGCGCTTGGCGTGGAGTTGGCCTTTGACGTCGTGAAAATCCACCGGATACTGGCCGGTTTCGGCAAGCATCTCGGCCACATTCGCCCGCGCGGGAGCGAATGGGCGCGTCTCGTTAATAAAATCCAGCACTTCAGGCAACGACTTCACGCCGTGCACCGCCACGCCCTGAACTACGGCGGCCTCGCGAGCATTATCCGCCGGCAGCACAAGGCTGCGAACGCCCTTCTGTCTCGCCATCGCCGCAATGGAAAGAGCACCTTTCACCGCACGTAATCCACCATCGAGCGAGAGCTCGCCCAGAAAAACGCAGTCCTTCAAATTTCCTTTCAGAAGCACGCCCGTAGTCCCCAGGATTCCTAAGGCAATGGCAAGATCAAATCCTGAGCCCTCTTTCTTCACGTCCGCCGGAGCAAGGTTTACGGTGACGTTTTGGAAGGGAAATTCCAGGCCGCAGTTCTTGATGGCGGATTTGATCCGCTCGCGGCTCTCGCGGACGGCAGCGTCCGGCAAACCGACGGTCGTGAAATTGGGCAGCCCAGCCGAAATATCAACCTCGACCTCCACCAGATAAGCATCAATGCCGAAAACCGAGGCGCTGAAGGTTTTGAAGAGCATGGGGTTTGAGCGCGCGTGAACGTCGAAATCGCCGCGATTATATCACACGGTGGCCATTACGACGCTCGGCGGGGTGTCTCAATGCCGATATTTTCCAGCAGACGGAAGAACTTGAGTGACCGCCGCGCGTCCTTTTGAATCTGAATCTTGAGCGCCTCCACGTTCTCAAATTTGATTTCGTCGCGCAGACGGTGAAGGTATTCAACCATTATGGCGCCTTGATGGATGGGACTGTCGAAATTCAGTAGATGAGTTTCCACGGTGACGCGATGCTCCCCAAAAGTTGGTTTGGTACCCACGTTGGTGACGGAAAGGAAGGTCTTCTCTCCCAAATGAGTGCGCGTCACATAAACGCCCGCCCGCGGAAGCTGCTCCTCGACGGGGGCGAGGTTCAAAGTCGGCACGGTGAGCCTGCGACCGACGCTCTCCCCGGCAACAATGGCTCCGCTGTTTCGAAAAGGCCTTCCCAGCAACCTGCCGGCCATGTGAACTCTTCCTTCGGCCAGAAGCTGGCGGATCCTGGTGCTTGAGACCATCTGTTTTCGGACAGTGACGGCTGGCAAAATCTCGACGGCAAAGCCCTCTTTCCGGCTTAGCTCAGTGAGCTTTGCGGTATCCCCCGCCTGGCGGTACCCGAAGCGAAAATTCGGACCCACACAAACCAAAACGGCGCGCAGCCGCTTCACGAGAATGTCGCGCACAAAACTCTCAGGGGCCACGCGCGCCAGGTCCTCGGTGAAATGTAGCACCACGAGCAGCTCAATTCCCTGCTGCTCAATCAGCCTTGCGCGCTCGCCAGGCGGTGAGAGTAATTGGGGCGCCCGATCGGGCGCGAGCACCCGAATGGGATGAGGCTCAAAAGTCAGCGCCGCAGCCACAGCACCCCGCGCACGCTCAACCACACGGCGCAGCAGTTGCTGGTGAGCAAGATGAACGCCATCAAAGTTTCCGATGGTCAGAGCAGCGCCGCGCGGAAGCGGTGGAAGTTGGCTGAGATCGTGGACGACCTTCATAAGGAATCCCGCCGCGTCACGGGAGATCCAGCTTTAGGCCATCGTAAGCCAATTCGACGCCGGATGGAAGCGCGGCATTCGCCGGCTCATGACGGAGTTCATGCGCAATGTGCGTGAAGAAGGCCCGCCGCGGCTTCAGCCATTTCACCAGCTCAAGGGATTGCTCTATGGTCGAGTGTGTCGGATGCGGCTGGTGCCGTAAGGCGTCGAGGATCAGCACCTCAACGCCGTCGAGCATCGCTAGCGTAGCCTCCGGAATCGTGCTGAAGTCCGTGACGTACGCCGTCCGGCCGAAACGAAAGCCCAGCACCGGCAAGTTCCCATGGAGAACGGGGAGCGGCACAATGTGCAGCCCCCAAAGGTCGAAGGGACCTTCGATAAGGCGGGGAGTCAGCCGCGGGATTCCTCCCGCCGGATAATTCGCTTCAAAAATATAAGTGAAAACACGTCGGAGAATCTCCATCGAGGGATGATCGGCATAGATCGGGATAGGCTCTTTCTGCCGGACGTTGAACGCGCGCACGTCGTCCAGGCCGAAAATATGGTCCGCGTGCGTGTGCGTGAACACTACCGCATCCAGCCGCTCAAGATGCTCGCGCAGACTTTGCTGGCGAAAATCCGGTGTGGTGTCAATCACCAGGGCACGCCCGTCGAATTCAATCAGCACGGATGAGCGCGTCCGCTGGTCATGAGAATCCCTGGAAGAACAAGTAGAGCAGTGGCAACCAAGCAGAGGCACTCCCGTAGATGTGCCGGTGCCGAGGAAGGTAAGTCTCATCGTCGCTTGGGTGTGGCCGCCTGGCGCTGGGCCTCCACGAAACGCGTGTGCAGCTCGAAGAGGACGTCACCCAAGAGTTTCTGCTCCGTAGCGGAAAGGTTGCCCTTGGTTTTGTCCTGAACGACACCGAGAAGGTCAATCATCGCGCGGGCGCCTTCCAGGTCAGCCGGAAGCGGTTCCCCTCCTGGCCCGGCGCCGAGCCCGAGTTGCAGAAAGGCGCTGTTGGTGAGGAAATCGAGCAGCATGGCAAATCCTTCGTCGACGCGGTCGTCTGCTGCATTCCTGCTCTCTTTGCTGGTCGCGCGAGGCTTTTCCGGCTCCGCCGGGAGTTTTTCCTCCCTGGCCGGCGCTTCCGTGCGGCGGGTGCCATCTACAGCAAAGGGTCGCCGGTCCACCACCTTGAAAGCATGATCTTCAGGTGTTTCGTCAGGCATGATGAACCTCAGTGGGTAAAAGTAGCGACGCGATCCCGAGCACGCCGCTCACCTTGGAAGATGACTTTCAGTCTAACAACAATCGCCTGAGACAACAAGCGGTCTTGCCCAGTTCTATTGGGGCGAACTCGCCGTTTTAGGGAACACGACTCCGGCTTGACACTCCATCCCGTTTACGCTACCTTTCTGGAAAGATTACAGTGTTTCATTCGAAACCGAGCGGCGAGTGCGCAACCGGTAAGGCGCGCGCTGATGATTTCTCCGGGCATCGCGCCTTGCCGGATGGAGGCTAATCAAGATGAGAAAATACTTCGGGATTACCTTGGCATTGCTCACCCTGCTCTCGGTGCTCGCCTGCGGAAACAGTGGCAGGCAGACGGCAAATCAGGAAGCGGCACAGGGACAACAGGCGCCGCAGACTCGCGATACAGCGGCGCCAGTCCCGGTGGCGGCAAAGCAGAAGGCTCCGGCGCCGCCCCCGGTCACAACCTACACGGTGCCGGCGGGCACCGCCTTGCGCGTTCGCCTGAACGACTCCATGAGCACGGCCACGGCAACTGCCGGAACGCCCTTTAGCGGCACATTGTCTGAGCCCCTTGTGGCGGACGGAATTGTCGTTGCACCGGCCGGAAGTGCCGTCAGCGGCCGAGTAACCGGTGTAGACCGTGGCGGAAGGCTCCATCATCCCCCAGCCATTTCTCTCGTCCTCACTTCACTCAAACCAGCCGGAGGCGTGACGGTCGCGATCTCGACAAGGGAATGGAGTGAACGGGGCAAATCGCACACAAAGCGGAATGCTGAGACGATTGGCGGCGGTGGAGGACTGGGTGCCCTCATCGGCGGATTGGCTGGGCACGGCAAGGGAGCAGGCATCGGCGCGCTGGTGGGAGCCGCCGCAGGAACAGCCGGCGCGGCGTTTACCGGTCAAAAGCAGATCGTACTCCGCGAAGAGGTGAGTCTTCGCTTTGTTCTCAGTCAACCGGTCACTTTCACCCGGCGTGCTCCGTAAAAGCTATCGCTATTCGTGTCTGCCGTTGCGCTTGACGAGTTTGTCTACGGCGTCGATGAGGGCGTTCAGTTTGTAATCGGTTTCGCGGAAACGCTCGTCGGTTTCGCGGAAGCGGCGGTCGGTCTCTTCGCCGTGGCGGGTAAGGGACATGCACACATCAACCAAGCTGCGGAAACGCTCTTCGGTCTCCTCTCGAAAATGGGCAAAGCGTTCGTCAGACTGCTGGAGCGCGATTTCGTGCTTAGCCTGCGTCTCCAGGATAAACTGAATGGTTTTTTCGACGTCCATATCGAAAAAAAGTTATCGCGGCTTTGCCAGAGACTGAGATTCTTCAGCCTTGCTTTTCAACTCATCCAGCTCGCGCCGCAGCTTCGACTGCCGGCGGGTAATGACCCAGGCATAGATCACAAAGACGATCCACACTAGGCCGTAAGCCAGGAACAGGAATTTATCGTTCGGATCGGTCATGAACTTATCCTCATAGCAACTTCCCTCGTCGTCAATTCGCGGCGCAGCCGGGCCGTCTCCCTTCGCAGCCGGATGGATCGAACCCCTTGGCGCAGGAGCAGGAAATAGAGGCACAGAAAGGCCCCGGCACTCACAAGAAGAGCAAGGAGCATTTTGGGAGGAAGTCCCGAATCGGGGCCGCCCATGATCACCGGCTGAGGGTGTTGCGTCCTCCACCAGCGGATTGACATATAGTCGATGGGAACATCGACAAAGCCAATGATTCCCACCACGGCACTCAGCAGCGCGGCACGACCCGGATTAATGAAAAAACCGCGCACCAGCAGATAAGCCACAAAGAGAAGCCAGAGCACAAACGTCAAGGTAAGCCGGGCATCCCACACCCACCACACTCCCCAGATGGGTTTGGCCCAAAGCGGTCCGGTGAGCAAGACACAGGAGCAGAAGACGAATCCTACTTCTCCCGAAGCGAGCGCCAGCGCATCCGCGAACTCGGACCGCTTCCACACGTACCCCACGCTGCCCAGGAACACAACGAAGTAGGCGACGAGAGCGACCCAGGCGGTGGGCACATGAAGGTACATGATGCGATAGACGTTCCCCTGGTTCGCCTCGTTAGGGGCATAGATGAGAGCCAGATAAAGCGCTACCACGATCCAGACCAGCGTCAGGACGGCGTGCGCCGTAATAGAAGAGTTCTTCTTCATCCTATTCTTCCAGAACGTACTCAAACAGCAAAAACGACAACACCACAAATATAATGCTAAACGCAATGAGCAGTTTCAGCCAGCTTGCATACAAGGCGGGCGGATCATGCTTCAGGACGCCGGTGGTGGCTTCAATGGCTCCGATGAAAACCGGCACGATCACCGGAAATTGCAGGACGGGCAGCATCACTTCTCTCATCCGCGTGTTCGCTGCTACCGCGCCAAAAATCACGCCGACAGCTACGTAGCCCAGCGAGCCGAAGAACAGTATGCAGACGAACCATTTGAATGTCGGCAAAAAAGAAAAATTATACCAAAGCGCGGTTGCAAACACGATGACGGCCTCAGCGACCGCCAGGAAGAGAAGGTTCGCCAGCGTTTTGGCCAGATAGATCAATCCGGGATCGATGGGAGCAAGCCGCAGGCCGTCGAGACATGCGTTCTCCCGCTCGGCGGCAAACGAGCGGTTAAACGCCAGGATGCCGGCAAAGGCAAATGCAATCCAGAGGACGCCCGGCAGCAGCCTCAGGGATTCTTCTCCTCCCGGCTGAAAGGCAAAGTCAAAGAGGAAAACCACCAGCAACCCGAAAACGCAAACCGAAGCGATCGCCTCACGCTGGCGCCACTCGATTCGCAGTTCCTTCACAAAAAGAGTCCAGATGATTTCAATGCTGCGCATCAAGGAGTTCCGGAACACTATTATGCAATTCCTGCCACACTTCTGTAAAATCCACTGGCTACCCGCTCCCGCATCTCCTCCTCGGGCAACGCCTCCCCCTTCGCCAGCTTGTAAAACAGGTTCAGCAGGATCGTCCGCAGAGCAAGCACTTCGGACAGGGCTGTCTCCCCGGCAGGCGTGGCCGGAGTCTGGTTAACGGTCATCAGCAGGATTTTCCGCGTCCACTCAGCCAAGGTCTGCCCGCTCGCCTTCGGCGCCGCCTCAAGCTGCGCGTACTCGCCCTCCCTCACCTTTGTGCCGAGAGATTTCACCCGCGGTTCGGCCTTCATCATTGGCAGTCCTCGCGCGGAATTAAAGTTGGGGAAAAGTAGCGGGAAAGAGAGAAGCTCAATAAAATCATCTGGTTACCCGTCCGGCCATGAGAGCGGGTAGAACGTAATCGATCTGGATCGGACAGCGGGTAGCCACGGCACGATTTTTTGTGCCGTGGGC
>JBOGJS010000231.1:0-3614 GCA_050745365.1 Terriglobia bacterium
GATGAGGGGTCTTGATCGAAATTTTCGAAGCGGAGCACGCCGCATGTCATGCTCAGGATTGGCAGCCCAAAGGCTGTGAATGCTCAGAATGACAGGCCCGAGAGTTTTTCAGTATCGTTTTATTAGAGGAGCCCTTTTCTCGCCTGTTCCGTGAGGTAATCGCAACCGTGGCAGAGAATGGCCATCATGGTGAGTGTCGGGTTCTGGCAGGCGGAGGAAACAAAGCTGCTTCCGTCCATCACGAATAAATTCTTGACGTCGTGAGACTGGCAATACTTATTCAAGACAGAGGTCTTGGCGTCGTTCCCCATCCGCGCCACGCCCGTCTCATGGATCGCGTGGCCAAAGGGGTTGATGTGATCGCTCATCTCAATGTTCTTGGCGCCTGCTGCCTCCAGCATCTCAGCGGCCGACACCGCCATATCATGACCCATTTTGCGCTCGTTCTCACCGTATGCGGCAACGATCTTCAATGCCGGAACTCCCCAGGCATCCACCACGTTCCTATCCAGCTCACAGTAGTTGTCCCACCTCGCCAGGCATTCTCCAAACCCGCCCATGCCGATTCGCCAGAAGCCCTGCTTCACTCGCTCTTTGAACTCTTTCCCGAAGCCCTCTGCCTCATAATCGAACTCCGGCGCGCTGCCGCCCTGATATCCATATCCGCGGATGAAGTTTTTGTCCCGTGTCGTGACGTTTCGGAACCGGATCACATAGATACCGTCCGGGCGCCGCGGCGGGCCGGCCCAGGGACGCGTTTCAAGCATCGGCATGATGCCGTGGGCCCCAAAGCCGGTCACATGATCCATCAGATAATGGCCCAGCACGCCGCTGGAGTTGGCGAGGCCGTTCGGATACTGGCGGTTTGCGGAATTCAGCAGGATGCGGACGGATTCCAGAGATTGCGCGCAAAGCACCACGACTCTTCCCCGCAACTCCTTCACCTCGCGCGTGACGTGGTCAACGTAGCGGATGCCGGTAGCTTTATTGGAATCCATATCCATCGTCACGTGGCTCACTACCGAGTCCGTCATTAGCGTCAACCGGCCGGTTGCCTGAGCGGCAGCGATGGTGGTGGTAGGACTATTGAAGTAGGAATGCGTGGTGCAGCCGCGCTCGCAAGGTCCGCAATAATGGCAGGGCGCCCGGCCGTTGAGCGGCGCGGTGAGATTCGCTGTGCGTCCAATGGTTATCGTGCGGCCAAACTTCTGCTTCACGGCCTTGCGCAGCATGAGTTCGCCGCACGTCATCGGCATCGCCGGCTGAAACTGGCCGTCCGGAAGCTGCGGCACGTCTTCCCTCGCTCCCGACACGCCCACGAAGCGCTCTGCCTTGTCGTAATAAGGGGCGAGCTCTTCGTAGCTGATGGGCCAATCCTCGCCGTAGCCGTCATGGCTCGCCGCCTTAAAATCCAGGTTGCTTAACCGGTAGCTTTGCCTTCCCCACACCAGGGAGCGCCCTCCCAGAATGCGCAGCCTGAACCAGTTCACCGGCTTTCCTGGGACTTGCACGTACGGACTATCAAAATCGTTCACGAACCAGTCGTAGTTGTATTCCATGCAGGCGTAGCAGCGCACCTGAATGGGGCGGGTCTTCGAAATCAACGGCGAGTAACCACGGTATCGAACCTGGTAAGGGATCACGTGCTCCGTAAAGTCCTTTTCCGGGTGCAGCATTCGCCCCGCCTCAACGAGCGCCACTCGCAGCCCTGCTTCCGTCAACTCCTTGGCTGCCCAGCCGCCCGTAGCGCCCGAGCCGACAACGATTGCATCAAATACCTGTGTTGACCCTGGATAATTCTTTGCCATCAATGAAAACTCCCTCGTCCCCTCGGCCATCGAGTCAATACGCTTCCGTTGCGTAACCGGCTGGCATCACCGGCCGGCCCGGCCGGGATCAACCGCGCCCCGTGTCCGCCACGTGAGATGAATTCCCGCGGCCGTACCGCGCCTACTCGGAAAAGTCAGGCTCGATATGCTTGAGGGGAGATCACAATGCCGAGCTTGCGCAGGGCATCGACGTAATATTTCCTGTAGAGGATGTCCCACTCCGCGCTTCCTTCCGGAATCGTCCGCTTCTGGGAGGTGATCTGCTGCGTCACCCGAGCGTCGATCTGCTCCTCTTCGTGCATCAGATCGTTGAGGATCTTTATAATTGCCTGGCGAATCGTGTTGGGCTCTTCGAAGATTTCAATCTCATCCAGGTCTGTGATCGCAGTCGTGAGAAGGCGTCCAAGCTGGTGGATTTTTTCGTAACTCAGTTTCATGAGCAGCGCCCGTGGAGCGTTGTATTTTCAAAGGACAATGTTACGCTCCCGCACCAATTGCCGCTTGACCTTTTTGAACATGTCCTCGTAGGAGACCCCCATCGCTCGCATTTGCCCGTCGTATTCTTCGAGAATCTTTCGCACTTCTTCGTTCAGATGGTCTTCCACGCCAACCTCTTCGAGCATCACCTGCGTCATCACCTCATTCACGTATTCCGCTTGCTCGAATTGAATGAGTTTTTCCTCTGTCAACCGTTTCAGCACCTGCTTGGCCATGTAAATGACGTATTCTCGGGGCAACCGCATCGGCGAGGTAATATCCTTCCGGAGGTAGTAATAGAGGCTAGTGTATATTGCAACGTTTTTGGGTGTCAAGATTGCGTATACGGCGTTCTCCGAATGGGGTAACCTCCTCTACCACACCACCGTCGCCGCCGTTATCGCTGACCGGCTGGTGGAATACTCGGAGATTTTCGTGCTTCGGGGTTCATTTCGCTGTACAGCGCCTTCACGCGGTTCTTCGTCCGCTTGATGTCCTGAAAAAGCTGGAACTCCTTGTGGGCCTCCTCCGGCAGCTTGAGCCTCTCATACGCTGTCGCCAACTGGTAGTGCGCATTCGCACTGAGCGGATCAATCCGCGCCGCCGTCTTCAAGTACTGAATGGCCTGTCGGAGCTTCCCTTCCATCACCAGGGTCTCCCCGACTCCGAGATTTGCCTGCGCGCTTCCCGGATCCATTCGCAACGCGCGGTGGTAGTGCGCACCGGCGTCTGTTAAGTTGGAGTGGCGAAGCGCGATCTCTCCAAGCTGGCATTCAATAGCGGTGGTGTCACCTTCTGTTCTCTCTGCTGTTTCAAACTCCTGCTGAGCCGCCGCCTGGCTTTGAGCGTCATAGGGTGCCAATTGAAGGATCGCTTCACCCAGCTCGAAATGCACGCCAGCCAGGTAGGGATCAACGGCAAGAGCTTTTTTATAATGCTTGATAGCGTCTTGAAGATCCCCCGCATTAACCAATCGATCCGCAATCGCTTCCTGCATCTGAGCCGATCCGGGCGCCAGCACTGCCAGCTTGTTCATCGTCTCGAAAGCCAAATCGTTGTAAATTCGTTGTGCTAAAAACAGCACGTTCACGTTGTCTGGATTCAGGTTCACCAAAATTCGGGCCACAGAAGCGGCGCGGTCCAGAGCGCCCTCCTGATAATAAAGACCAGCCAAGGCCATGCCCACCTGGGTGCGGAGCCGCCGGTCTTGCAACTTGGAAAATGATCTTTCAAGGAGCACGTGGGCTGAGCTGCTTCCGAGTTTCGCCTCGCAGATTGCCAAGAGGGCCTGCGTCTTCACGAGAGACG
>JBOGJS010000232.1:0-6071 GCA_050745365.1 Terriglobia bacterium
TGCCCCCGCCTGCTCCCGTGCCAATAATGATGATTTCATAATGATTATCCTGAGGCATGGTCTTCCTCCCAAACGATAACTTTCATCGAGCAGCCCGTCGATTCTGATGTATGCCGTCCCCGCTCCCGGAAGCTACTAGAATCTGCCCGGCAATCGCCAGTATGCGCTTCAACCGCAACCGGTGACATACAGCCTCACCCGAACGGGTCCTGGTGGCCACGTTGGGCGTTACTAAGGG
This sequence comes from Terriglobia bacterium, assembly GCA_050745365.1. Classification (GTDB taxonomy): domain Bacteria; phylum Acidobacteriota; class Terriglobia; order UBA7540; family UBA7540; genus RH2-MAG17b. The sequence continues at coordinate 239 of JBOGJS010000232.1, forward strand.
TATTTCTCCGGCACGAAAATCGCGTTTAGGACAGATTTGAGTTGACCTGGGCTACCCCTTTAGCGGATGACTGGCGCCAGCGCGATTGACACCAGGCCTAAAGCAAAAAGAAGAAACATTAGTCCAAGCAGTTTCCTCACGCCACCGCTAGCGCCGCGAAATTCCTTCCACACAAAAGTCCCCCACAGAGCGGAAATCATCGTGTTGCCCTGGCTCATCGAAAAGGAGGTTGCCGGACCCACAAGAGGCACGTAGGCAGCCATGTAGCTGCAGATGGTTCCCACCCCCCAGATGAGTCCGCCCAATACACCCCAGCCGTGCTGCCGAGGGCGTCCATGGAGGTAATCCATGAACGTCAGCGGCGGCCCTGCGATGGGGTGCCGCATGAAGCCATAGTTGAAGACCGGGTTAGAGACGAGAGCGCCGAGCGCAAAGACAAAGTACACCGCGTAAGGCCCCAAATGATGCTCGCCGGTCATGGACTTCGCGACGAAAGGATAAAAAAGTCCGAGAACAATGCCGCAGGTTAGACTCAGGACAATTCCTTTCCTGCCCGCTGTTCGGCCCTTTGATAGTCTGCGATACGCCATCGCATCTGTGAAAATGGCGCCGCAGATCAGCGTGATTCCTCCGAAAATGAGGATGGGATTGCCAGATGGTTTGATGAGGTAGTTGAGGACTCCACCGATCACCAGCGCCAAGCCGGAGCCAATTGGAAATGCGACGGCCATGCCCGCGACAGAGATGGCGGCAACCAGGAGCAAGTTGCCGAAATTGAAAATCACCCCACCGGCGAATGCCTCAACCAGCGCGCGAAGATTCGCGGCGGCAAGATTGTGAAAAAAACTTTCAGACGATGCAGGATGGGCGCGCCCCAGAGTCAATCCAAATAACAGGGCGCAGATTACGGCTCCCCAGATGTAGTCCCAGTAAAAGAGCTCGAATCGCCATTGCCGGTCGATCTTTTGTGTGTTGTCCCAGCTTCCCCAGCAGATCATGCTCACCAACATGATCAACACAACCACCGGATAGGTCTTGGGAAGCAACATTGTTCACATCGCTCAGGTGCACGCCGGCCGGGAATGCAACGACCGGAAAGGCAATGAACATAGCATTTGCAGACCCAAAAACAGACGTCTCCGCTGCCAATCGCCCTGGGCCTGCCTCATGCATGACAGGGACGTTCGAGAGCGTCGCCCTCGTACTCCACCTTCGTCAGGGAGAGTCCTCGCGCCGGCGCGGTAGGGCCGGCCATTGACCGGTTGCGGGCCTCAAGCAATTGAGATATTTCCGTGGGGCTACGCTGGCCATTCCCAATTTCGATCAGGGTGCCGGCGATGTTGCGCACCATATGACGGAGAAACCCGTCACCCCGAACCTCATACAGTAACAGCGAGGCTCGCGGCCGCCAAATCACCCGCGAGGAAAAGACGGTTCGAATCTTGGAGCGCGGTGAAGGTGATCCTGGAGCCCGGTCGAGTTCGATCTCCGCGCCCGCAAAGGACGTGAAATCACGCCTACCCTCGATGAGGCGCGCGGCCTTGCGCATTCGGGCATAGTCCAAGTGACGGGGACAGTGGTGTACGAACCGCGCAAGAAAAGGGGGACAAATGCTGGCCTGGAAAATCCGGTAGCGATAGACTTTAGCGCGAGCGTCATAGCGGGCATGAAATGCTGGCGGGGCCTCGAGCGCCTCTAGGATCCGGATGCTGAGCGGCAAAGTGTCGTTAAGCGCGCGAGCCAGATTGCGGCAGGGAATGGAGTTTTCAGTGTGAAAGTTGGCGATCTGACCGGCCGCGTGCACGCCGGTGTCCGTGCGTCCGGAACCGGTCAAGGAAACAGGGCTGGCCAGACGTCTTGCGAGAGCAGCCTCGATGACGGCTTGGATCGTGGGCCGATCCGGTTGCCTCTGCCATCCAAAGAAGTCCGTGCCGTCATAGGCTATGCGAAGCCGGAGGTTGCGCATTGACTGAGATCGCGTGGCCCGCAAATAAACAGCCCCGGAGCCGCAATTCCAGCTCCGGAGCTTAACGCGTCACGGATGGCACTAGACGGTGAAGGAGCTCCCGCAACCGCATGTGGATTTAACATTCGGATTTTCAAACTTGAAGCCCGAGCCTGTCAGGCTCTCCACATAGTCGATTTTGGTGCCTTTGAGATATAGCAGTGACGCCTGGTCCACGAAGATCTTTAGCCCATCGAACTCGAAGGTTTTATCAATGGGATTCGTATCGTTCTCGAAATTCATCTGATACGAAAATCCCGAGCAGCCGCCTCCGACCACGGCGACCCGCAGCCCGATGGGCTGGGGCATCTGCTGCGTCAGAATTTCCTTAACCTTTACTACCGCCGTCGGTGTGATGTCCAGTGATGTCGCCATGTCACGCTCCTTGCCTGTTTTTGTCGCTTACGTTACCGCCATCCTCATTCTACCATAGCCTTAGAGGCATAATCCAAGACCGCTGGCAGTAGTTTCGGAAGCTGGAATACGGGAAGCATCCAACCGTAGCCGGGGGCGCATAAGGGGCGAGGGGCGAGGATACGGCGAGGGAGTGCCTATTTTCAGGCGCGATTTTTTTGAGATTCACCGGCACGGGCGCGGCGGGCTGGCGCGGAGCAGGAAAATTGTGCTGGGCAAGACGAAGAAGGAGAGGTGTCGGATTCTCGACTGGAATCGGCGACCGCCGGCAACCCAGGACAGGTTTCGCACCCGGTTGTTACCGGCTGAAACGCCCTACGTAAGCCGATTTCCCGATGACGTGTCCATCCATCGCTTTTAGGAGGTCCGCGCGGCTAGAACCTGCTGGCAGATCGAGTTTCGTATCCAAAGCATAGAGCTCAATAATGTAGTGGTGCGGAAAAGAGCCGGGAGGCGGGCACGGAGGCAGGTAGCCCTCCACCTTGTGAGTGTTCTGCCCTTGCGCGATTCCATCGGGCGATGTGCCGGGTTTCACGTCAGGTGGAATCCAGGTCAAATTCGCGGGCACATTCCAAAATATCCAGTGCGTCACGTCCATTGAGCCTTTGCCCGGGGCGGCTTCGGTGTCATGCATGATCACGGCAAAGCTCACCGTTCCCCGTGGCGGATTGCTCCACCCGAGCGCAGGCGAGGAGGCATTCGGATCCACGCACGTGTACCGCGCCGGTATGACGCCGCCATCGGGATAGGCCGGGAGCACTAATTTACATTTCAAGCCTGGCCGATTCGCAGGCTGTTGAGCTGCCCCACTTCCTAAGGTCCCGGCCGCTAGAAATGCCACCACTGCGAGCCCCTTCAGCGCGTTCATTCGCATTCCGCCGGTCCTCCTCTTTTTTTTCCGCTTCTTCCGGCAAAGCCAGTTGCGCCGAGCCGCACCGGACGCGTCCCGAAGAAACCTCATGGCTTCGGCCGGAATTTCCTTTTTCTTAGCCGGCCCTGAGCATACCCCTGGCCTCCTCTGAGCGCAATGGCCAATCGGGTTTTCAACGTCCGGCAATGGCAGAGCATGCTTAGCTAGCCTCAGAATCACTCCCTCCGACCGTCAGAAGCTGTGAAATGACCCGATCTGGCATGCTGAGGCCGTAGCATGGGCATCTTGCCCATGATGTTTCACGGGCGGGACGCCCGTGCCACCCCGGCCCGCCCAGTGGCAGCGGCGGTGAAAGCCGCTTTCCTCCGCTCCGCTTTGGGTTAGCTGTTGGTTAATACCTGCCTCAATCTTGACGCGGCATCGCGCGAGGAACAAGATCATCGGCAGTGAACCGGGAGGGGGCGGAGCATCTCGCACACACCAACCCCACGCACAACATCGAATCATCACCACGCCATGGGCGGAGTTGCCTCCGTCATACCGAAGTCCGGGAAACATGCGGAACCCATCGTTGGCAAGAAAAATCGGGACCCCATTTAGTGTGGCGTAACCAAAGGCAGTGGTACACCATCGGCCTGTCATCCTGAGCGGAGTGAAGGATCTGGTTCTCTGCGAAATGCCTGATACAGCAGCAGATGCTTCGTTTCGCTCAGCATGACAACGCGATGGAGGTTGTGTGTCACGTATTTGAGAAACGCCACACTGGCTTCTAAAACCTGCCGCAAAGAGGAGGGAGAGATGAAAGCTCAGGGAATCCTTTTAGGTATAGTTCTATCCGTTTTAGCTTTCCTTTTGGCATTCGGCCTCGCCGCAAGCTCCGCCAGAGCTCAAACTACCATTACCGCCGCAACAACCACCGGTGGAAACTGGACCAGCACCAGTCCAGCGACATGGACATGCAGCTATCCCGCAGTGTCAGCTTGCATTCCGAACAATAGTTCGAGCGATGTGTTTGATGTGGGCATAAACGGCGGCGGTGTCTTGCTTGGTCCGTCATCGAGCCTGACGGCCGCTTCCGTCAGTTCGGTATCGGTTACGTCCGGTCAACTCGACGTACAGGACGGCGACCAGCTCAGTGTCAGCGGAAACGTAGTAAACAGCGGCAATGTTCTCAGCATCGGAGGATCGGTGACGAGCACCAAAGACGGCAGCACGCTCAACGTGGGAGGGAATCTGAGTCTGTCAAATTTCGCTGACATGTTCGTCGGGAACGCTGGCGCGTCCGGCACAGTGAACGTTGCGGGCACGTTTGACAACGCTGGTGGAGGCCAGCTGGCCATAACCGGCGGCGCCACCAGTGCCTCCGAATCCGTGATGACGGTCGGAGCCGCAGCACCGAGCGTGCTGGGCGGCATGATCAATCTCTTCGGCGGTGGCGCCCTTTACCCCGGCCGGGGTAGCGCCGGAGGAGCCGTACTGAACTACCAAGGGGGCGGGGAAATCACCCAGCTCGGAGACGGGAGCGCCAACCCGGACCTTGTACAAATAGGCGGCTCTAACGCCTTTCTGGAATCGGGTGGGGTCAGCGGGAACAGCGCGCTGGCGGGCCTTACAACGATCGCGCCCAATGGTCACTTGAATTTGACTTATGGCGCCTCGCTCACCACGACAGGTGCTCTCACGGATAGCGGCTCCCTTGCCGTGGAAGACGGCTCCGTTTTAACCGCTCCCGCCGTGTACACAGAGGTCTCCGGCACGACCGCCGTGGACGGTACGCTGATTTCCGCGAACGTTAAAATTGATGGCGCGATCCAGGGTACAGGAACTGTGCAGGGGGCGTTAGCAACTGGCAACGGCGCGATACTGCGCCCGGGTTCGGGTTCCGGTCTCTCCGGCCCTCTCGGTACCTTTACGGTTACCGGCCCGCTCGACCTGTCCGGCGTGCTTTACGAAGTGATCGACTCCGACTCCAGCTTCGGTTTGACTGACGTAAGCGGTCAGCTTGAACTCGGCTCGTCGAGCGCGCTGGACATTACTCTTGGTGACGGCTATGACCCACCTGTCGGCACATCTTTCGCGATTATGAACTTCGCATCTCTGACCGCAGGTTCCAAATTCGCTGCTGTCCAAACGTTCCAGAGTCCTTATTACCAGGTATCGGGCTTCATCGGTGGCAATGAGGGATGGCAACTTACCTACAACCCTACAGACATCGTGCTGACAGCCGTCGAGCTACCGCCGGTCCCCGAACCGGCCAGCTTCCTGCTGTTTGGCACTGGATTGCTCGTTGTGTTCGGCTATGGCCTGCGGCGGAAAAAGAACCTGTCGTGCTGAGCGTTTATAGTCGAAAAATCGGCTGCCCGTAACGGGCGGAAGCTCGGCGAATCTCCGCACAGGACCCAGCTCCGGAGGAGCGACATAACCTAGCCCACGGCGCGAGCCGTGGGTCGGGAGAGCCCACCCTCGCCCCCGTCCCCTCTCCCGCAGGCGCGGGAGAGGGGTGCCGAAGGCGGGGTGAGGGGCTTGTTACCCAGGGCTTGCGC
>JBOGJS010000233.1:0-7453 GCA_050745365.1 Terriglobia bacterium
CCGCGCAGCTGGCGGGAGATCCTGCGGGCTGGATGCCCTGGACCTACCGGGAGACCCTCGGACCAGCCGCCACTCGGCCTCCCGAGTAAGAAATTCCCTCCTTGCGCACGCTTCCCGAAAGCTCACGATTCATTGAACCCGTACATCAAATGAACCATGTTCTTCGCTCTAGTTACCCCGACATAGAATAAGCGGCTCGCCTCCGCAATCTTCTCCTCGGTCGTGTCATATTTACTTGGAAAGACTCCCTTTTCCAAGCCAACCATGATCACTGCTTGGAATTCCAACCCCTTTGAACTGTGAAGCGTCATGAAATTAAGCTGTTCGGGGCTCCTGCCTTGGCTTCCGAACATTTGGATGGAATAGTCCTTTAAGACACAGTCCTTCTTGGACGCCTCCAGTAAGTCCCCGAAGTTATCCTTCTCGTCAGCAAGCCCCGGCTCCTGTTGAAGGGCATCGCCGAGCCCCGCCTCATCGAGTGCGAGTAGCCATTTGCGCAGCGGAACCGACCCATCACGATACGCGAATAGCGTCGAAATCAACTTCGCGCGTGCTGCGAGCACATCCGTCTCTTTCGTCAGCGACCGACGCATTAACTGCCAGGACTTTAGCACGTGACGGAGGCTCACTTCTCCTGTTTGCCAGCCCCCGGCGCACCATTTTGCAGCCTCGGTCAACCATTCTGTTAGGCGCGAGCGTTTAATCGGCGAACTGTTATCAAGGCGAAAATATCGCAGCCCCAGGGCATCGGCGGCTTCAGCCACGAGTGTTCCCTCGTTGAATGACCGGTACAACACTGCGACGTCGCCTGGCCTCCACCCCGCGTTGTCTGCCAGCAATGTCGGAATCAGCTCGCCTAAGGCGTAATCGGCTTGACCGCGAACGTCCTGTTCCAGCCCGTAGATGCGAATTTCGCCCTGGCGCCCATCATGCGACTTGAAGTCCGTTGGGTTCGTCAGCAACGTCTTCGACGCTGCGATAATCTGATCTGCGCAACGATAGTTCAACTTGAGCTTGATCGGTTCTACTTCCGGCAAGCCGGCCAGTTTCCTCAGGAGCGCAGGCTGTGCGCCGGCGAAACCGTAGATCGACTGGTCCAGGTCGCCCACCGCGATGATCCGGAGGCCGGCCTTTTTCAGTAGGCCGAGGACCATTCTGTGAAGTGGCAGCCCAAGATCCTGATACTCGTCAATGACGATCACGGGATATTTGGCTCTTAAGCAGCTGCGGACCCATTCGTGCTTCTCAATAAGCTGCAGACCTGCAAGAACAAGCCCGCCAAAATCTATCAACCCCTTCTTGACCAATAACACTTCATAGGCGTCAACGACCGCGGTCTCCCTTCCCGGCCAGTTTTTCCACTCAGTGCCGCTCCGGTCGAGGACAGTGCGGCGAACCCTGTCGAATTCGGTGCAATACCATTTCGGGGGCAGCCCACCGAGCGTCTGCTTGTATGCTTCTCCAAACACTTCACGCGACTGCGAGGGGGAGGGCACAATCAGAGGGTCGGGAACATTCAATCCTGCCAAAGCCGCGTACGGCGACACCAGCTCGGTCAGACAGAATGAGTGTACAGTTGAGACGAGAAGTCGACTGTCATCTCCCACGCCCAGTGCTTGCAGCCGCGCCAACAACTCCCCCACACAGGCATTGCTGTACGTGATGCACGCAAGTCTGCGGGGCGGACGAAGGCCCTCACTCAAAAGCCTCGCAATCTTGATCGTGAGTACCTTGGTTTTCCCACTCCCCGGTCCGGCCAGAACGACACAATTCCATTTCGACTTGTAGGCTTGCCATTGCTCTTTATTGCCGCGGAGTTGTTCCGCAGCCTCAACATATGGAACCACACTCATGCGAGCTTTGCCTTCATGTAATCCAGTGCTGCCTTGAGATAATGCGGGCAAACGTCGGACCCTCGCTCAAGCAGGAATTCCGCCAACCGCTGCGCCATCCGTCCCTTGCCCACAGATTCAATGTCCTTGAGAAACTGCGTCGGATCGAGCGCGTCCAGATCGGACGCCAAAGCGTCGAAACGATCGTGCATTTTTTTGTTGTTCGTGAGACCTTTGATGGCCTCGGCAAACGCGTCCTCTGCGCCAGCCCGGAGCAGGTCAACGTCGAAAGTAAAAGAGTTCAGGAACACACCGAAGTCTTCCGCACGAGCCAGAACATCTTCGAAGTTCAGCTTGTTCCAAACTTCGGGATCCATCACTTCACGCAGGATCTGATTTACCACACGATTTTCTCCGAAGCTCGTTTCGACACCATCAGCGTCAGGATCGGCATCCTCTTGGCTAACCTTCTCTCCTTTCGGATCAAAATCGGTCAACACGGCGAACGGAATATCGAGGCCCTTTGCACCTAGCAGGCGAACATAAGGGACGAAATTCGTTCCTCCGATGGCACACACTGAAATGCCCAAGGCGTCGAAGTCCAAGTCAGGGTCATAAAGCTTGGCCAAAGTTGGTAACAAGAACCTTTCGGCATCCCCTTCGACCAGGATCACGCCCTTGGAGAAAAACAGCTCGCCGCGAGTCACATCGATATAGCGCTCCAGGTCCAACCGTTCTTCCTTTTCCAACCTCAATTTCCGCAGGGACTTGCCAATGGTATGGCCTTCCTCAGCAATACGGCGAAGAACGACGATGTTGGACAAGGGCGCGACGCTGGCAACGTTGGGCGAATGCGTCGTCAGCAGGATGCTCCGCACTCCCGCCTTCGCTTCCTCTTCGTCGCGAGCCCGCAAGTAAGTGCGGTAAATAAGACGTTGCAGGTGTGGATGCAGGTGAGCTTCGGGTTCTTCGATGGCAAGGAACGTATGCTGGCGTTCTCCCTCTTCAACCCGATATTCTTGTTCGAGCTGCTTCAAAGCGAGATAGAGAACGTTGGCGGAACCGAGGCTTGCTTCTGCGACCCCCCGTTTTCCACCGTCAATCATCAGCTGCAGCGCGCGCACCAGCCTGTCGGGTTCCGTCGGTGCAAAACCGAGTGCTGTCTCGACGGCATGCTTAGGACCAACCATAGCCGTCAGCTGCGCATTCACTTCCCTCACCACGGACGACAACTCAGGTAGAGACGCAATCTTCGAAGTGATCTCGTCGACATCTTCCGCAATGCCCTTCAATTCTTCGGCGTCCAACGTCTTTGAGGCCCGATCCAGCAAAGGTCGCAATGGTGAGCGCGACCAGCGGGCTAAATCAGTTTCTGCGTCCCGAAGAGCCGGAAACAGGTCCAGCGGCATCCAACGACGAAGGTCGTAACCGACAGCATTGTCCGGTCGATTTCCGCCGAAGATGACGAATTCATAATCGGATTCGCTCTTTGGCGCTTCCTCTAGCCCTGCAATCGGCTGGTAACGGTAGGTAATGCGAGCGACCATTGGGTCCGCTTTCACCAGATGGTCAGCCAGGACGGCGAGCAGACTTTCTCTATTCTCAAAGTCACGAAACTCAACGGAAATTTCGATCACGTCCTCAAGGCCGAGAGGACGGGGTAATCCATCCCAGAAATCGTCGAACCGAAGCTGTCGCATCGAGTCGGGCAAGGACGGATCGAGGATCAGACGCAGTGCAAATAGCAGGTTGGTCTTGCCGACTTTATTCTCGCCCAGAATGACGGCACGTTCGCCGAGTTTCACATCCAGGAACTTAAAATTGCGAAAATTCTTTATAATGATCCTGCTGAGCCGCATCTCCCCCTCGTTCTGCGTTTTTTATCAGAAAATGCCCCTTTGCCGCACGACTTTTCATTTGAACGTCTCGGGGCACCCCCGGCACCTTACGCGTCCTCGTTTCGCCCTAGCTCTCTCCTTCTTGCTGCGCGAATACAATCTGGGGGAAGGCACGTTAGCCACTGCTCTATCAATGACGCTGTTTTGGTTCCCTCCTGCCCCGCGCGTTCGCGGGGGGAACGGTCTCCTTAAAACTTGTGACAGCTTCGCTCGGTTGCGGCGGCCTAACGCGCCAGGACCCAAAGGTCTATCTTCTCGCCGGGGTGTTCGGTGGGGTCGTACTCCGCACACAATAGGCGGATTCCTTCCCCTTGTACGTCACGCTGCTCATACAGGCATTTTACTTCCGCAGGGAAACATCTGACGAGCGCCCACATATCTGGGCTAACGCGAACCCTGACAATTCATGCCAATTCGCGTACACCCGCCGGATGCACCACTCGAAGCCCATCAAATCGCCGGAAGTCGCGCACGTTGATCGTCAGCAGTTGTCCGACGCCGTGGACATACATGCTGGCCGCCAGCCTTGCATCATGCACCTGTACGCCCTGTACGTTATGCGCGACCAGCAGCGCGCGCCAGCGATCATGGGTCTCGCGGCTGTCCGGCAGAAATTCGAAATCCCGCTCGATCACGCGGGCGAGGCGGTCGGTCTCGGCGACGGTCAGACCGAAGCCGTTCTTGTCGAGCGGACGGGTCGAGGCGTTCCAGAATTCAGCGAGGGTTTGCGAGGTATAGCAGAGGCGCATCCCCTGCCCGACGAGCGCTTTCAGCGCCTGGGTGATGACGGGATGCTGCGGATCATCGCTCTTGCTGATACGCAGAAGAATATTGCTGTCGAGAAGACAGGCGTCGCCCTCGGCCATCAGTCATGATCCTGATACAGACCTTCGCGGGTGAATGCCTCGTCCGGCAGGAGGGGGATCTTGTACGAAAACTGCGCAAGCTCCTGCAGCGTGCGGTCGAGCTGGTCTTTCGTGAGCTTCTTTCCCGTGCCGGCCGTATCGGCCGCCTCTTCGAGCAAAGTCGCAGCATAGGATTCGAGTTGGACGCCGTGCGCCGCCGCTTGGCGCGTCAGCTCCGCTTGAGCTTCCGGCTTGATACTGATTATGATAAACATAGGCTGGCCTCTCTCCTGACCCTGCCCTGAATGTTTCCACAGCCTAAGTATAGTGATTTCACGGATTTCGTTCAAAGACTCAACATCTTGGCGAATCCGCCGGAGGCGGACCAGGCTCTTATGCGCAGGCGCATTCAATGGGCGTCAGCTCAGTATTTCCTTTTCCAGCATGGCCCACACAGCAACAAGAGCCCCGATCCTCCGGGGAGGGACTCCCGAGGGCGCTTGCGACCTGAAGAAACGCGCCGCCTACGACCGCCTCTTATTCCGCCCGTTCTTCGATCTCTTACCTTTTGCGATACGCTCTTGCTCCAAAACCCTTCCGCCCGACGGATGTCGTTTCGCAGTTTCCCGCGCAGCGTCCTTCGTTTCTCGCCGTGTTGGCACCGGCACCATTTCTCTCGCTCTAGCCATTTCAAACCCCCTGAACCAATTTGGAGACTTCCTCGCTATCGTATCATATTCGCCATTTCTTCGCCGCGATTTTCGCACCTGCCGATACGGCCCCAATGTGTTGTCGCCTAACGTTTACCGATTCCGGTCGTGCAACTCGAAAACTTTAGTCGCACATCCCCGCGAGCGCACGGGATTTGGCGATCAGAGCGATTTGACGACCTCGACTGCCTTTTCAAGCTGATTGTCCTTGCCCTCTCGGGCAGCCTCGGGAGACCAAGCAACCGGCACATCGGGCGTGACGCCGTGGCCTTCATACGACTTGCCCTGCCAGGTGTAAAACGCGGCCTTCGGGATGATCACCAGATATCCGTGGCCTACCTTGAACCCGGTGCCACCGAGCAGACGGCCGGCGGTTTCGGTTCCGACAATCGTCGCGAGCTTACTTTCGGCGGCAAACGCAGCGATCATTTCTCCGGCGCTCACGGTATGCTCGTTGACGAGCAACACAATCCGGCCGTGAAATCTCCTCGGGCCCAGCCCTTCAGTCATAAGCACCACGGTCCCATCCCGCCCCGCGTGCAATAGGGCCACAATTGGGATAGCAAGCTTGCTCGATGGAATCCAGCCGAAGCGCCGCAGCGATTCCTTGTTGAAACCACGGTCCGCACCTTTGCGCGTCACTGTGTAACCGATTGGAGTCTTGTCCGGCGTAAGGTGACTCATCACCCGGATGAGGCCCAAACCCCCTCCGAGGTTACCGCGCAGATCCACGATAAGCCGGTCGCACTCGTTCAAGCCGGCGACAGCGCGGTCGAGCTGGAGGGCTACGTCGATGCCCAAGAGCCCGGGGAAGATAGTGGCCTTGAGATACCCAATCTCGCTGTCCAATCTGCGAAACGAAACCGCGCGCGGCTCCGCATAAGGTTGTTTGCGGGTGCGAGGCTTTGGGATCGTAATTTTGACGGTTGATTCGCTGCCATCGCTTCTCCTGATCGTCAGAAAAACAGTGGTCCCCATCGGGAAACTGGGCTGTTCCGGAGGCACGATCGGCTTTCCGTTGATGGAGAGGATGACATCCAGCGGTGCGATTCCCGCCCGGTGTGCCGGGCCCTCTTCGTGAACGTCCTGGAACATCCAGCGTAACCCGTCTGGAGTTTCAGCCTTACGAAACGTCACGCAAACCGCCAGCCTGCCCGGCACACGGTTCACCGATTGATGGAAAAAACCGGTGTGGCTGGTTCCAAGCTCCCGGACCAGGTCGTGCATACGCCGCTCGAATTCGGCGGGTTCTTCGGCCTCCAGAATCGCCTGCTTCCGGGCGCCGACCAGCGCCGGCCAGCTCTTGCCATTGAATTTGGGATCAAAGTAGCGCTTCTCGACAATCTGGCAGGTTCTTGCGAATATTTTTTCACGATCATTCTTTGTGAGTTGCATCGGCATTGTCACCTCGAGTGATTCTTCCGTTGCCCTCCCCGATCAGAACAAAGCCCGCCCAGTAGTATGGTGGTGTCCTGGCGCCGTACTGCCTTAGGATATCCAGCTTGCCGCGGTTCAGCGCGGCACTCTCATCCATCCCGTCGGCCAGGCGGCGGTAAAATTTGTCCATTAAGGTTGCCGTGTAGCGGTCATTCACCGACCATAGGCTGGCGAGCACGTTTCTGGCGCCCGCCAGCAGAAACGCCCCAGTGAGGCTGTCGACGCCCTCTTCGCCCTCGATCTTGCCCACGTCCGTATTGCACGCCGACAAAGTGACCAAGTCCGCGTTCAGGGAAAGCCTCCTGATATCTCTCGCCTGCAGCAACCCGTCATCGCCGGGATTCGTCCCTTCACGAAGCACCAGGGCAGACCGTCCAGGGTCGTGTTTATTGGCAACTCCATGCACGGCGAAGTGCAAAATCTTGAATTGGCCAAGCGGCTCCGCTTCGACATCTTCTTTCGTCGCCTTCGATCCGAGCAGAAGGACACTGCCTGCGCCCATCAAACGAGCCGCCGATCTCACTTCCTCGCGAGAATAGGGCAACGGACTCAATGTAGGGTTGTCCAGGCCGAATATTCCACGGACCGCGCGCTCGACCCGATCCGGCAGAGGCTCGCCAGCGGCGGCAAGCGTAGGTCCTTTGGCGTATCCCACGCCGAGAAACGGCCGTGTCGCGGGAGAATGTCGCTCGCCCTGAAGGATATACAGCACCGTCGCTGACGGAGAGACG
>JBOGJS010000234.1:0-4648 GCA_050745365.1 Terriglobia bacterium
GATAAATCGTATCGCCCACCATGCTGAAGTAGTGGACGCCCTGCTCGGTTTCGTTTGCTGCCTGCTGCAGATTGCCAGCGGCCTGGGATAATCCGGCAAGGTCAAGATAGGATTGCGCCACAACGCGATACAGGCCCATTCGCTTGGCCGATTCCGCGGCCTCATTAAGATATTGCCGGGCGTGCGTGTTATCGCCAGAACTCGCTTGCATTTCGCCAAGAATCAGAAGGTCCTGCCCTTCGTGCTCCCACATTTTTTCGTGCCGTACCTGTGCGAGAGTGGTTCGCATCAGAGCTTCCGCCTGCGCTTCGTGGCCCGTCGCTGCCAGGGCCTCGGCGTTGCCCTCGATGGCCATGAACGGCGTGCCCACGTACCCGTCATGGTTTGCGATCCGAATCGCACGGTCCAGGAAGATCATTGCCTCAGCGTGCCGGTTCAGTCCGTTCATGCCGTTGCCGACAAGTTCCAAATACCGGACCTCGGTGCCGTCGTCGCCTTCCAATGCTGCCGTAACGAGCGCCGCCTTCATGAGTGCGGCGGCCTGCGTGTAATCGCCGTGAAGGTACGCAATGATGCCGAGCTCGCCCGTGGCGCGATTCGCCCATTCTTTCTGGCCGAGGCGCGTTGCAAGAGTCTTAACCTGGCTCCAATCTCGCTCCGCCGCCGCGACGTTGGTTTCCTGATCTGCATCGCCCTTCACGCCAAGACACCACAAGCGCAGAAAGGGATCATGCTGAACGAGCGGGGTGTGAAGCTGGGATGCGATGAAAGCGGAGATTTCAGGAAAAGAGGTTTCGTCGCCGGTGCGCATCACGCCGATTTTGGCGTACAGCGCATCACGGGCATCCCTGTCTTTCGTAAAAATCGTCTCCGCCCGCTGATAAAGGGGAAAGGCTAATGGCAGGTTATGGCCCCAGTAGAATCGGTTCGCCTCGGCGAGCATCTGCTGCGGATCGCGGCCGTTGAGCAGGGTTGCCTCTTCTTTGGCTTTGGCCGCCGCCGATTGAAACGAAAACGGTCCCCACAAGACCCATGCGATGGTAGACCCCACCGCCAAGCCTGCTGCGGCAATGAGGCCGAGCACAATCGCCTTCCAATGCCTCTTCATTGCTCCCAATCCTGCCCGTAATCATAAACCGTGTGCTACGGCGCATTCAACCTGTGCAGTTGCATTACGAGCTCAGCGGCGGATCTCTTGGGAAATGATTCCAGCCGGACAAAAAAAGTCCTGGAACCTCCCCTTCTCGGCTGTAATTGAGGGGCCTCGCCAGTGATTACGCCAGCACAAAAGACCAGACAGCGGGCACGCACAAAAGTCCAGCATATGTGATTGCTTCGGTTGGTTGACGCGGGGTATCCTGATTTTTCCGTTGATGTTTGAGGGCGGAAGAATCTCCCTCGATGCGTGTGTAACGGCGCTTCCAAGGGCTCAGAGCGGGACTGGTAACAAATGCCGCGCGAGACTAAGAAAGACGTCAATAGAAGACGTGTTCCTACTGCAGCGGACTACGTACAAGCTTTCAAATCGCTGACGCCGTTGCCTCCTAGTTACGTTGGGATGCTGCAATTCCACTATCGTCAGCCGCGAAGCACGGCTACCGCTGGGGCTATGGCCGAGGCAGTGGGATTCAAGAATTTCAATGCCGCCAGCCTTCACTATGGAAAGTTAGCGGGCTTGGTGGGTGAACGCCTCAACTGGAGACCACAGGAAGAGGGGAAAGTAAAGCTTAAGGTGCTTGCAGAGTTTGACAAGCGCGCGGGCCACTGGCATTGGGTCATGCGAAAAGAAGTGGCGGAAGCCCTTAACCGATTGGGTATGGTTGGTTCTCGCCTCGATTTGTTACCCGGAGAAATGCCGGAGAAAATAACCCTTAGGGAAGGGGCCATTTACCGCGTCACGGTCAACGCCTATGAACGGAATCCGGAAGCCCGTAGGTTGTGCTTGGCTCACTATGGCACATCGTGCGTTGTGTGCGGCTTTAATTACAAGACGGCGTACGGGTTAGATGAAGACTTCATACACGTCCACCACATTCGGATGCTGGCGGAAATTGGGACAGAGTACACGGTGGACCCCGTTCGAGATCTTAGGCCGGTCTGCGCGAACTGTCATTCAGTAATCCATCTGAAGACTCCGCCATATAGCATCGGCGAGTTGAAAACTATGTTAGGACGGCGCCGAGAACGCAAGCAGGTAGCACGCACGTCTGAGGCTGCTCGATCCGCTGACGACCGTCGTTTCGGCTTGTGAGTTGCGAGAGGCCGGTTTGCTGACGCTTTTCACATGGGGATATTGGGGTTGGGGAAATGCGACCCGAGAATTCGTGGGTGCCGTCGTCGCTTTGGAACGAGAACGTGGCTTTGAGTCACCGATGTTTGTCGACATTCGGTTCAGGCGTAGCGGGCGCGCGAAAGGTTTCTCCGGCGTTGCATTCGAACATCTGGTCGGCCGAACGCGATATCGGTGGATGCGCGGCCTTGGAAACCGGAGCATCGGCACGCGCGAGAGGAGAATCCACATCTTGAATCCCACTGCCGTCAAGGATCTGCTGGACCTGGTAATACAGTGCAAGGGAGAGAACCGGCGTGTCCTATTTTTTTGCGCGTGCCAATATCCGCGCTGGTGTCATCGGAGGACGGTCAGTGGACTCATCCTGAATGCAGCAGTGAAAGCCGGCCGGCATATTCAGATTGTTGAATGGCCAGGAGGTAAGCCGTTGCGCATCACTATGGACGTTCGGCGCGGAACACTGGAGGCAGTGCTGCGCGGGCGCAAGAGCGTTCCGCTTGGGAACCGTAGAGAACTGGGTAGGAAGGTATGCCTGCCCTGGGGTTCAGTCGTCAATCTTCGAGCAGGGGGCGAAATTGTTCCGATTGTAACTGGACCCGCGAGATATCGGAATGGATGGTGTTTGCCTGTCTTGCTATGCACTCCACGCCCGACCCACTTAGCGCAGGCCAGAGGCTGCTCGGAACGCCTCCGCAAGGAACACGATCTGGAACCCCGCCGAGTGTAGGCCTAACGCGGAAGTAAGATATGAAGGCTCTTACGATACGACAACCTTTCGCATGTGCCATTCTGCAACTAGGGAAAGACGTGGAAAACCGCTCCTGGCGCACTCGCTATGAGGGTCCACTGTTGATCCACGCTGCGGCTCACCGCGAACAGCATCCCCGTGAAATCCTCGCTGAATATATGAGCAAGCCTCCATCAAGTGAAAGTCTACGTAATTTGCCACTCAGTTGCATCGTCGGAATTGTAGAGATTACCGACTGCGTGAGGAATTCCAAGAGCAGGTGGGCGGACAAGGGCGGCTGGAACTGGTTGATTGAGAACCCACGAAAGATTCGGCCGGTGGAATGCACCGGACGTCTAGGGCTCTGGACGCCATCACCGGCGACTATGAGAAAGCTACCTCTGTGGGTCAAGGAGTTGGACCAGCGGTAGCGCCCAAGCCGCGTCGGAACTGGCTCAGAATGCCAGGAGGTTCCGGAGCGGATGTGTAAGTGCCTACCGAGTCGTCAACGACTGAAGCCCGGATTTCGAATTGCTGGAGAATACTGACGACCTCACCGCCATTGATCCATTTTTCGTCCGGCATTAGTGACCATGTTCTCTCCTTTTCCGGAGGTCGAGGAGTCCACGGCTTGGCCCACAAAGCCTGAGCCAAAGCGCGGATCGTTCGCCAACGCTCTTCAACAAGTCTCTTGGATTCGGCATACAGCCTGTCCTTCGCGGCGAACCAGGAGGGACGCCCATCTGGGTGCATTTCGCTCAAGAGCGCATTAATTAGGTTCCCATCAGTCCAAGAACCGGCTGAGGGGCAGGCGGGATAAAACTTGATCTGGGAAGCCCATCCCGCACCGGTCGAAACAATAGTTCGCTCGCGTTCGATGTCGGACCCGGGTTGGCCGGGTATCTTATACCAGTAGGACGAGATTCCGGCGCCAGCCGGATCGATGTGAATTCCTCGGGTACGCAGGGGCATGCCTTGAACCGCCGCGATAGATGTGTGCCCAGCTTCGTGGTAGGCAGCGCTTTGGACGTATTGTAGATCGCACATGAGGTCAACTTTTGACGCGCATTCTTCGGCCCCAACCACAGGTCGATCGCGCTTTCACGGGCCCAACGCCGGCGTTTCGAAATCCATTGTATTAAGGTCGCAAAAAGAGGCCAGAAGCCCGGAGAAGTCGCGACGAACGAGATTTAAGCACAGACCGCTTGATCGGACAACCTTCAACGAGAGTGATCAAGCGCCTTTGCCCTGTGCGGACCACCATCCTCAGAATTCTGTACGCGCCTCGAACACGACGGTCGGGGCAGAGCGACATTGCCGCTCTGCCCCTGATTAGACTAACTTGCACTGGTCTCGTGAGCCCGCTTTGGCTTGGGCTCGCGTTCTGTCCGGCTTCGTTTTGCCGACCCGGTGACGACGGCCTTGATTGCTTCCACGTCGATGCCCCAGCGCGTGGCGGTCTCAAAGAGAGGGTCTGGCTTCAGGCCGTCGCCGTAGTAGTAATACGATGTGTGGTCGCGGCAGTGGACGAGCGCCAGTTCCACCAGCCAGACGCCCAGTTGCTTCAGGTCGGCATCGCCTACCAGTTTCTCGAAGTAACGGGTGTGTTCCTGGCCGTTATCTTCTCCGGT
>JBOGJS010000235.1:0-10652 GCA_050745365.1 Terriglobia bacterium
AACGACCCCTCATCCGCCCTCCTACGTCGGGCACCTTCTCCCCCCGGGGGAGAAGGTTATTCCTCACGGTTTTAAGCCCTCTCCCGTGGGGAGAGGGTGGCGAGCGATGCGAGTCGGGTGAGGGGTCTTCCCGGACTCCTCATGGCCTGCGCCAGTAGCGCGAAAGGATGACAGCTTTGAAAGCTTTTCAGCAACCTGCTAAGAGCAAACATGCGCCCGGGTTGCTCTCGCGATCGGCGTTAGCTTTGAAGCTGTGCTGCACCGGCGGCCTGCTGGTTCTTCTGGCACTCAGCTTTAATGTCAGGGGATGTTGGGCAGCACAGTCTTCGAGCTCCAGGATCATCATCGACGGTAAGCTCACGGAGAAGCTTTGGCAGCGTGTTCCTGCTGAAAAGCTTACACCCACTGAGCCAGGAGTTCCGGAAGCGACGGGTGGAGAAGTCAGGGCTGTGATTGCCGGAGGGTATTTGTACCTCGGCGCTGAGTTGCCTGAACCGAGCGGCCGGGTGACGGCGCGGTCCATCGGGTTCGACTCCGTCTGGGAAGGCGGAGGGGTTTCGAGGAGTAAAACCCTGCCGCGACGCTACACCTATGGCGCGCCGGACGGCGAAGATTTTGTGCGGTTCATCATCCGGGTATATAACGAAAACGACTGGATGGTCGAAGTAGGGCCGCTAGGCGGCTACTCAGTAAAATGGCGCTGGACGGGGGAACACGCTTGGTTCAACAGCCTTCTCTACAAATGTAATCGGTTTCTGGTTGCAGCCGCGATAGGCAAAAACGAGTGGAGTGTTGAAGCGGCGATTCCGCTCGATCAGATCGGCTCACCAAGACCCGGTTACGTCCAGGTGATCGCGGAACGCAACCGGGCCCAGCGGCCAACCGCGCCCGAGGAATGGTGGAGGTGGCCGGCGCACCAGCCAACCTCAGGGGTTCCGGCAATTCCGCCCTCCGAACTGAAGCTCTCAGCCCCGGTGCTGCGGCCACCCGTCGTCGGCAATGACAAGCTGCCACCCCTGGATGCAGTCTACGTAAAATCTCTCCCTCCTCTTTACGCCAAGTGGAATGACCCTGCCTGGAAGACCATTCCCGCCTGGTCCCTGCGCCGAAACGAACCCCTAGCTAGGCTTCCGAGGTTCCCAACGAAAGTGAAAGCAATCCAGGATGGCCGCACCCTGGCCATCTTGGCAAGGTGTGACGAACCGGAGCGGGTGATTGCCCACGCGAAACGGCGCGACGGACCGGTGACGGAAGACGACAGCTTTCAGGTCTACTTGACGTTCTCGGGCTCATCTTACGTTCAGTACGCGGTAAACCCGCTGGGAACTGTGCTTGACGCCGCCGGACATCAGGGAAGCCATCGACTCTCACAGCCGTACGTGAGTTGGAACAGCCCTGTGCACGCCGCGGCATGGCAAACTCACGGAGCATGGCTGGCGCGCCTGAACCTGCCATTGCCTCAAATTGCTGAGACCTTGGGGGCGCTTGGCATCCCGCGCCAGTGGCGGATACTGTTAGTACGGTATCGGCCCGAACGCGACGGTGAGGCTGAGGAAACGTGCGTCTTGCCGGTTACCGAGACCAACACACCTTTCTGCCCCGGCCGCTACCGCCGATTGGATTTGGTTACGTCAGCCCCTCCGCAGTTGCCCAGGCCAGCAGTCCCGCTCCTTCGGAGTAACCCGCTGGCGTTTATTCGGCCCGACGTGTTTTCTCCTGAGCAGCGCAAGCAACTGGACCTTTCAGGCATGCTGGAGCGCCACGTCCGGGATCACTTCGGGAAATTGCTGCAGGTGGAAACACAAGACTGGAATCAAGTGAAGACCGTTTCCGAGTGGGAGCACTTCCGGGATGTCCGGGTGAAAGCCCTGAGGGCTTCTTTGGGCAAGTTTCCGGCAAGCTGTCCTCTTGAAGCCCGGGTAACCAGCACCTATCGCGGCGAAGGTTATACGCGGGAAAACGTGGTTTACCAGAGCCAACAGGGCTTGTGGGTGACGGCGAATCTTTATCTACCCTCCCATTCTCACCCGCAAATGCCCGGCATGGTGATCATCCACAGTCTGCATGCGCCCAAAACGCAATTCGAGTTGCAGGATATGGGCATCATCTGGGCGCGAGCGGGCTGCGCCGTTCTTGTGATGGACCAGCTTGGATATGGAGGGCGTATTCAGAATTATCCATGGGACCGTTCGAACTACTTTTCCCGCTACATCATGGGTGAACAACTGTACCTTGTTGGAAGCAATCTGATGACGTGGATGGTGCAGGATATCGAGCGGGGCATTGATCTTCTGCTCGAGCAGCCAGACATCAATCAGAAAGAGATTATTCTGCTCGGAGCAGTGGCCGGCGGAGGCGATCCGGCAGCCGTCACCGCGGCGCTCGATCCCCGGGTTGCGGCGGCTGTTCCTTTTAATTTTGGCGTGGTCAGTCCCATCAGCGACGATGAATGGGGCGACTGGGCTCCGATTCGTGCCTTGCGCTTGAGCGTGGTTGATCAGTTCCTTCCCTGGCTGATTTGCGCTTCGGTGGCGCCGCGGTACTTTATTTTCTCCCACGAAGTCGCATGGAGCATAGGCCAGTCACCAACCGTTGCGCCCGGCATGGGCGAGGTGGGCGTTGGGTTAGAGCAGCAGCCGGCCTGGGCGCGCTACCTGAAAGTTTGGAGCTTCTATCACGCTCTCGATCACCTGGGCTCGGCGCATGGCTTCGGTCCGTTCCCCGGACCGGGCGAAGCGTGGAACATCGGTCCATCACAGCGCCGGGCGCTCTACCCCATTTTCGCGCGGTGGTTCGGCATTCCATCTCCGTTCACAAAAATGGCTGTCTCCAAATATGCCAATCTGCAAAAGAATCCGATCACGAATCGGCGGCCTGTCTCCGATCTCACCGTGCTCACTCCGGAAATTGCCTCGGAGCTTCACATGCGGACGGTGCACGGTATCGCGCATGACGAGGGCGAAGCTGAGGTTAAGACCGCACACGGTAAACTCTCCGGCATGTCTCCGGCCGAGCGTCGAAGCTGGCTTCAAGCCGCCTGGACAAAGAAGCTGGGAGATATTCAGCCCGATCCCAACCCAGGCGCAACGGTGGAATGGACGAAGCTGCTGCCTCACTCTGAGGTTGAAGCGATTGCTCTCAAAACCGAGACGGGGATTGAGGTGCCGTTGCTCCTGCTGCTGCCACGCCACTATGCTCCCTTCCCGCACGCTGTCTCCATGTTTCCGGTGCCGGTGGTCGTGGCCGTAGCCGAAGGCGGCAAGGCTCGCTTCCTGGCGGATCGAAGCAGTCAAATCGAGTCCATGCTGAGATCAGGAATCGCGGTATGCCTGCCCGATGTTCGCGGAACCGGGGAAACTTCGCCCGATCTCAGGCGCGATCCAGATAGCGAACAAGTGTTCCTGGGTTCAAGCGATTTGATGCTCGGCCATACGCTGCTCGGAAAGAGGCTGAAAGACCTGCGGACGGTGCTCGGGTACCTTGAAGGACGGCATGACCTGGATCCTCACAAAGTCGGACTCTGGGGAGATTCGTTTATGCCGCCAAACCCGGCCCATCTGCTGCTCGACGAGCAGCCGAACTGGCAAATCAGCCCGGAAATTGAGCAGCACGCCGAGCCCTTGGGCGGTCTGCTGGCCTTATTGGGTGCTCTTTACGATCCGAATGTGCGCGCTGTCGCCGTTCATGGCGGGCTGGCGAGCTTCCTCTCCATGCTGGACGATAGCTTTATCTACGTGCCCGAGGATGTCGTCGTGCCTGGCAGTCTGGAAATCGGCGATATTGCGGACATTGCTTCAGCTCTTGCGCCCCGGCCACTAACCTTGGAGGGTACCGTAGATGGCCGTGATTGCCTGGTGGCCGCGAGCACATTGCATCGTGAGCTCCAGCCGATTGAAGAAGCCTACCAGAGCGAGCCCTCCTCTCTTTCCATTAATGCGGCCGAGGGAAATTCCAATTTTGCAGAATGGTTTCGTGATCATTTGTAGCCCAGTAGCGCAGAGTTTCGCTGCTCAGAAACTCTGCGGCATTTTCGTTGGGGCATAAATGAAAGCCGCGGAGCCGGGTAGCGCAGCCGTTGATTTCCTCACACGTTTGCAGCGCAAAGTATCGGCTCAGGGCGAAAGTTTGTAACCCGGCGGCGGCTTAATCGGAGTAGACTATCAGGGCAGCGCGCGGCTGCATTTGTGGAGCTTGAATAGCGGTCGCTGCAGCCTGCGAGGCCATCTATTACAACACGCAAGAGATTCATTGGTCCCATCCAGTGGCTCAGCTTACATCACCAGGAGGTTTCGATGATTTCACGACGCAAGTTTCTTAAGACTCAGGCAGCAGGCCTTGCGGTTCCGTTTGCCCTCTCCGCATCCGGCGCCAAGGCGAGCCCACAGGAAGGCGTGCCAGCCTCCGCCGGAAGTACTGATCCGTTGCCCGGCCAACCCAAGATTTTCGACTGCCACAATCACTACAATGGCGATCCTGCCTACGCGGATAGACTTGCTGCCCTGCTGGAGTCAATGGACGGGATGGCATTCTTGCTCGTCCATCCTGACGATCTGAAAAGCGCGAAGAAGGCGGTCGCGAAGCACCCCGACCGCTTGATGGGCCTCGGCTCGCCCAGCCTGGACGACCCGCAGGCCGTCGCCCTCGTCGACCAGTTCCATGAGGCAGGCTTTCGGGGCCTGGGAGAGCTCGAGTATCCGCGAAAGAATTACGATGACCCTTCCTATTGGCCGGTGTACGAGCGCGCGCAAAAGTACGGCATGGTCGTGCTCTTTCATACCGGAATCGTGGACCGTGTCAATCCGGAAATCCCAAGCGACGTGAGTGTTTCGCGGATGGAGGTCACGCGCCTTGACCTCATTGCCCGGCTGTTTCCCCGGATCCATATCATTGGCGCGCATTGCGGCAATCCGGACTATCACTGGGCGGGGGAAACCTGGCGCTGGAATCCCAACGAGCTTTTTGATCTTTCCGGCTCGAGCCTTCTCAAAAAGAAGAACGACCCCACTTTTTTCAAGTCCGTCTTCTGGTGGACCGGACTTGTGAGTCCTCACACGCCCAAGTCAGGCGCGAGCGCCTTTGAGAAACTGGTGTTCAGCTCGGACTGCTTTGGCGGCGATCTGGGAGAGCTTAAGGCGGGTCCGGGGCGCTATCGCCGGATGCTCGATGCCTGCGGCGTTTCGGCGGAGTCACAGGCAAACATCTTCAGCGGGACGATTTGGCGGATCCTGCAGAACCAAAAGATGTGATGGGCTTTTTCAAAGCAGGGAGATACGCAATGAACCGCAGGCAATTTGTACTGGAGGCAGGGATGGCGCCGCTCGCAGGTGCCGCGCTTTTCAGGTCTCAAGGAGTACCCTCGCGCTCAGCTATAGACGCGGCTCATGCAGCCGGCAGCTATGAGCAAACGATGCCCGACATGCTGGTGACCTTTATGACCAGCAAGATTAACGCCTGGGCGGCGCAATGGGATCGGAAGCGCGCCGGGATCAAAACTGCACAGCAAGTGCTGGCGCGTAACCGTTTTGTGCGGGAAAAAGCCGTGGAGATGATCCATGGGTTTCCCGCAAAAAATCCTTTGAATGCACAGATCGTCAGGGTTCTCGAGCGGAAAGGATACCGGATCGAATGCCTCATGTATGAGAGTCAGCCCGATTTTTGGGTCACCTCAAGCCTCTACGTGCCTACAACGGGAGAAGGCCCGTTCCCGGGCATCATTTCTCCCTGCGGCCATTACGCTTTGGCGCGAGCCAATCCGTCTTATCAGTCCGCCTACCTCAACCTGGTCACGTCCGGCTTCGTTGTCCTCGCTCCTGACCCAATTGGGGAGGGCGAACGGCGGGAATTCTGGAACCCTAGGACCCGGCGCAACGAGACCGGAGGTCCCGTAACTTGGGAGCATTCCCTTCCCGGGCAGCAACTGCTGCTACTCGGAGAGGACTTGACTCACTACCGCATCTGGGATTGCATGCGTGCTATCGATTACTTGCTGACCCGGCCGGAGGTGGACCCCAAAAGGATTGGGTGCGCGGGTCATTCCGGAGGCGGCACCCTCACCATGTTCGTCAGCGCTCTCGACGAACGCATCCAGTGCGCCGTCATCAACGAAGGAGGAACCGCCAACCGCTGGCCCAAACATATTCAGCCTCATGCCCCTCTCGGCACCGGCGATACCGAGCAACATTTTTTCCCAGGTGCCATCTACGGAATCGACGATGTCGACCTGCACGTTGCCATCGCGCCCCGGCCGCTTCTGGCAACGATCGAGCATTACGCGCCCCCCTTCGATCGAGCCGCCCAGGCGATCGAAGAGCGCTATCGACAATTAGGCGTTCCGGAGCATTTTTCGACCGTGCCCGCAGAGGACCCGCACGCCTGGACGGTGAAGCTGCGTCTGGCAACGACGGACTGGTTCTGCCGATGGTTTTATCATCGTCGTGGGCCGGTGACGGAGCCGGAATTTGTGATTGAGCCGGATGAAAACCTCCACTGCACAATTGACGGCTCGGTGCGCTATTCCCATCAAGGCCAGACAATCTTTTCGTTGATTTTGAAGAAGCAGGCGCAACTCCCGCCAGCACGGATTCTGCCGCCGTCCTCTGCGTCCTTCGAGAACGAGATGAGGGCTAACATCCATGATGTGCTCCGGCTGAAGCGCATCAATCAGCCCTTGGTGGTTCAGCATTATGTCACAACCCCGCGCAAGGGTTACAAGATTGAGAAGCTCGCATTCCTCTCGGAGCCGGGGATTTACATTCCCGTCTGGGTATTTATACCCGAGAATTACGATGGACAAGGTGAAGCCCTCATTTACGTTGATGAGCGTGGCGCGGCAGTGGACGGATTAGAATTTGGGGTTCTGGATGGGCTGGCGACGAAAGGCCGGCTCGTAATCGCGGCGGATGTTCGCGGCATCGGAGCCACCCGTCCGCCGCACTTGGCCGAAGAAAGCAGGGCCGAGTTCTGGCAGCTCGATGATGTGGAGACAGTGCTCACCTATTGGGCCTGGGTTGTCAATGAAGACTTGTTTGGGATGCGCGTCCAGGACGTGCTCCGCACGGTAGATTATGCCCTGAGTCGTTCGGACGTTAACCAGAGTGGGGTACAGTTGATTGGAAATGGGATGGGGGCGCTGTGGGCACTCTACGCGGCAGCGCTAGATGCTCGTATTCGCTCCGTGGTCTGTTCTGAAGGCCTTCTTTCCTACCACAATCTGGCAGATGTGGATCGCTATCTGCAAGAGGCTAGCATTTTCGTCCGCAATGTGATGACGCAGTTTGATCTTCCGCAGGTGGCGGCCGCTGTTGCCGAGCGTAACGTGGCCCTGTTAGCGCCCGTCGACGGCATGAAGGAACCGGTGGATAGTTTCCATGCACATCGGGCCTATCAAACCACAGAAGCTATGTATGAATCATTGGGTGTGCCGAATCGCTTCCGGATCTCCATGCGCGATCCTGAAATCTCCTTGTCCTCGCAGTATCTCGCTCTGCTCAACGGAACGTAACTCAACAGTGCACGATCAGAATGTCCGCACCGAAGACGGTGCCTGCTGTACCTTGCCGACCAGGAACACAAAGCACGCGAGGCCGCACAAGAGCACGAGGGGGGCCAGCGCAAACCCCGCGAAGTAGGATCCCGTTCGGCTAATCACGATGCCAGTGACGAGCGGCGAAAGAATCCCCCCGATGTTCGCCGTAAAATTTCCCACCCCCATCCACGTCCCCACTTCCTGGGGCGGGGCGCATATTTGGAAAATGGCCAGGATATTTCCCGCGCCAAATCCCACGAGGGAAGAGGCGCAGATGAGTACCAGGGCCGCCGTCTCGCTTCTCACCCAGACCCCAGGAATCAGTAGGAGACCGGTGACGAAGGAGAAGGCAATCGTGCTCTTACGCACCCGTGTTGAGTCCATTCCACGTCGGATCAAGGTATCTGCAACCCAGCCGCCAATCGGCTCCGAAACCGCCCAGACCAGGAAGGGTAAAGCTGAGAAGGCGCCGGCCTTCAAGAGCGTAAGGTGCCGCACCTTCACGAAGTAGTCCGGAAGCCATGCCATCGTCATGTACCCGAAATAGCTGTAGCAGAGATAGCCGAGGGAGGCGCCCAGAAGGTTACGGTTGAGAGTTGCCCCTCGCAGGGAACCCTTGTCGGTTTTCGGGGTGGAGTGCTGCTCGGACAGGGCGTGCGGAAAAGCCAACACCCAGGGGATTATCCAAATCAGAGCCAGAAACCCCACCAGCATAAACATGTGCCGCCATCCGGTCTTTGCCACCAGGATGGCAACAAACAGCATACCCACCACCAAACCCGCGTTGGTGCCACTATCAAAGACGCCAGAGGGCAAACCGCGCTCCTCCGGAGGGAAGGTTTGGCTGACGACCTTTGTGCTTCCCGGCATGTAGATGGACGCCCCGACGCCCAGCAGAACGCGGAGGAAAATCAGCATCGCGAAACTTCCCACAATGCCCGTCAAGCCACAGGTGAGCGATAACAACGCGAAGGCGCCAGCATACAACCAGCGGAGGTTCCAACGGTCCGCGAGCCAGCCCATCGGAATTTGCATCAGCGCGTAAGACCAGAAAAAAGCGGAAAGCAGGAGGCCTTCGGACGTGGGGTTCAGAGAGAAATCATTGGAAATCGCCGGCAGGGCGATGGAAAGCGTGGCACGGTCCAGATAATTGATGAGGGCGGCAAGGAAAAGCAGACCGACGAGGGTCCAGCGACGCGAGTTCGAGAGGCTCGTCATGTTTCAGAAGGTGCGAAAGCTCAAAACCTCTCGCAAAGGCGCCCAGTAGCTAGTGCTTACTCGGAGAAGTTCGTGCCATTATTCAGTCGCGCATCAGTGCGTCATTTCGCCTTGCGACGCCCGCCAACCTATGAAAAACGACCCCTCATCCGCCCTCCTACGTCGGGCACCTTCTCCCCTGGGGAGAAGGTGGGGAGCGTAGTGACCCGGATGAGGGGACTTGATCGAAATTCTCGAAGCGGGGCACGCTGCGATTAGGCCGTTGGGTGTTGCGGGAACTGAGCCTAATGATCAGGAAGTGGCGCTTGAGTCCTGAAGAATCTGCCGCGCGCCAGGGCACAGGCCTCCCGCTTCGGCGATCTGCGGCTTGCCCCATGGGAGGCGACCTACAACCGCGGACCCCATGAAGCGAGCCGAAGATGCCGCGCTATGGTTCCGATCCGCTCTCCGTTTCTCGCCGGATCATTCCATCAAGAGTCAGAAGACATAGCATGAGCCGGCGCAATGGGTGATAATTATCCTGCCGGGAGACATGAGGCTGCCACGTCATCTGGCGGTCGGCAAAAAGCATGTAGCCTGCATTGCCGCGCTTTTTCTGGGAGAACTTTTCATTGATTGTCTTCTGCGCCAGCTCGAAGTAGCGCGTAGCCCACTCCGCCCCCGTGCGCTCGAATATCTTTAGAGTTGCAACCAACGTCTCTTCGAGCGCCCAAAACGCTTTCATGTACTCATACTCGCCCGTGAAGTGCAATTCAAGCCCAGTGCCGAGTGGATCCTCAACGGGCCATTGATAGCATGGCTGGTCTACATTGATCCACTGCGCGAGCCCGCCATAAATGTGGTCCCAACCGACATCGAGGTGGCGACGAATTCGCTCGGCGGCGGTTTCCCACAATGCGTCATCGCCGCGCCTCGTCGCCTCTTCCAGCACCATCCACAAAGCCTCTACCGCGTGTCCCAGCCTTGACTTCCGCTCCTCCTCTTTCGGCCGGCTGAAATCGAAGTACAGCATCTCCGTGTTGAGCTCGATCTCAGGGTTGTGATGTCTGTTTACTATCGCATCGAGAGCGCGGTCCGCTATTGCCGTGATCTCGGGACGAGGCCAGCGCCGCAGCATCTGGGTGGCGATATAAAGGATAACCATCCACAAGCCCATCGGCCGGACCGACTGCTGGGTGTTCCATAGATAAGGAAAATCTGCGCCGCGGTAGCGGAAGCTCGGGCTATCAAATTCCTTGAAGAGTTTTCGAAAAAGATGGAAAGCGGTCTCGAGGCTCTGCTCCTCCCCTGTGGCAGCGGCGTATTCCTGAAGCCCTTCAACAATGAAATACATGCCTTCGGTGTCGCCACTAAAAGGCTTCAGCACCTTCCCTTCGCGGGATAATAATTCTGCATACCAGCCGTCTTCCTGGAGTGCATGTTTCAGCACAAACTCCCTGGTTCTTCGCGCGACCTCGAGGTGCCGGGCATCTTTCCCGAAATGATTGTACAGGAAACTGTAAACCCATAAGGCGCGGCCCTGAAACCAGAGGACCTTGTCGGTATTGACCCGGGTGCCGTCATAATCGAGCGCACACATGATGCCGCCGTTTTCATGGTCGATTCCATGCTTCTCCCAAAACGGGAGGGAAACGTTAAACAGCTCGTCATGAAAGCTTCGGCGCAATTCCGAAAGGCTCAGACCGGCCAATTGTATAGGTTTTGACATCGTGATGAACTGTTAGTGTAGTGTCTGGGAATTGAGCACACAATCTTTTCTCATGGGTGGCGCAGACAACTCGCATTTCGCGATGTCTGCGACTTTTGAAAATCGCAGAATGCCAGAAGGCGGCATGTCTGCGCCACCCAGATTACCTGTATCCCTATTTCGCGGACACTACGCTAGCGCGGAGGTGTGTTTCACGTCCGC
>JBOGJS010000236.1:0-33033 GCA_050745365.1 Terriglobia bacterium
ATTCCGTGCCGAACCTGATGCTCTCCGATGAGGACTGGCATCGACTCTTCCCTGGCAACTGGTGAATCGGGGGTATTGAAGGTAAGAACGCTCTCGACCGCGTAGACGCTCATGATCGCGACGAGGCGGGCATCATATACTTTGACGCCCTGGACTCCGTGTTCGTAGACGAGCCGTTTCCACACGGCGTAGATAGCCGGCACGTCGGGCAGCAGAGTTAACAACCCCTCAATGCGGCTGACCTCATGCGAGGCTTCCTCATGCGAGAGTCCGACTCCGTTCAGCCCGGCGGGACGCGTCGCGACATTCCAAAACTCTGCGATGTTCTGAGAACAAGAGAAGACGGCATCGTTTTGCCGTAGCAGCTTCGAGACCGCGTGGGTGGCTTGAGAGCAGAGGGAATGATTTGGCTGGGCGCTACGGCAGCAGAATATTTGTGTCAACAAGGACACGCATCAGTGGTCGCGGCCTTCATACATGGCTTCGCGGCCGACAGCGTAATCAGACAAGGGAGGGGTCGGGCGATGATGGGCGGACCACGCTTCAAAAGCAGCCGCGCGTTCGTCAGGCGACAGTGCCGTTGGTGCCGCCGGAAGCACCGCGCCTTCCACCACGGAAAGAACGTATTCTTCCACGGTCATGCCGCTGGCTTGCGCCTGAGTCAATAGTCCGGCTTCAATCTCCGGCTTAAACTTCAGGGTGACTGTCATCAGTTCCTCGACGCTCGACAACTCGGTTTTACATTACCCCGAGATGACCGGATTGTCCACAGGAAAAGGCTCACGCAGGCTCATGATGGCGACGAGGTTTACTAATATTCATCCGATTGACCTAGCGGGCTGGCGTAGTGATCCACTCATCAACTGGCGAGCGGTTCCCGCTCCACGCTTTCGAGCAGGCTAGATGTGGTGCAGCAGAAAGCACGTGGCCGCCGGTCCAGCGTGTGATAGCGTGCAAGCGTGCACGGCGGGCATGGCAATTGTGGTAAGCTCGGCAACGTGGAATCTATAAGTTGCAGAAGGGTAAGAGCGCATCAGGGTTCGAATCCCACCCTCTCCGCCATTCCAACACCTGTACATTCGGCGAAGTGAGGAACCCGCTCTTCAACGTTTGCTGCCAATCGCCGCTTGCGCTCGCATGCCGTCTGCGGTTTTTGCCCGAAGACCACGAAAAGCCGCGGACCTGAACAGCGCAGGTCCGCGCTACACCTGTCATGCCCCAGATTGGCGGCTGAAGTCTGTGGGCGCTAAAAATGACACTCGGCGATCTTTGCGTAACAGATTCGAACTTTTTCGCACGTTGTGAGGTATTACCGTAAAAGCAATGATTTCGCTTGACAGCCTCCGCTAGATTTTATATAAAGTTGCAATCGATTGAGGACTGGACGCTACCGTCGATGAATTGCCGGAATGCGTGGAGGAAGTCTTTCCGAAGGTGCAACTGTACCTGCCGGCATCCAGACGAGGAGATTTAAAGGAGCCGATTATGAGCACCAGAAAATTGCAGGCGAGTGCACTTACAATCATCATCCTGTGTTGCACCGGACTCGCCCTGGGTCAGTATACAACCGCAAGCCTGGGAGGCACCGTGACAGACGCTTCCGGCGCGGTGATTCCCGGTTGCAAAGTCACTGCCAAAAATACAGGCACGGGTTTAACTCGAAGCGCGATGGCAGGTGCAAACGGCGCTTACCTCTTCCCGGCTCTGCCGGTGGGTGAATACACCTTGACGGTAGAGAAGCCCGGTTTCACTACCTACGTGCAGCGGGGAATCACTCTGACGGTCAATCAGGCAGCCACGGTAACGATCAAACTGCAGCTCGGCGTGGTCGCGCAGCAAGTTACGGTGCAGGCGAATACTTCTCTCGTGACCACGCGCTCCGCAACTGTGGGACAGCTTGTCAACCAGCGGAGCATCGTGGACCTGCCTCTGAACGGTCGAGAGGTGCAACAACTGGTTTTCCTTGGCGCGGGCACTACCAACGTCACCGGCCACTATTGCGGCGTTGGGTGTGAGGGTGGAATCATCCCCGGAGAACAATACGCCATGGTCAATGGCACGATGTCGAACAGCGTGAATTACGAGCTCGACGGCACGGATAACACGGACCACTACATCAATACAAACCTGCCTTTCCCCAATCCCGACGCGGTTCAGGAATTTAATGTGCAAACCGACAACATGAGCGCGGCATATGGAAACGCGGTGGGCGGTGTGGTCAACGTCTTAACCAAATCCGGAACCAATCAAGCGCATGGTGACGCTTTTGAATTCGTGCGGAATGGAGCTCTCAATGCCCGGAATTTCTTCGCACCCACAGAGGACGCGCTGAAGCGCAACCAGTTTGGCGGCAGCATTGGAGGACCGATCAAGAAGGACAAACTGTTCTTTTTCGGAACCTATCAAGGCACGCGGATTCACACCGCCCCTCAAGGACAAATAACCTTTGTCCCGACGGTCGCGGAGCGGAGTGGCGACTTCTCGGATCTTCTTCCACAAACGCAACTCGTGAATCCGGTAACCGGAGTGCCGTTTCTAAATAACCAACTTCCGGCCTCCAGCTTGAATGCTGTCTCCAAATACTTCTTGCAGTTTGTCCCCCCTCCGAACGGTCCCGGCCGGCAACTTACTTACGTGGGCGGCGCTACGATTCAGGATACGGACCAATTCATGACCAAGTTTGACTACTTCGTGGGTAAACATCATCTGAGCGGGCGGTATATGTTCGTGAATTTTGACCAGCCGGCA
This sequence comes from Terriglobia bacterium, assembly GCA_050745365.1. Lineage (GTDB taxonomy): Bacteria > Acidobacteriota > Terriglobia > UBA7540 > UBA7540 > RH2-MAG17b. Next base: position 2,749 of record JBOGJS010000236.1, read on the forward strand.
TTCACCCCTCCCAAAACGGACATCCTGGAAGCAAACCCTTGCGGAGGCCGCGTCAGAGTTCAGACGATCAGTGTGAACGATCTCTACAACGCTACGCCGAATCTGCTGTTTAACACGTGGTTCGGCTGGAATCAGGCAAACGGCAGCTCGCTTTCCGATGCCCCTTTCAGCTTTCCGGATGCTGGAGTGAAGATTGCCGCTACCAATCCTCCGGAACTGTCTCTGACCATCGGTGGCGGGTTCAATCTGGAGACGAACCACGCGGGAGCGTATAACCGTGGCAGCCAAACCGCGCGGGAAGTTGTGACCGTCATGAAGGGAACCCATGAAATCGAGTTCGGCGGCGAGGAGATGCGAGTGCGGACTCCACTGGCCAACACGTTCGAGCAGAACGGCGAATTCAACTTTACGAACAGCTTGTCGGGCGACAACTACGCGGATTTCATGTTGGGCCAGGCATCAACCTTCGTCCAGGCAGGAGGCTTATACATGAGCCTTACGGGGCTCGAATGGAGCGCTTTTCTCCAGGATAATTGGCGGACGACTCCCCGCCTGACCGTCAGCCTCGGCTTACGTTGGGATCCTTTCCTGCCCTACCTGGACAGCGAAGGGCGCGTGGGTTGTTTTGTGCCGGGCGCGCATTCTCAGCGATATCCCAATTCACCCGCTGGCTTTATCTTTGGTGGAAATGATCACGATCCCGGTTGCCCGCCCGCCTCGATTTACAGCAACCTTTCGAACTTCGCTCCGCGTGCAGGCTTCGCCTATCGCTTAACGCGCGACGGCAAAACCAGCTTGCGGGGCGGGGCAGGCTATTACTACGAGCCGCCGAACACGGTTGCCTTCCAGGACGTTGTCGGAGTTCCACCATTTGCTCCCATCCTCAACCTGAACGATATCAATTTCTCGGACCCGTATGGGAGCGCAGGCATCGCCAATCCTTTCCCTGCCGAGTACGGCCCGAGGATTCCCGGCTCGGACGCGACCTTCCCACCCGATATTTCCTTTACACAAATCTTCACGAGGAATTTCCGGGTGCCCCAAGTCCTTACCTGGAACCTGACACTCGAACGCCAGCTCGGCACAAGCTGGATGGTAAGAGCGGGGTACACGGGCAACAAAGGCACTTACCTTTTTGGCACTGGCGATCAGGAGAATGGGCTGCAGGAGTTGAACCCTGCCATCTACATCCCCGGAGAATCCACGGAGGCTAATACCCAGGAACGCCGCCTTTACCCGGATTTCGGCTTCGTAGGCGGCATCGTCTCAGCGATCAACAGCAACTATAACGCCCTTCAGTTGACCGTCCAGAAGCGAGTCTCCCACGGGTTATCACTCCTGGCGGATTATACCTGGTCCAAAGGATTGAACGATTTCGCACCTCTCGGCGCATACAACTCCAACACGAACCCATTTGACCGGGCCTTCGATTACGGTCCGTCGGCTGACGACCTGACCAACGCCATCAAGTTTTCCGGAGTCTATCAACTTCCGCACTCTGCCTTGAAGGGATTCGCAGGGAGGTTAACGAACGGTTGGGCACTTTCCTCGATTCTGACTTGGCAGGGAGGCTTCCCGTACTCGGTATTCAGCGGTTATGACAATTCGTTCAGCGCGGTTTTCGAAGACCGTGCGGACTTCACAGGCTCCAATATTCATGAAGCTGCACTCAATCCAGGCCGGTCGCACGGCCAGCTCGTCAACGAATGGTTTAACACTTCCGTGTTCGCCCCCAACGAGGTGGGGACATTTGGAAACATTGGAAAGAATTTCCTCCGCGGGCCGGGGTATTTCGATACCGACCTTGCCTTGCTCAAAAACACGCAGATTTCTGAGCGTTTTTCGCTGCAATTCCGAGCGGAATTTTTCAATACCTTCAACAACGTCAATTTCAACAACCCTGACAACACCTTAACAGATTCTGGGTTTGGACAGATTCATTCGGCCCAAGATCCTCGTATCCTGCAATTCGCCTTGAAGCTTCTGTTCTGAAAAATAGCCGGAGCGCTGGCATCTTGCTGGCATAAGCCGTCGGGACGGTGGCGCTCCGTCCCCCGGGCGACTTTTCGCGGCTTCCGGAGCCCGATCGACCGGGATGAGCGACTGTTCTGAAGGGACACATCGAAAAAATGATCTTTGCTCGCCGTATGGGTCGTGTGAATTTGCTGCTCGTTATCTTCCTTGCCGCTCTGAGCCAGGCCGCGGGCCAGGGCATTCCCCGCCTCATCCAACCGATTCTCAGCAAGCCGATCGAGACGCCTGATCTGGTTAAATTTCAGTTGCAGAAATACCTGATGGGGCGGGTTCGGCCGCTGAGTGTGCCCGCGAGCGCCGCGGCGTGGACGGCCGAAGCCGATCGCATCCGAAAACATTTGCTCGACGATGTCGTGTTTCACGGATGGCCCGAGCAGTGGGTGAATTCGCCACCACGATTTGAAGATGTGGGGTCGATACCTTCGGGAAAAGGGTTTCGGATGCGGAAGCTGCGGTTCGAGATTGTGCCGGGCTTCTGGTCAACCGCCATTCTTTACGAACCCGAAAAGATCCGTGGAAAGGTGCCCGCCATCCTGGCCGTCAGTGGTCATTTTTTCGAGCTGGGCAAGGCCGTTCCCTTTAAACAGAAGCTATGCATCAATTTTGCCCTGCGTGGAGTTGCGGTGTTGAACCTCGAATGGCTGGACATGGGCGAACTTTACGTCTATGGAAACGATCACGGATTTGGAGGGCATCTTGACCTGGTGGGCGCTAATGCGGAAGGCATATTTTATCTCGCCATGCGCCGAGGGCTTGATTATCTTTACCAGCTTCCTTTTGTAGACCGCAGCCGCATCGGAATGACAGGCGTGTCCGGCGGGGGCTGGCAGACGATAGTGCTCTCTGCGCTCGATAAAAGGATTCGAGTGGCAGCACCTGTGGCCGGATATGACGCGCTGGCCAATGATGCGGCGCATCCCAATTGGATTGGGATAGATATCGAGTGGAACGGTACTGACTTTCGTGATGGCCAGGATTACCCCACGCTGACGGCGATGATGGCCCCGCGGCCCACGCTTCTCACCTACAACGCGGAGGATGATTGCTGCTACCGAGGCCCGATGGCGAAACCTTACGTTTACGATGCGATCAAGCCATTCTTTGGGCTTTACGGAAAAGAAGATGTTTTCCAATGGCATTTGAACACCGATCCCGGAACCCACAATTACGGCCTTGATAATCGTCAACAATCCTACCGGTTCTTCTCTAAATACTTCCGTCTCCCCGTCGTCGGGCCGGAAATTCCGGTCGGTCCAGACATCAAGAGTTACAATGAACTCGCCGTTGGAGTACCCAAAAACAATCTCACCATCCTCGGGGTGGCCAGAGAATTGGCGAGCGAGATCCATCGCTCGCCCATACCTTCCAACGCGGCGGAAAAGGCGGAGTGGGTGAAGGCTGAGAGGACAAAGCTCAAAGACGTTGTGCGTTATGAGCCCGTCTTCGTAAAGCACGCCTGGGCTGAGGACAACACATACGAAAAACAACTGGAAAGCATGTCCTATCGCTTTGAATTCAACAATGAGCTGACGGCAGCAGGAGTGTGGCTGAAAGAAATCGCTGCGCCCGCAAACGCTCCCATCACGATCGTTCTGAACGACCAAGGCAAGGCTTTTTCCACCGATGCCGTTTCAGATCCCGTTGAGCGTGACGAGCAGGTTCTTGCCTTGGATTTGTTGTTTACTGGAGATGCTTCAGTGCCCTGGAAACATCCCCAGTACGGCGCCCCGATGTACTGCCAGGCGCTTGCGGCCATTGGAGAGCGGCCGCTCGGCATGGAGGCCGCTCAGCTTGTTGCCTTAGCACAGTGGCTGCAGAAGCGATCGGGCGCGCCCAGCGTCCGCGTCGAAACCACAGGCATCCGCAGCCAGGTGCAGGCGCTGGTGGCTTCGGCGCTCGAGCCAGGCTTATTTTCGGAAGTGGTGACGCGCGACGGAATGAGAAGCTTGTCATTTTTGCTGAACAAGCCAGTGACTTTTGAGCGTGCCCCCGACCTCTTTTGCCTGGATCTTTACAAAGACTTTGATCTTGACACTCTCGCCGCGATGGCTGGACCGACCAACATCATCCAGACTGCGTTTGGGATGCCGGCAAGCGGCACCCAGAAACCGTGAAGACGATCCCTCACATGTTCCGACACTCTCGGCGCAACGAATAGGGCTGCGATCCCCCTTTTTTTCTGCCTTCTCCTCAGGAGAGAGAATGGTGAGTGTGGCGAGCCACAGACGTGAAAGAGTGGAGGAGGAAGAATGAAGCTGAAATCGCTATTGCTGCTGCTGGTTTTCGCATTCCTTATCCTGCCGTCCGCCAGCGCCCAAACCACGCCACAGTCGGTCAGAGGTCTGCTGGAAAGGGAAATTCAACCCACGTCAGCCACCGCATTTCAGGTTCAAAGATATCTCATGAAACGGATTCCCCCGCTGCCTACCCCGGCATCCGCCAGCAACTGGACGGCAGAAGAAGAGCGGCTGCGAAAGCACATTCTGAACGACATCGCGTTCCATGGATGGCCCCAGCAATGGATTCATTCAGCGCCGCAATTCGTAGATGTCGGGCCGATCGAGGGCGGGAAAGGATTTAAACGAATCAAACTCCGCTACGAGATCGTTCCAGGCTTCTGGTCCACCGCTATCCTTTATGAGCCGGACCACATCAGCGGCAGGATTCCAGCAATTCTGAACGTCAACGGGCATTGGCCCGGTCTTGGAAAGGCTGAGGAATTCATTCAGAAGCGGTGCATCAACTTTGCCAAGCTCGGAATTGTGGCGCTTGATCCCGAGTGGTTTGGCTATGGCGAGCTCGGCCTACCCTATGATGCGCACGATTTTGGCCCCGACCTCGACCTTGTGGGTGCCAATGTGCTGGGGCTTTTCTATCTGAATATGCGACGGGGTCTCGATTATCTTGCAAGCCTTCCTTACGTTGATCCGAGCCGTCTCGGGGTGACGGGCCTCTCCGGAGGTGGGTGGCAGACGGTAGTGTTATCATCGCTCGATCCGCGCGTTAAAGTGGCTGTCGAAGTGGCGGGGATAGGCTCACGGCAATCCAACATTACGCATCCCAGGGATACCGATGAGGATGAGCAGGAACCGCCTGATTTCGGCGAGCATCTCACCTACCCTGATCTCGTCGCCATGCGCGCCCCTCGTCCCACCCTGGAGATTCACAACGCATCGGACAACTGCTGCTTTCGCTCCATGCTGGTTAAGCCCTACATCTATACGGCCATCAAACCCTTCTTCCAGCTTTTTGGAAAGCCGGACCATCTGGCCTGGCATGAGAACCTCGTTCCCGGTAATCATAACTACCAACTCGACAACCGGCAGCATGCCTACGCTTTCTTTACGCGCTACTTCAACATGCCCATCACCGCAAAGGAAATCCCGAGTGACTCGGAAATCCTCACCTATCAGCAGCTCGTGGTCGGCGTGCCGAAGGACAATCTGACGGTTCTTGGCATCGCACGCGAGTTTGCAAGCAAGATTACCCGGCCGCCGATTCCGACTGAACCAGCGGCGGAAACCGAATGGGCGCGCAGCCAGAGAGCCAAACTCCAGAATGTCGTCCGCTATAAGCCCGTGAAGGTGACGAATGCTTGGAGAATGTGGAATGTGAAAGCGATGGGTGTAGAAAGCCTTTTTTACCGGCTTGATTTCAACAATGGCCTGAGCGCCACGGCAGTTTGGATGAAGGCGGTCGCGGTGCCTCCAACGGCACCGGCCACCATCGTCTTGAACGACCAAGGCCGGGCAGCAGCAGGCGCGGCAGTGTCAGACCGGGTTAACCGTGGCGATCAGGTTCTGGCCCTCGATTTGTTGTTCACGGGCGAAATGCGCCCTGATAAGCCGGACCCTACGGATTATGAGCTTCTCTTTTCGACGATAGGAGAACGTCCGCTTGGGATCGAGGCGGCACAGCTTGTTGGAGCCGCTCAGTGGCTCGCTCACATTTCCGGGCATCAGAAAGTGCGTGTGGAGACCGATGGGATTCGTAGCCAGGTGATTGCGCTCACCGCAGCCGCTCTTAATCCTTCTCTGTTTTCCGACATTGTGACCGAAGGGGGAATGCGGAGCCTGGGTTATCTGCTGAGTGCGCCGGTACCCTTTCGTAAAGCTGCGGACCTCTTTTGCCTGGATCTTTACAAGGATTTTGACCTGCCGGACCTGGTGGCCCTTGCCAAGCCCACCCCTATCCATCATCAATGACCACGTCGATCACAACCGCGATACACCGACGACAGGCATGCCATTTGCCTCCGCGCCAACGGCGAGCGCTTGGTCGTGCGTGGCCATCACGAGATCTGCCCCCGTCGTCTCCTTCCAAAGCAGGGCGGTTGAGAGGTGAATCGCATCCAGCGTGCCCAGTTCCGTGGGCATCGGCTGCGCTGCGCGGTCGAGTACAGTCGAATCGACCTCAACGATTTCAAGGGACTCTATAAGTCTCAGTATCGCCCCGCGCCGCGTTGCGACCTCCTGATCCGACAGCTTCGCTCGCAAGCAAAGGCGATCCAGGGTTCGCAAGCTCTCAACCGTAATCAGAGCACTCGATACGCCCCAAACGATCTGGCTTCATTCGGCCAGCTTGTCAGGCTGCCCGAGCGCGACGCGAAGCAACACGGAAGCGTCGACATACGCTGTCATCGGTGTCCCTGCCGCTCTTCGAGTAATAATTTGACGACATCGACCTTGAGCCGGGCGGGTTTGGGTAGTGGAACGCGATTAGGGTGGGGTTTGCCGGCTGCAGGTTTTCGGACGCGCAAAGACGACCGCTCGCGCACGGGCACGATCTGCGCGACGGGCGTCTCACGGTCCAATACAGAGATGGTCTCGCCTCTCCGCACGGCGCGAAGGTATTCGCTTAACCGCGATTTCAACTCCGCGATGCCAACTTGCTTCATAGCCATATTATGACCATAAATGGTCATCACGCCAAACAGCCGTACGCTTTACATGAGGTGCCGGGAGCGACTGGCACCGACAGCAGTTCTGTGGTAATGCTTGCCCGTTCAGCCGCCAATCCTCTACGTCATGGCCTTGCTCATCACCCGCAGCAAACCCTGCATGGAGCGCTCGGTGGTCTGCTGATGCGTCATTCCGGGAGCCTTGAACTCGCATTCGAGTGACATTGTTTCAGTGTAGTGGTCACGCAACAGTGCCCGGAACTGTCCCACCAGGTTGATTACGCCCTCGTCCGGAAATGTTTCATGGCAATGCTTCAGGCCGGGGCTGCACTGCATTCCCTTGAGGTGCATGTGCCAGATTCGGCTTTTATCGAGCGCATCATAACCGTCCGGGTATGACACCTCGCCGTGCATATAACCGTTCCCCACGTCCCAGTTGTAGCCGAGGTTCGGCGACGGGACCATTTTGAGGACTGCTGCCAGCTCGTGGCCCGTTCCCGCATTGCACGATTCTTCGTCTTCGATCACCAGCCGGACGCCGCCATCCCTGGCTACTGCAGTGGCCTTCGCAAGCTCCTCGGAGATGCGCGGATAAATCCTTTCCGGCTCCGCTACCCGCCAGAAGGTGAACCCACGCACCTTGTCAGATCCCCATGCATGGGCGCGATCGATGGCTCGCTTGAGCAGCTCGATCTGGCCCGAGTACGGGTAAGAATCACTTTCGTGGGTTATGGGCTTCGTTCCGGGCAGCGCGCATTTATAAAGGGCTGAATCCACCACCGAGCATTTGAAATGGTGCTGATCGAGCAAAGTCTTTATGCGGCGGATCTCCGCTGGTGTTGCCTCCGTGTTGTATTTGCCCCACACGTCGCGGATCTCAACCCATGAGAGCCCGTAGCCTTTCATGATCTGGAGGGCTTTCTCAAAATCCTCCGAAAAGCCATCGCTGATGGCTCCCAGCTTAAAGCGGCGGAGCACTCGCGCGTGTGACTCCGCACCCTGGGCGCCTTCAGCCCAGCCTGCGGCGATAGCCGCCAGCGCTACATTGTTCAGGAAAGTTCGGCGATTCACAAGTGGTCTCCTGGAATGGTCTACTGTAGTGTCCACGAAATAGGTATACAGATAACCTGGGTGGCGCAGACATGCCGCGTTTTGGCATGTCTGCGATTTTCAAGGATCGCAGACATCGCAAACTGCGCAATGTCTGCGCCACCCATCAGAAAAGGTTGTGTGCCCAATTCGTGGACACCACATTAGTATCACACACCCGTGGCGGCAAGAACACCCGCCCCGCCACAGGGACTACCCACACCGCAGCGACCGCGGCACTACCCACTAAGACGGAATTTAACTGACCTTTGTTACGATTCACCACTCTGGCCCGGGGGTTGTGTGAGGCGAAGGTTTACTTTGCCGCCATGCTCCCGGATGCAGTCCATCACCCAGGTAGCCAAAGCCAGTGCCTCCCGCCCCTCCCGCCCTCCTGCCTGAGGTGGCCTGCGGGTTCGAACGGAGTCGAGAAACGCCTCAATTTCCGCCCGAAGCGGGTCCGTGCGCTGCGTTTCGAGCCTCCTGAAGGTCAGTTGCGGGTTGCCTTCCGCGCGGTTGATGCCGACGACCAGCACATCGCGCCGCGAGAAGTCGATGGAGATATACTCGCTAGCTTGGAAGTAGCGGAACTTCCGCACCTTTTCCGTGCTCACCCGACTGGCGGTCAGGTTGGCCACCGCCCCGTTTGCAAATTCGACGCGGGCGTTAGCAATATCGACCTTGTCAGAAAGTACCGGCAGTCCTACTGCGCGCACCTCTGTGGCTGGCGAATCCACGAGCCAGAGGATCAGGTCGAGGTCATGAATCATCAGATCGAAAACCACGTCCACGTCGAGACTGCGGGGACTGAAAACGCCCAGCCGGTGGACCTCAAAGAACAGCGGACGGCGAGTAATCGCCTTTGCTGCCGCGGCTCCCGGATTGAAGCGCTCCACATGCCCTACCTGAAGAATGCGCCCGCTGCCCGCGGCCAGGTGGATGAGCTCATCCGCCTCTTCCACGGTGCGGCTAATGGGTTTTTCCAGTAAAACGTCGATGCCGTGCGCGAAGGCCTCGCGAGCCACGGCGGCATGATCCGTGGCCGGAATCACCACGCTCACCGCGTCAGCGGCTTGCCACACCGCTTCGAGCGAAGTAAGGCTGCGCACTCCGAGCTGGGCCGCTAATCCCTCTCGCCGCTCCGGACGGAGGTCGTACACGCCGGCGAGCTTTGCGTTGGGAAGGGACATGTAGTGCTGCGCATGGTTCCGTCCGTGCTCGCCGGCTCCGATCACCGCCACACGAATTTTGCCTTCGCTCAAACTGGCTGTTCCTTGGCTATCCGCTCTCAGGCGCGCGAGCGGCAGGTTTTACCCCACCACTGGAAATGGCGGCATAAAGCCGCCTCTACGCGCCGACATACAGTTTATTCTGATTGCTCTTCGATCCCGACGACGGCGATGCCCGCCTCATCGGCCTTTTCAAGTAGCACGTCGCGCTCGAAGAGCAGCGTCTTTTTGGCATCCAGGGCAAGCACCCGGGCATTCGAGCGCTGCATCACTTCGATCGTTCTGGCGCCAATCACCGGAACATCGAATCGCATATCCTGATCGGGTTTGCTGACTTTCACTACCACGAGCCGCCGGCCATTGCTGAGTCCCGCGGCGCGATCGATGGTGGCATCCGTTCCTTCCATGGCTTCCACCGCCACGCAAGCGCCGTCCACCACAACCACCGTCTGCCCAATGTCGAGAGCGGCAAGGTGTCTCGCCACTTCGCGTCCATACTTCATGTCGGCACGCTCGCTCGAGTCCGGAGCGCGGCGGCTCAGGAGGCCGCAAGGGGCGAGGAGCGGCTTCAGGAACAACGTGGAATCCACCACTTCCATCCCCTGCGCTTCGAGCATCTCGACGAAGGCGCCAATCAGCGAATCCGTGTTCTTTCTTTCCAGGCTCGCGAGCGCCCCGCTCATCACCCAGTCAGCCTGGATGGGACGGAAGAGCTGAACGTGCTTCACTTGACCGGCCAGCAGGACTTTTTCGATGCGCTCAGCGGCAAGCAGATCGATGAGCCGGGCGACCTCACCCAGGCTCAGCCAGTGAATAGAATGCGTTTTAGACGAGAGATCTGGCGAAGCTTCTTCTCGGATTGCGATGACCAGAGGATGGACATTCTGCTCGTGGGCGGCTTCGAGAACCAGAAACGGGAAACGCCCGTTCCCAGCAATCATAGCGAAACGAGGCGCAGAAGAACTCTGACGTTGGTTCATTGTTTCATTGAATCATTGAGCCAATGAATCAATGACTCAATTCCTTCACTTCACGACGCCCCGCTCCGAGGTCCGGATAAATTCGGCCAGCGCCTGAACGTGGGGGGATTGAAAGCCGCGAGCTTCAATGGCTTCGAGAGCCTGCGTCGTGTTGAGCTTCGAGCGGGTGAGCAGGCGGAAGGCTTTCTCGATCTGGCCCACATCTTCCTTGCTCAAGCCTTGTCGCTCCAGCCCGATGCGGTTCGCTCCCAGCACCTCCATCGGGCGGGGGGCTGTGGTCTTGGAATAGGGGAGAATGTCCTTGTTCACCACCGTATAGCTGCCGAGAAAGCTGAAAGCGCCGATCCGGCAGAATTGATGGACGCCGCAGAAAGCCCCCACAATCGCATGATCCCCGATTTCCACGTGGCCGGCGAGCGAAGCGCCGTTGGCCATGATGATGCCGTCCCCGAGATGGCAATCGTGAGCGACGTGCACGTAGGCCATTAAAAGGTTGTGGCTGCCAATCCGCGTCAAGCCGCCACCTTCAGCCGTCCCGCGATGCACGGTAACAAACTCACGAAAAATGTTTTCGTTGCCGATTTCGAGACAGGTCCTTTCTCCCCGATACTTCATATCCTGGGGATCAAGCCCAATCGAAGCATAGGGAAAGAATCGGTTCCCGCTCCCCGCCCGCATGGGCCCGTGAAGCACGGCGTGCGACATCACTTCACAGCCGTCCCCAAGCTCTACGTCTTCTCCGATAATGCTGTATGGGCCGACGGTTACTGTACAGGCAAGACGCGCTCCGGGATCAAGGATGGCAGTAGGGTGGGCGTTCATTTTGGGGGATGATCGACGACGGCAAAGAGGACAGTCGCTTCGGCCGCCAGCTTTCCATCCACGGTCGCTCGACCGGCCATCTTGCCGAAGTTATTTCGACGGCTGAGCAGCTCCATCTCCACCAGGATCTGGTCTCCTGGTGTTACGGGGCGGCGAAACTTGGCATTTTCGATTCCTGTAAAGTAGATGAGTTTTTTCTCCTTATCGGGCAAGTCGCGGTAAAGCAGCACGCCGGCCACCTGCGCCATGGATTCAATAATCAGCACGCCCGGCATCACGGGCGCCCCCGGGAAATGCCCCTGGAAGAATTCCTCGTTCACCGTAACATTCTTCAGGCCCACAATCCGCTTTTCCGGCTCGAGCTCAACAATCCGGTCCACCAGCAGGAACGGATAGCGGTGGGGAAGGATTCGAAGAATATCTCCGATGTTATAAACCACCCGTGCCTCAGCTTCGGCGCTCACGATCGCGTCTGCCATTCACCACCTCATTCCGCTCTCTGAACAACCTTTGGGCGCTGAATGAGCATTATATCTGGAATGCGCCAGACCTTCCAACTGCGACTATTGACACCACGTTAAAGAAGACGCAAAGCTTGAGGGTATGCATCGCCTGCTTCACTTTGCGGTGTCCATTCGGGGCGTAGTCTCGCTTTCATTCCTCCTCTTTTTCGTATTCAGCCAGATTTTCTGGATTGTCAAGCTCCGGCGCTGGAAGCAACGACTGGTGAAGAACGCGATCTGGAACCGGGTGCTGGGTATTCTCGGCATCGTCCTTTACGCCCTTCTGTTTATTCACGGCTTCGGCATCCGGCGGACGCTGAGCCCCACCCGGCTCACCGTGGGTGCAGCTCTGCTCCAAGCACCCTTTCTCTGGTGGCTTTTCGGTTCCACTCTGGGTTTCGCGATCTACCTCCTGGTGCGTGGTTGCACGCTGCTGGTGCGCGGCATCTCTTGGCCTTTCTACCATCGCCGGAAAAGGGCGCGCGGTGAGCCCGTCCGTTCTCCCGCGATCGGCCAAGGAGATTCGCCGGTTCGGTCCCTGCCGGATCGCCGCGAATTTTTCAAAAAAGCCGCCACCACGCTGGGCGCGGTGCCGTTCGTAGCTGGCGCGTACGGCGTCGTCTACGGTCGTCTGAATCTGAAAACCACTCATCAGCGCATCCCGCTTCGGCGACTGCCCCGCGCTTTTGAAGGTTTCAGCATCCTCCAGCTTTCCGATCTTCACATCGGCCCTTTCATGACGGGAACGCAGATTCGCCGCATTGTCGAGATCTCAAACCATCTCAGGCCGGATCTTATTGCCGTTACTGGCGATTACGTCACCTGGGACGCTTCCACGCAATATGCCGTAGTCGATGCGCTCTCTGGACTCCGGGCGCCCTATGGTGTAGTCGGCTGCCTCGGGAACCACGAAATCTATACGCATACTGAGGATTCCATTACTCGACTTTTCGCCGGCTGCGATATCCACATTCTCCGGCAGGCGCAGAAGCCGATTTTTATAGGGCAGGATTACATCAACCTGATTGGCGTGGACTTCCAGACGCACTCGCATTTCGGCCACGCGGGCAGAGGCCACGTCAGAACCTATCTTGAAGGCGTAGACCGGCTGATGATGCCTGGCACCGTCAATATCCTGATGAGCCACAACCCCAACACCTTCGATCGCGCCGCGGAGCTCGGAATTGATTTGAGTCTAGCCGGACATACTCACGGCGGCCAGGTCGCCCTGGAATTTCTGAGCGTGGATATTTCTCCGGCGCGCCTGATCACTCCTTACGTTTCTGGCCGGTTCACCAAGCCGGGTGGACAGCTTTACGTCAACCGCGGCATCGGCACCATCGGGTTTCCAATTCGCTTGGATGCTCCTCCCGAAATCACCGTTTACCACCTCAGCCGTTAGGCCTGGCGAGGCTTTTCGTCTTTCACGCGCCTTGTGATTGTCCTTGCCGCGCGCTTTTGGGCTTCCCCGCCGGCATTTTCGAGCCGCAGGTTTTTACCTGCGGATACCATCTTGTAAGATCAACCCTGCTCTTCCGATTTCGATGCGGTTGGACAGCGCCGGGGACGGGGCGCGCCGCCTTGTCTCCGTTTGGGGTTTAAAAAAGCACTTGACAGCAAAACTCTACCTATGTAGAGTTATACCCGTGAAAACGGTACGAATTTCTCGGGAGACTTTGCTGGTGGTGGAGAGATTTTTAACGCGCCCACGGCAGTGGCGCTACGGGTACGAACTGTGCCGCGATACGGGACTTAAATCCGGGACACTCTACCCGATTCTGATGCGTCTTGAGAAGAATTCATTGTTGGAAGCTCGATGGTTGATGACAGAGAAGGGTGTACCCCCGCGCCACACATATCGGCTGACGCCGAATGGATTGGAATTAGCACGCACAAAGTTAGCCGAGGCTCAGCGGGGACGAGTAGCGCAAGAACCAGTTCTTAACAAAGCGTAGGGGAAAATGGGATGCCTGCGCCAAGCCGCCGCTTTGATTCTTGGTAATGCGATTCGGATAGCACCGCCTGACGTCCGGGATTGGGGCCGGGCGATGCTGAACGAGCTTCCATACGTGGAGAGCGCGTGGGCGGCCTTGTTGTGGGCCGTTGGCGGCGCAATCGTGCTCGGCAAGCATAGGCTCGTTTGCGCGGGACAGGGGATGATGCCTGAAGGAGGCCTCTTTGGTCGCAACGTGAGCTTGCGAAAGGTAGCGCTCGTCGCGAGCGGCGTGTACGTGTTCGGAGCGCTGCTGTTTTTCGCGGCACCGCCGTTCCGCCAGGGCCTGCGCGTTTCCCTCACGCCGTGGACGGCCCCCTTTCACCCGGCGCAGGACGGCACCGAAGCAAAAATCAAGTCAATTGCCAAGCGGGCGGAAGCGCGGCATGACGCCGATGGGCTGGTTTTCGCAGCCGTCAGGCTCTCGAGCGCGACTGAGGCCGCACGATTGGCCGACCAAGCTGTGCGCATTGACCCGAGGCTCACCTGGGCCTATGCGATTGTGGCGATGCGCCATCCTGAAATCTCCGACATCCACCAGTGGATGCCCGCCCTGGAACGCTGGCAGCCGGCCAACGCACTGTTTCCGTTGATCACCGCCGAGTCAATCCGCGTCCAGGACCGGATGCCTACCGCCGATCGGCAGAACGGGCCAGACAGGGCTTGGCAGGAAGCGATGGCGGCGGCTTTTGCATCGCCGGAATTCGACGACTATCTCGATCGTTTGCAGGCGCTCGATCAGAGCATCGCGCAGAAGTACGGCCTCGACGATCCTCAAGAACTCCTTGGAGAAGCGCCGGGAGGGCTGCCGGAGCAGTACTTTTCTGATGCCCGGAACTATTCAAATTCGGTGCTCGAGTCAGGAGTTCGACTCCAGGCGAGAGGTGGTTTAAGGAATGCACAGTCACAGTATTGGTCTATTGCGCGCTTCGGGCAGGTGTTGAATTCACAGGGACACAGTAATTACGAACGCTGGGCGGGCACCACGCTGCAATGGATGGCTTACCAGCGGCTCGAGAATGTGGCCGTGAAGCAAGGAGATTCCGGCGAAGCCGCTTTGTTCGCGTATCTCGGGAAGAAGTTTGATCCGAGGGCCGGCGATACGGCGGTAATGCTTAGGAAATCCGTCTTCGGAGACTACGTTGCCAGGCGCAACGCCTTTGTGCTGCAAATTTCATCGTTGCTGATGTTCATCTTTTCCGGGCTTCTGATCGGCGCCGCCATTGTCCTCATCGCTACCTCGCGTGCCCAGGAAAGGCCCGAGCGCAAGAAGCGCGGAGTGATGGTGTTTATCACACTGACCAGCGCGGTGGGTTTGCTGCTCTCGTCCGCCACCGTTTATTTAACTTACCGGCCTTACTGGTACATCCTGCAGAACGAGTTGTTGAAGGACGGCGCAAGCCAAAATAGCGGACTGCGCACGTTCCTGGCTGCGATTCACACGCTGCCCGGCTTTGATCGCGGGATATTGCTAAAACTTCCGGTGTACTTCTGGGCCAGCGTGATTCTCGCAGCGATCGCGGCTCTGACATTGGTTTTCCTGCGTCATTTTCGGGAACCGCCTCGGCTCACCGAAGCGCAGACAAATTCTCACGCTCAATAAATTCTGTTTGCCGCCGCAAAATGATTTGCGGCGACCGGGGAGACGTGTGTCTGAAATCGGGGAGGGCAGTCATGAAAAAGCGGTTTGTGTTTGCTTTTCTCTGCATGAGCTTGATCGCGGCAGGGCCAGTAAACGCGCACGGACAAAGCACTGCGCCCGCGGCGGAAGTATTCATCGGCGGCGCAAAGGTTTGGACGTATGCCCCCACCGATCACTTCGACAGCCATGGCTGGGGCGGTTCGGTCACGGGGAATCTGAACCAGTATCTCGGCATTGAGGCGGATCTGTTCAAATATCCGTTTTTCGGCCACGAGCCCCCGGCGTGGTCTACCCATTACACACTTCTGTTCGGCCCGCACTTTACCTACCGCAGAATCCAGGCTCTGGCTCCGTTCGGTCATCTCAAGGTTACGGAAAGCGTGCCACTTGAAGATATTCTGCCGGGCGGCCGGGCGAAAGCCGGCTCTCAAAAAGGAAGAATTCGGAAACTCTAAAACGTCCAACAAGCTGCTTCCCCTGTGAATCAAGCATCGCCCTGAGGGCCGGGAGGGATTGTGGCACCGTAAAGCGCGCGAGCGTGAGGTGGGGTGTATAGGATCTTTGCTCCCGATCGAACCCTATTTCTGCCAGGCTTTCATCCACGCGGCGCCGAAGCGCCTCCAAGGCGAGAGAGGGCTCAACGCCCGCCCAGAAAACCCGCGGTTCGCGAGGGTTTGGAAAAACCCCAAAGCCTCTGACGACGACGTCAAATTTCTCAAACGGTCCAATTTCCTGAAGCCGCTCGATGACGGCCTGCAACTTCCTTTCCGCGACTTCGCCAAGAAACTTCAGAGTAAGATGTGTTCCGCTGATGTCTGTCCAGCGCACACTGCCGTCTGCTCCAGACGGCGAGCCCAAGGCCGCGCGAAACAGACTCTGAATCCGCGCCAACTCAGTCCGAATCTCGGGCGGCAAGTCAATGGCAACAAATGTTCTCAAGGTAGTCGCTCAGAACATGTGAATAATTCGAATTTGTTGCGCAAAGGTCATCGCCTGTCATTCTGAGGAGCCATAGGCGACGAAGAATCCCTGTATGAGCTTACAAATACGGAGATCCTTCGCTGCCGCTCAGGATGACAGTCACCGTTGATTTATTCACAGCTTCTCAGGCCGCGCTGCGGGACCCAAAAACTAAAATAGCCTCGCGCAAAGCCGCAAAGGACGCAAAGAAAACAAAGCGGTCCAGGTCTCGTTTCTCAGCGCCCTGGCGCCTTTCCGAGAGGCAGGTGATTTTTGCAACCCGTCAGTCCCGAACGCGGCGACGCATCATTTCCAGAGCCATTTGCGAAGCCAGGAATCTTATCCGCTGGCGGTCGCCCGGAAAACGGAATTCCCGAACCGTGGTACCTCGCGCGTCGGCCAGCCCCACAAACACCAGCCCCACCGGCTTCTCAGGCGTGCCACCTCCTGGGCCCGCGATGCCGGTAATTCCAACACCCATCGTCGCCTCCGCGCGTTTCCGCATGCCCTCGCTCAAAGCCTGCGCCACAGGTTTTGAGACCGCGCCGTAAGCTTCGAGCAGTGACGAGGGCACGCCCACCAGCCTGGTTTTGAGCGAATTGCTGTAGCACACAGCTCCGCCCAGAAAAAACCCCGAGCTCCCTGGGATGCTGGTAAGCCGCTCGCTGAGCAGCCCTCCCGTGCAGCTTTCCGCCACCGCCACGGTCTGTTGCTTCATCACCAGGTACATTCCCACCACTTCTTCAAGGGATTCGCCGCGCGTGGAAAAGACGTGATCACCCAATTCCAGTTCGATCTTGTCTCCCACCGCGTCAAGCAGACCCTCCGTCTCCTGATCGGAGCCTCGTGCCCGAAGGTGAACCTCAATGGTGCCCGCGCAGCTCAAAATGGTGGTGACCGGATTTGAAAAGGCGGTATAGATGGGTGAGATTCGGTGATCCACTTCGGATTCGGGCAAGCCCACAACTTTATATACGCGACTGCGAATTCGCTCGCGTCCGGCAACGCGAGAGAGGCGCGGCATGCAGACCAGCTCGAACATAGCTTGAAGCTCTCCAGGCGGGCCGGGAAGCAGGATGATGATCGCTCCCGCGTGTTCCAACCAGATGCCGGGAGCCGTCCCGTTATGATTCTCCAGCCAGTCTGAACCTTCCGGCACCAGCGCCTGGCGCAGGTTGTTCGGAGGCATACTGCGCCCCAGCCTTTGATAACGCTTTTCAATGCGGCTGCGAATTTCAGGAATCTCGCGCAGCGGACGCCGCAAGACGTCAGCCACCACATTGCGAGTCATATCGTCCTCTGTAGGACCGAGGCCGCCGGTGAAGATAATCAGGCCCGACCTTTTGAGGGCGGTTTCAAACACGCTGATGATCCGGCTATGATCGTCTCCGACAATCGTCTTAAACCGGACTTCGATTCCTAAGGAGTTGAGCTTCCCGGTGAGATAAAGTGAATCCGAATCCTGCCTTTCCGGGGTGAGGAGTTCGGAGCCGACAGCAATAATCTCAGCGTCCATGCTTTATGGCTTAGAGAAAGGCTGGATATCCAAGCGCCTTGGAAGCCCCGTTCTAGCCTGCTTTCGGTGGTAGGGGAGCACCTTGAATATCGATAAATAACTCGTAGAGAGAGGTGTTGGAGGCTAGGATCATCGTGCGATGGGCCGTGAAAGCCAGTCCCACAATCCCCTGGCCTGCGATCACCAGGCTGGCAGAGGCATCCGGCGCCAGCCGCACCACCCCGCGACGTCCGGCAAGCGACGCAGCAACATACAGATTGCCAGCCGAATCGAATCCCAGCCCCTGCGGGCGACCTAGACCGCGATAGAAGGAAGAGACGTCACCCGTGGGAGAGATGCGATAAACATGATCGAAGCTCGACGTTGTGGGTCCAGTGACGTAAAGAGATTTGTCGGGGCCAAATGCCAGGTGATAGGCGGCGACGCTCGGCTCGAGCGTCGCAAACACGAAAATCTGGCGGTCACGCCCGATCTTGAAAATCGTGCCGCTGCGATCGCCGACATAAAGATTGCCCTCATGATCAAAGGCAATACCGGTGGCAATGCCCATCCCTCCGGCATAGATTGTGCGCTGGCCCTCCGGCGTGACCTGATAAATGGTTCCTTCCATCCGGCTTGAAACGTAAAGCAGTCCATCACGGTCAAATGCAAGGCCCGTGGGATTCATCAGGTCTGTGAGGAAAGTGCGAATCGTGTGGTCCGGCCCAACTTTGTAAACAGATACCGGGGTCTTCTGCCCCCGGTTTCCGCTGAAGGTCGTGAAGACGTTACCCTTGGCATCGACAGCAGGGCTTGCCACGGGATGAAGGTTCTCGGCGAAGCTGATCCCCACAGCGACGGGGATGGGCGGCGTTACTGCGGAGCCCGTATCTACCGTCAACTCTCCTCGGACCGTGCCCTCCGGAACCCTCACCACTAGCTGGTTGGGGGAGCTCATCAGAAGACTTGCCGGGCGGTCTCCAAAGAGGACCTGGGGGCGGATGCTGCCATTCTCCGTCAATCCGCTTCCCCGAATGTAAATCTCTCCGCCAGAGATCGCGGCACGAGGCGTCACTTCTGTAATGGCCGGTTTCCTTTGTAGTGAACCGTGCTTTTCTTCCATGGGCTGACTGGCTCTAGACGGCTTTTTCCACAAACTCATCGAAATACAAGTCTCAGGAGAAACAAGACAACCGCGCTGTAGCCCCCCGCCACGATGTCATCCGTCATAATGCCCCAGCCCTCCGGCAGGCGTTCCGACCGGCGTGCGGGAAAGGGCTTGAGCACGTCAAACACTCTGAATAAGATGAACCCTCCCAGCAGCCACGCCCACCCTCCTGCAGGTTGCAGGATAAAAGCAACACACTGCCCCGCCACTTCATCGATGACCACGTGACTGGGGTCGGTGACCCCAAAAGCTCTCTCGGCCCGGCTAGCCGCCCATACTCCCGCGACATAGATCACAGCGGCCACGATGCCAACGGAAGAAGCCCAATGATGAACTCGGCAGCGGTGAAGCGCGACCGTCAGAGCTACGCCCACCACGGCACCGGCAGTCCCCGGAGCAATTGGAAAGTAGCCTACCGGTCCCACCGTGGCCAACTTGACGGCAGCGCCCGCGCGGCGTTTAGTCAACATCTGCAGCCTCGTAGGCCTCCACCTCTTCTTCAGCGGGTAGGTCAGAAGAGATGTGGTATCTGCCGGCAAGCCAGCTGTCAAGATCAATCAGCCGGCAGCGTTCGCTGCAAAAAGGCCGATGGGGATTGCCCTGCCTCTTTGTTTCCTTTTTACATATAGGGCAGCACATCG
Source organism: Terriglobia bacterium (assembly GCA_050745365.1). GTDB lineage: Bacteria > Acidobacteriota > Terriglobia > UBA7540 > UBA7540 > RH2-MAG17b. Next base: position 22,205 of record JBOGJS010000236.1, read on the forward strand.
CACGACTTCAGGGCAGCCTGGATTTCCGTCCGTCCGCGCCCGTTCTTTCCTTTGCCGCTGCTCCTCGAAAACTCGTCCAAGATCTCTCACCCGGCTCGCTCGACTCGCCACTCTCTCCCCCCACGGGAGAAGCTGTCGATCGTTCGGCTTGGCTCAGGGTAAACTCTGGAGGACCGGTGAGGCGTTGGCTTCGACCATTTCCTGGTCCTGATGCACCGGGACGGGCGACGGAAATTCACTGAAGCAGCGATTCTCCAGGCGCGCCAGAAGGTCGTAATCCGATGAGCCGGTGATCCTGGCCCAGCGGCACGCTCCGGGCCGCGGCTCTTCGCCTTCAAAATCATTGATAAAAACGCGTCCATCAATCTCAGGCGCTTGCGACTCCAGGCGCCCGCTGAGGAGCAGCTCCGACTCCGGCGCCGGGCCCTCGACAAGCACAGGAAGCTGCTTGCCCAGAAGCGCCTTCAGCTTGCGCCGCGAGATTTTCCGCTGTAACGCCAGAACCTTTCGCCTTCGATTTTCAGCTACCGACGCCGGCACCTGATCCTGGAGACTGAAAGAGGCGCTGGTCTCCTCGTTCGAGTAGCGAAACACCCCCAGGCGGTCGAACTCGGCCGCTTCCACAAACTCCATTAAGGTCTCGAAATCCTTTTCCGTCTCACCCGGAAAGCCCACGATCAGCGATGTGCGCAGCGTTACTCCTGGAATCGAAGCGCGAATCTTTTCAATTAACCTCAGAAAACGCTCACCGCTTGAGCCGCGCCGCATGGCCTTCAGCACCGTCGCGCTCGCGTGCTGGAGCGGGACGTCAAAATACTTCGCCACCTTGGGCGACTCTGCGACAGCTTCAATCAAAGCATCCGTAACCCGGTTCGGGTAACAATAGAGAAAGCGCAGCCAGAGGAGATCCGGGATCTGGGCCAGCTCCCTGAGCAGCAAAGGCAGCCCCTCCCGCAGGCCCAAGTCGTCACCGTAGCTGGTGTTATCCTGGCCGACGAGCGTCAATTCCCGCACCCCTTGCCGCACCAGGCCTTCGGCCTCCCGCACCACAGATTCAAAGCGGCGTGATCGGAAGCGCCCGCGCATCTGCGGAATCACGCAAAAAGAACAGATGTGGTCGCATCCTTCGGATATCTTGATATACCCGGAATAGGAGGGCGTTGAAAGAATGCGCGGCGTCAGCTCGTGATAAAGGTAGGGTTCGGCCGCAGGCGCGGCTTCGCGCGCCGCGGTTGAAAGCTGACAGGCCTCGATGACACTCTCGAGCTCGTTGGTTCCAATCACAAAATCTACTTCCGGCATCTCTTCCAGGATCTGGCTGCGATAACGCTCGACAAGGCATCCCGCCACCACCAGTTTTTTGGCGACTCCCTTCTTCTTGTATTCAGACATCTCCAGGATCGTGTCAATGGATTCCTGTTTCGCCGGTCCGATGAAACTGCACGTGTTGACAATGATCACTTCTGCATCCCCGGCGTGAGGCGTAAGCTCATAGCCTTTACGGGCAAGCAGTCCTAACATGACTTCGCTGTCAACAAGATTTTTGGGGCAGCCTAAACTGACGAGTCCCACTTTAGGCATAGGATTTGAAGGCCTTTCAATTCGACGGACGGAATAAAGTACTCTCTGAAAAATTCTAACATATCTCGGGGGATGCCGCCGGGTAGGTAATCTTCGTTCCACGAACTCGGGCGAAAGGAGTGAGCGTGTGGGCTGGGCTGTTTTTGTTGCTGAGGATGTGCTCCACGCGCTCCCCACGCGCCGTCAGCGCGTCAGCAATAAGGGAGCGGTGGCAGCGCCAGGGCACAGCTTCAGCGCACATCAGCGCCGTCCGGCGGCGGTCGGCGACTCGGAGAAAGCTTTCGAGGCTCGCTTTGAATTCGGGTTCCTGCATGTAATCCGCGAAACCGCGAAACGAAGCATTGCGCCAGCCCGTGTTCGGCGAATCCCGGTTCGCATGTCGCAGCCCACCCAATCCGGGGAAGTACACGTAGCGAATGCCGGCTTCCCGCAGGGCCTGCGGCAGCGTCTCACGATTGAACTGCGGATTATGCCTGGAGCGCGGCACGGTGCGCACGTCAGCCACCTGCGTTACCCCATGGGATTTCAGTAACTCAATGAATGCGGGAAGGGTACGAGTCGAGTGGCCGACAGTATAAACAACCGTCGGTTCGTTTTTCGAGCGGGAGCGCTGCCGGACGGGCCGCGCTTCTTGGCGCTGATTGCCTGCGCTAATGTGGGTTGCCTTTCGAGGGTGCGGTGTAGCGCAACGTTCGCCTTACCCATCCATCGATGCGCTCCAAAGCCTTTGAAATATTTTCAACGGAATTGGCGAACGAGAAGCGAAGATAGCCTTCCCCCCATTCTCCAAAAGCCGTGCCCGGAAGGCATGCAACGCCAGCATCATTCAGCAGCGCATCGGCGAGGTTGGCCGATTTCCAGCCGGTGCTCGTAATATTCGGGAAAGCGTAAAACGCACCATGCGGCTGCGAGCAGCGAAAACCAGGAATCGAGTTCAACCCGTTGACGATCACTTCCCGGCGACGGCGGAATTCTTCGCGCATCAGGTCCACGCGCGATTGATCTCCGCGTAAGGCCGCGACGCCGGCAATCTGGGTAAAGGACGCCGTGCAGGAATCGGAGTTTGTCATGAGCAGGGCGACCTGTTCTGCCAGTTCTGGTCTCATGATGCCGTAACCCAGACGCCAGCCCGTCATCGCATACGTCTTCGAAAACCCGTCGAGAATAATTGTTTGCTCGCGCAGTTCGGGAAATTGCGCCGGACCTACCGCCTTACCTTCAAAGATGAGACGGCTATAGATTTCGTCCGAGAAAACCGTAATGCCGCTCCCCGCCAGGGACTGTGCCAGCAACGCCCATTCCGAGCGCAGAATGACTCCCCCCGTCGGGTTCTGAGGGGAATTGAGAATCAGCATGCGCGTCCGAGGCGTGATCTTGCTGAGGATCATGGCAGCGGACACGTCAAAATCATTCTCTTCCCGCAAGGGGTAGGGCACCGGCTGCGCCCCGGCAAAGCGGATCATGGACTCATAAGTGGGGAAGCCGGGATTCGGGTAGAGGACTTCATCGTCCGGTTCAACGAGGGCGAGGATTGCGAAAAAGAAGATGGGCTTCGCGCCGGGAGTAATAACGACCTCTGCAGGGTCAATGTGAATGCCGCGCCGCCTTCCTGCATCCTCAGCCACCGCCTCCCGCAAGCAAGTCAGCCCTTGAGACGGGCTGTAACGAGTCCACCCCTCGCGCAGCGCTCGAATGGCGGATTCGACGATGTCGGATGACGTTGGGAAATCCGGCTCGCCAATCTCCAGGTGAACCACGTCCCGGCCGCGCGCCTCAAGCTGCTGGGCGCGGGCAAGCACTTCAAACGCACCTTCCATGCCTAGCCGGGACATTCGTTCGGCGAATTGGAATTTATGGGCCGTCATTTCATTCGCTGGACAGGATATCCTCTTCGGATCCAGTCCCTGAGGAAGCTATGCTCCAGGTATAACACCCGAACGTGAGTCAGTCCTACACGGCGCAGCGCCACGTACGCCGGGCGAATATTGGGACATTCAGCGAAAGGGCAGCAGCCACAATAGATGACGACCGGCGAATTTTTCGGTACTGAACGTGCCCACTCGGTGAGACTTCTGATTCCGGCGGACGTTCTCGCTGGCCCCTTCAGCAGGGCCCCGGGGATGTGCGCCGCTTGATACTCAAACTGAAACCCGACACAAACGATGACCGGCTGTGGCGACTTCTTCGCCCGAATCTCTGTCGCCAACGCCTGTGGAGCGAGGAGCTGCGACTGCGGCCACGGGTTCCGCACCCCCGCAGCCAACATTCTCCCGCCAGGCAGGAAAATGGCGCCTGCAAGTGCAACCAGAATTGCAACCCTGAGCCGGCCGAAAACTGAAAAGGTGCCCATCGACGCCTCCCCGCCTACGCGAGACCCCCTCACCCGACTCGCGTCGCTCGCCACCCTCTCGCAGGGGATAAGGGTGCCCGACGAAGAAGGGCGGGTGAGGGGTAATTCGGGCAATTTTCCCGAGCAACGGAACTCGTCGGATCGCCGCTGTGCGGGCCAAGATGGCAGCGCGGATCGGCTTCGAGGTGGACCCCTTAGATGAACATTTCTCCGTCGTGCTTGGCTTCGCGGGCTGCCGCTGACTGGCGGTGGGAAAACAGGAAATCAAGCCCTGTCTGAATCCCTCTGAATATTGCACCCGCTTCCTGAAGCGGTCCAAGAATGTTCCGCTGAACGGAGTTTGCGGTACCGTCAACTCGGTCCACGAGGCTGGAAACAAGTGAATCGATGCGATCGACCTGTTGGCGAGTCTTTTCCGTAAAATCGCCTACTGCTTCGTCCAGCCGGCTCGCTCGCTCGCGGACAATCCGGCTCGTTTCTGCAACGTTGGCCGTGACCTCCTTGATCGGCGCGCGCGAGCCGGTAACGATTTCCAGGGCGGCCGCTGCCACGCGGTCCATATACTGCCGGGCATCGCGGGCAATCTCTGATACCTGCTTACGAATTCTCAGCGCGATGAGGAAAAAACCCAGCAGAACGGCCATCTGGATCACGATGGCAACGGCCGCAATCACCACGAACACAGCGATCAGAGTATCGTGGTCCATATCACGTTATCCCTTCCCCGCGATGGTGCGCTCGGGCACCGTCAGGGTTTGGTTTTTTCTTCCTGATAAGCTTGCTTGCCTGCTTCAAGCGCCGCCGAAAGCTGCTCTTTCTGCTGCGCAACCATATCTTTGGCTCGCCCGACCAGTCCCTCGGCCTGCCCGCGCATCTCTTTACTCTTCGTCGTCACGTATTCTTTTCCCTGGTTAGCCTTGGCACTGATCAAGTCCCGGGTCTCCTGGCCGCTCCGGGGAGCTAACAACAAGGTCAGCAGTGCACCAAAACCGATGCCAGCCAGAAAATAGCTAAATTTCGAAGCACTATTTTCGATATCGCTCATTGCTGTACCTCCTCTTCGTTTCTAGTTAGAGCCCAAAAGCCTTAACTTTCGCACTTGATCCCTATCTTCGCGGCGAAATCCTTGCCTTGCGCGGACAAATCCTGCATCTTTCGCTTGCCTTCGACAACCACATCCTCCGCCTTGCGCCGAATCTCCTTCCCGCGACCCGCCACATAGGCCTTGCCTTCCTCGACTTTTTGGTTGATTGCTTCCCGAGTTTCTTCTCCACTCCTGGGCGCGTAAAGAAGCGCCAGAACTGCTCCGAATCCAATACCAGCCAAAAAATATGCGAACGTATATCCCGTAAACCGTCTTGCCATTGGAACCTCCGTTCTCTTCTAAACTAAATCCATTCTAACCCAAATGTAATCTGAGCGATACAGGAACAGCACTTCCGTAAGCATATGGATAATAAGCCGTCTGGACGGACTAAAACATCAGGCCGTATTGTCGTCCATAAAGTGTTCGTGAATGGTCTTGGCTTGGCTTGGTTTTACAACCTGGCTTAATTCCTCTTCCGAAAGCTTCCCAATGGTATCCATGCTTCCAAAATGCGAGAGCAGTTTTTGGGCGGTTCTTTCGCCCACGCCGGGTATTTCCAGCAATGCCGTTGTGATCTCGCGCTGCGTCCGCCGGGACCGGTGGAACGTGACGGCGAAGCGATGCGCTTCGTTCCGGATTTGTTGAATCAGGTGCAGGGCCGGTGAATGGTGGTCCAGGATGATCGGTTCATCTTCCCGCCCCAGGGCGTAAAGAATCTCCTCCCGTTTAGCAATGCTTGCAAGCGGCTGGTTGATCACCTGGAGGGCCTCCAGCGCTGCGGCAGCAGCATGAAGCTGCCCGACCCCGCCATCGACGAGAATCAGGTCGGGAAACTTGCTTTTCTCTTCAATCAGTCGCCGATAACGGCGAGTGACGACTTCATGCATACTGGCAAAATCATCGTTATGAGGGACTGTCTTAATGATGAATTTTCGGTAATCCGATTTTTTCATGATGCCATCTTCCCAGACCACCATTGAAGCCACGATGTCGCTGCCTTGAATGTGCGAGACATCGAAAGCTTCAATTCTTCGAGGGGCTTGGAGAAGATCGAGTGCTTCGGCCAGGTTGCCGAGCATTTCGCGCGTCTGAGGCTTCGAGATGCGGAAGCGGCGCTCGAAAGAGTGCCGTGCGTTTCGGGCGACCAGCTCGAGCATCGCGCGCCGGGAACCGGCCTGAGGGGTGAATATCCGGACGCGGCGCCCGGACTTTTCCGAGAGTATCTCCTCGAGCATCTCACGGTCGTCGAACTCAACGGGAACGTGAATTGCGCCTGGCAAGTGCTGGAGGTCAAGATAGAGCTGTTTAAGCAATGATGAAAAAAACTCGTGCGGGGCGAATGGGTCAAGATCCTCCCAGAAGAACTCGCGCCGGTCCACCACGCGGCCGCCGCGCAGGTGGAAGAGGTTGACGGCGACCAATGGTCCTTCTTGGTGAAACCCGAGAATGTCCACGTCGTCGCCCCGCGAAGCCACCATTTTCTGGCGCTCACGGATCTGCTCGACCACGCCGATCTGGTCGCGCAGCCGGGCGGCATCTTCGTAGCGCTGATCCTCGGAGGCCTTCATCATCTGTTGATGCAGGTCGCGCAAAAGGTCGCTCACCCGTCCTTCGAGCAGCATTCGGATTTGCCGGACGCGATCCGCGTAGATTTCAAGTGTCGTCAGCCCTTCCACGCACGGCCCCAGGCATCGCCGGATGTAAAACTGCAGACATGGGCGCGGGTGATAGCGCGTGAGGTCCACATGGCACGAAGGGATCTGAAAATAGCGGTGGATCAAGTCCACCACCCGATAGGCCAGGCGGGCGGGGAAATAAGGGCCGAAATACAGCGAGCCATCCTTTTTCAGCCTGCGCGTGACGTAAACGCGGGGGAAGCGCTCTGAAAGCGTCAGTTTAATGGAAGGATAGCTCTTATCGTCGCGCAGCAGTATGTTGTATCGCGGCTTGAACTGTTTGATGAGGTTATTCTCAAGCGCCATGGCCTCTTTCTCGTTATCCACGAGAATCCATTCAAGGTCTTCCGCGGCGTCCAGCATCCGCTCACGCTTCACGTCCGGCAGGCGTGACTCCTGGAAATAAGAACGGAGGCGGCTACGCAGGGATTTTGCTTTTCCGACGTAAACAGGACATCCCGCGGCGTCCTTGTAGATGTAGACTCCCGGCTGTTCGGGAACCAATTCGGCTTTTTTCAAAAGGCTTTCATTCATGCGGAGAGGCACGTCTCATGCGCGTACAGCCGTCTTACCCTATGATACGCCGTGAGGAAACTGCGGTCCGATGCCGCGTGTCAAACTGGGCGGGATAACACCGGAACCCGCGGTGTGTTAGAGAACGTGTGAATAAATTCGAATTTGCTGCGCAAAACGCGTCGCCTGTCATACTGGGGAGCTATAGGCGACGAAGAATCCGTGTATTTGCTTCATTTTCTACATACAGGGATGCTTCGCTTCGCTCAGCATGACAGTCACCGTTGATTTATTCACACGTTCAGAGCGTCCAGGGTAAACGGCGCGGTCGATTTGTTCTGTGCGAGCAGACAATGGCCATCGAATGAGATGAAGGGTAAATTCTGAAATGCGGGAGCAAGGCTATTCGGTCTTATGGCCGTTACCGTGCGCGGAGATGTACTTCTCGACAAAAGTGATAAAGGCGTTGAGGCGCTCTTCCGTCTCTTTTTGAGCTTGCCCCAGATCCTCCCACCGCTTCTCCCAACGCTCTTCGCTTTGCCGTTGCGCTTCGGCGAGTTTCCCGAGGCTGTCTACTATGAACACGATGGCGCCATTCTGCTTCACCAGTAGGTCAGACTGCACCTTGAGCGTGGCATTGATCTCCTGAACATCTGCGGCAAATTGCGCTTGCTGCTTGATGATGAACTCGAAATGGCGATCGATTTCTTCCGGGGTCATGAATCTATTCTAGCATCGTCAAAACTGAGATCAGGACAAATCGATTTTCTCTAAGTATGATGAACCTGTGGAATGGCTCAACTACCATCATCTTTTATACTTCTGGATGGTTGCGAGGAAAGGAAGCATCGCGAAGGCCTCGGAGGAACTGCGGCTCGCGCCGCCAACAATCAGCGCGCAGATCGGAAATCTTGAGGAGAGGCTCGGCGAGGACCTTTTCACTCGCTCGGGCCGACGGCTTGTCCTCACCGAGTCGGGCCAAGTGGTCTATCGTTACGCCGAAGAGATTTTCTCGCTGGGCCGCGAGATGATGGATACACTCAAGGGCCGCCCGACGGGGCGCCCCTTGCAACTGCTGGTCGGCGTTGCCGATGTGCTTCCTAAAACGATTGTTTACCGCCTGATCGAGCCTGCCTTTCGCTTGCCATCACCCGTACAAATCGTCTGCCGCGAGGATCCGCCGGATCGCTTGCTGGCGCTGCTGGCCGTGCAGCAGCTTGATCTCGTGCTTTCGGACGCTCCCATTGGCCCTGGCGTCAACGTCCGGGCATTCAACCACCCGATCGGCGATTGTGGGCTTGGATTTTACGGGCAGCCGAAAATCGTGAAGAAGCTGGGCAAAGCCTTCCCGCAATCTCTGGACGGGGCCCCGCTCCTCATGCCGACTGAGAGTGCATCCCTCCGCAGGGACCTTAACGAGTGGTTCGAATCTCAGGGAATCCGGCCTGTCCTGGTGGGAGCGTTCGATGATTTCTCTCTTCTCCGGATGTTTGCGTCGGCGGGAAGAGGTCTTCTCGCCGCCCCGCGGGTTCTGGATCATGAAATGCGGCGCAACTACGGTTTCCTCCGTGTTGGGACCACGAATGCCGTTCGTGCTCACTTTTATGCCATCTCGGTGGAAAGAAAGATTAAAAACCCCGCGGTCGTCGCCATCTGTGAGATCGCAAAAGGGGAAATCTTCCGCTAGCGCATTCCGACCGTCATTCTCTCAGGCTCCGGCTCTGCGTGAGCAGTCGGCGGGCGCTTCGAGCGGCGGGAAGCAATCACCGTCACACCGAGAATCGCGACAATCGCGAGAAGTGAATACTCCACCGGCATTTTATAAAAATGCGCGAAGCACATCTTGGCGCCGAGGAAGATTAACACCGCAGAAAGCCCTGTCCGGAGATAACGAATTTTGGTGAGGGTGCCTGCCAGCAGGAAGTAGAGAGAGCGCAATCCGAGCACGGCAAGAATGGTGCCGCTGTATGCAATCAGCGGGTCACGGGTCACGGTAAAGACCGCGGGTATAGAATCCGCGGCTAAGAGGAGGTCTGAAAGCTCAATCATGATGAGGGCGACGAGGAGAGGCGTAGCAAGAAGCTTGCGATTGCGCCAGACAAAGAACGAGGCGCCCTGGTACTCCTCAGTGACAGGAAAGAGCTTCCGTGCCACGCGGACTGCACGGCTCGGGGCCGAAAGGATTTCCCTTCTGAGAAGGAGCAGTGCGCCGGTGACAAGGAGAAATCCGGCAAGGATATATAGTATCCACCCGAAACGCGCAATCAGGGCCGCACCGGAAAGAATGAAGAATCCGCGCATCACCAGCGCCCAAAGCACACCCCAGAAGAGCACCTTGTGCTGGAACCTCGCCGGAATCGCCATCGTCGCAAAAAGCAGTGCAAAGACAGCAAGATTATCGAGCGCCAGCGAGTTTTCAAGAATATACGCGGTTAAGAACTCAAGAGCTCGCCCGTGGCCTTGCCAGAAGTAAACCAGAAAAGCGAAGCCCACGGACACGGCCACCCAGAAGGCGCTCCAGAGCGCCGCTTCGCGGCGCGACACGGCATGGGCCTTGCGATGGAAGAAGCCGAGGTCCAGTGCCAGCACTGCCAGCACGAAGAGATTGAAGAGCGCCAACGATTCGAAGGTGTTCATTGTAGAGCCGTAGCCCGGCAAGACACACGCGATTCCCCCATGATTTCAGGGGTATCACGCGAAGCCAGATGCATAAAAGTAGAAAGTTAAAACGAATAAGCTCGGTTTAATCTAACCCCCTTTTTGTCGCTCGGAGCCTTTGGGGAGAAGAGATCGTGGCGGAGGATTGATCGTAGGTGTCGTGAGTCGAGGTTTGGAACAGAAGCGGCGCGATTCGAGTTGCCTTCAGCGCGATTTCGATGTCTTGCTTACCAAGCGTCCGTTTCTGGAGACTTGCTCATGGAGTTTGCGAGAATTGCCGCCCTTCAGGGCGGCAGGCGCAGGCATAAAGCCCGGCGCTGCGTCTTATTTTCGAGCCGGCGAAGGATCGAAGCTGCTCGCCGGTTTGAGATACGCTGCGGCGGCAATCTCGCCGAGTGCCTGGCCCACAATCTTGCTGATAGAATCATCGGTTTTGGGTACCGCAACTCCATTGGCGTAGATGGCGAACGCCAGATCCTGCCCGCCGAGGGTTGTCAAATAGCCGGCAAGTCCTTTGCCGGTCACCATATCGTTGCGGTTGAGCTCGTCATAAGCAAAATAGGTGCCCGTTTTGGCGAAGACGTGGCCAGCCGCAGGCGAGCCCACCTGAACCTTCGCGAGTGTCCCATCGCGCCCGAGGACAGGCAGACCGGCAAAGAATTGGGGAAAGCATTTCTGATACTTCATGAACACAAGATAATGTACTACGAAGTCCGGAGTGAAGAATGCCGCCTCCGAGCCGCCCGCCCCGTCTGACTGCGATGCACCACTCAAATCCAGGCCCGCTTTTTCCAGAAAGGCGCGCTCAAGGTCAAAACCCGCTTGGTCGACGCTTTGCGTGGCATGGCCCAGCACAGCGCCCAGGATGAACGGCATGACGCTCGCATGCAGGTTCTGGCTGACCTTGAGCGTAATCCGTACGTCCTCAGAGAGCGGCGGCGAAATATGCTCCGCAACCAGATTC